>NZ_MYFP02000015.1:0-54947 GCF_004514465.2 Microbacterium sp. MEC084 | reverse complement strand
GAAGGAGCTCGACCGGCCCTGACCGAGATGATCCGCTTCATCGACGAATATCGAGAGCGGTTCGGGGTCGAGCTCATCTGCCGGACGCTGCGCCCGGCAGTGCAGGGTTTCATCACGTCCCGCGGGTATCGCGCCGCGAAGACCCGCGTCGTCTCCGCCCGGCAGCTGCGGGACGAGCTGCTGGTGCCCGAGGTCGCCCGGCTGCATGCGGAGAACTACGGCGTCTACGGGCGGCGGAAGATGCATGCCGTCCTGAAACGTCAGGGATGGGACATCGGCCGAGACCAGACCGAACGCCTCATGCGCCTCGCGGGAGTGCGTGGGGTTCGCAAGTCGAAGAAGGCGTTCACGACCAGGCCCGACAAGGCGCAATCCCTGCCGCGGGACCTCGTCCAACGACGGTTCCGCGCAGACGCGCCGCACAGGCATGACAATGCCCTCGCCGAGGCGATCAACAACCTCTACAAGACCGAGCTGATCCGCCAGCGCGGGCCCTGGCGGACGGTCGAGCAGGTCGAGCTTGCGACGCTCGAATGGGTGTGGTGGTGGAACCACCAACGCCTCCATGGCGAGCTCGGCATGCGCACCCCGGCCGAGGTCGAGGACGCGTACTACGCTGACCTCGGATCAGCCTCCCCGGCGACCGCCGGACAGGGAAACCGATAGGAACGAAACCCAGGCCGGTTCAATGAGCGTGTTCCACGTGAAGATCGGCATGCGCCACATGGTCATCCCCGGGGCGCGCATGGTGATGATCGTGGTGATGAAGTTCATGGCGCCGAGGATCGTGCCGAAGCCCGACAGGCCCAGGCCCAGCATCCACAGATTGCCCCCCACGCCGGGGGTGAAGGTGGCGTTGGAGAGCGGCTGGTACGCGGTCCAGCCGAAGGACGCGGGCCCCGACGGCGTCAGGAAACCGCCGACCGCGACGAGCGAGCCGAACAGGAACAGCCAGAACGAGAGCGCGTTCAGCCGCGGGAACGCCACATCCGGAGCCCCGATCTGCAGCGGCATGATCGCGTTCGCGAAGCCCGCGAACAGCGGCGTCGCGAACATCAGCAGCATGATCGTGCCGTGCATTGTAAACAGCTGGTTGTACTGCTCCTTGGTGGGGACCACCTGCATGCCCGGCTGGAAGAGTTCGGCGCGGATGAGCAGCGCCATCACCCCGCCGAGCAGGAAGAACAGCAGCGCCGCGACCAGGTACATGTAGCCGATCGTCTTGTGGTCGGTGGAGGTGATCCACCGGAGGAAGATGTTGCCCTTCTGCTCGGTGCGAGAGGCGCTCAGCAGCTCCGCCTGCCGGGGCGGAAGCACCGCCGCCCCCGCGCGTCCCGCCTGCCCCGCGCTGCCTTCTGCTGCGCTCACTCCGGCCTCCTCGGTCTCCCTCGAGCGATCCCGTCCCGCGGCCCGTCGCATGCGCGCGGCGACCCGGCTGGCGGCACGGTAGGACTGGCCGCGCGGCCAGCACATCCGCTTGCGTCGCCGCCCGCGGAGGCGTACAAGCCGCACCCGGCGAGCATCCCGTGGGCCCTCCGGCCCGGGCGACCTCGTTCGGTGGGAAACGGCGCACCGGAGTGGGCGATTTGCTGGCATCCTGAGCGGGCCGCGCGGGACGTCGGCGACCGACGTCCCGCGCGTTCGGCGCGGAGCAGGAGGCGGGATCGCCCGCACCCCATGCCGCGAAACGCGCGGGTAACCACGACCTCATCTGGGTCCCGGCCGTTTGTGCAGATAGCCGACGGGCGCGTCGACATTCCGGCGCCTGCACAGTATTCGAAAGCCTGCGCGGGCTCCAGAATGTGTCGCACGCGGCTTCACGGGGCGTTCCCCGTGCGTCCGCGATTCACACCGCCGGTACCCGCCGGCGGTGGACCCCATCCCATGTCCGAGCCGGGCCCGGCGACTAGATCGCGGCTCGGTCCCGGCGGACACAACGGAGGTACCCGTGACTCTCAATATCACCGGAAGCAACGACGACGTCGAGGCGACGGATGCTCTTGCCCGAGAAGGCAACGACGAAGACCAGATGAAGAAGGGACCGCTGCTGCTGGCCTGGTACGGCACGGCGAGCGCCTTCTTCTTCGTGTACATCGGCGCGGCCATGGCGCTCGCCTACGGCACCGTGCAGGCCCTCATCGGCCTGGTGCTGACCATCATCGCGTACGGCCTGATCAACGCCGTGCTGTCGAAGTACGCCATCAACAACCGCACCACCGTGGCGGAGTTCTCCCGCTCGATCCTGGGGCGAGCGGGTTCGTCCATCGCGACCCTGATCTTCGCCCTGATCGCGATCTATTACGCGGTGTTCGAGGGATCCATCGTGGTCTACGCGTTCGCGGCCGCCTTCGGCGGTCCGCTGTGGCTGTGGAGCCTGATCGTCGTGATCTACTCCACGCCGCTCGTGATCGGCGGCGTCCGTCGCTTCCTCGACAAGCTCAACGGGTGGCTGATGCCGCTCTACATCGGCGGGCTCATCGCGGCGGTCATCTGGGCCGGCGCCGTGTACGGCTTCAGCGACACGTGGCTGACACAGGCCCCCGAGGCGCCGGCCATCCTCGCCAGCGGCGGTCCGGGGTGGCTCGCCACCTTCGCCGGGTACATGGGCATCTGGATCATGATGATGTTCACGATGGACTACGCGGCGCTCGGCAAGCGCAAGGACGTGCGTTTCCACCAGACGCTCACGTTCGGCCCGCTCTTCTACGTGCTGGCCTACGGCTTCTCCGCGTTCGTCGGCATCTTCCTCACCTTCACGATCCCCGGCATCGAGGTCTCCGAGACCGGGCTCGCCGGCGGGGTCGTGAGCCTGATGGGGATCCTGGGCCTCATCGTGATCATCGCGTCGCAGACGCGCATCAACACGGCGAACTACTACCTCAGCTCCGCGAACCTGAAGGCGTTCGGCGAGCGCGTGCTGAAGATCCGGATCCCCAACATCGCCTGGGTGCTGATCTCCTCGGTGATCATCTTCCTGTGCATGCTGCTCCCCATCGTGCAGTACCTGCTCATCGCGCTCGCCTGGCAGGGCGTGCTGGTGACGGCCTGGGTGGCGATCGCGCTGGTGCACATCCTGCTGAACCGCGGTCAGAACGGCGAGCACGCCGCGATCGGCGATCACCACTACCGGACCTTCAACGCGAACGGCCTGATCGCGTGGATCGTCGCGACGGCCGTCGGCCTGGTGATGCTCCAGCTCGGCGTGATCAACCCGGACCTCGGCGGCATCGGCTCCACGTGGGGTCCGATCCTTACGGCGGTGCTGGGCGGGGCGATCTACGCCATCCTCTGGCGCGTGAACCCGAACAGCCGCACCGGCCTGACCAAGGCGGTCCGCTCGTAACCACGGGCGCGCCGCACGCGGGCGGGCCGTCGGGGGAAGACCCCGGCGGCCCGCCTCGCGTTGCGCGGGCAAGGGCCGCGCCGGACTCAATACGGCTCGAGGTCGACGAGCCTCAGGGCCATCAGGCAGGTGGACTTCCCCTCGAGGGTCTCGAGCGACACGCCCAGGACCTCCTCGATGCGTCGCAGTCGGTAGCTCAGCGAGTTCCGGTGGATGAAGAGCTCCTCGCAGGTCTTCGACGCCTGGGCGTTGTGACGGATCCACGCCCGCAGCGTCGGCAACAGCTCGCTGCTGCGCTGATCGTCGTGCTCGAACAGCGGCGCCAGGAAGCGCTCCGCCGACTCCCGCGCCCCGCGGCCGGCGGCCGCCGCGACGACGGCGCTCAGGCCCAGGGCCGGCGCGATCACCTGCACCGGCGTGTGGTTGACGAGATCGAGCGCGTGGACGAGCGCGATGCGCAGCTCGTCGATGGTGTACACGGGTCCGCGATACACCAGCGGCAGCGCGGGCGTGAACCGCATCAGCGCCTCCGCGGCCGCGGGGAACCCGTCGCGGGGGAACTGCGCGATCGCGATCATCCGGTCGTCGATCTCGGCGACCCGGACGTTGTGGAAGGCGCGGTGCAGCGCGTCGCGGAGCTTCCACGCGGAGGCGGCGTGGTCGCCGCTCATGTCCGCGACGGCGAGCGCGGTCTCGGCCTGCCGGCTGAGGCCGAGCTCGTGGAAGGCGTTCGCGACGTCGCTGCGGGTGGACTCCGACCAGCCCACGCAGCGGTTCACGAAGCGGAGCATGTCCTGGTGGCTGCTGGCGTCCACGGCGACGGCGCGGTTGAGCTGCAGGGCGAGGATCGAGCTGACGGGGGCGAGGAGCGTCTGCAGCTCGCGCGCCGACTGGTGGACGCGCACGGAGAGCTGGCACGGGTTGCTCAGACCCATCGGCAGGTTCACGTTCAGCACCTCCGGCCCTGAGGGGCGCGCCGCGCCCGTGCGCCACGTCGCGGTCTCCGGGTATTGCGCGATGAGCGAGTCGAACGCGTCGTAGACGGCGAGCGGCTCGTCGATGGAGGCGTGGATGGCGGCCAGGAGCGTGGTGATCTCGGCCCCCTGGCTGGCCAGCCGGGCGCATTCGTCCGCGATCAGCCAGCTCCGGTCATACTGCTCGAGCCGTTCCGCCTGCAGCCACTCCTCGACGAACTGGTCGATCTTGTGCAGCGGGACCGTGGGGGGGACCTCCAGCAGCGGGACGTCGTACGCGGTGCACGCGTTCACGAGCCCGCGCGGCATCTCCCGGTGCGCCGCTCCGACGGAGAACGCGACGGCCGAGACCGGCACGCGCGCCAGGCGCTCGACGTACCCGTCCCAGATGCTCTGCTCGGTGAAGTTCATCCCGATGCCCGACGTCAGCAGCAGCACGTTCTCGTCCAGGAAGGGCGTGGGGTCGAGGTGCTCCATGGGCGCGCAGCGCGCCACCTCCTGCTGGAGGCGCTTCGTCCCGGTGGGCGTCTCGAGGCGAAGCTGGAGCGACGGGTCGGTCAACAGGTCTGCGACATGCATGCTTTCCTCCTTGCTTGCGCACAAAGACATGCGCGACCCTTTTGCGTTTGCACAATCACCTGAACTCGAGTCGGAGCGTAGCTTATGAGCATGACAGCACAGCGCAGCGGAGACATCTCCCTGAACTCGGACATGGGCGAGGCCTTCGGCCTCCACACCTTCGGCAACGACGCCAACCTGATGTCGATCATCGACGTCGCGAATGTGGCATGCGGTTTTCACTCGGGTGATCCGCAGACGCTCGAGGCGACCGTCGCGCTCGCCAAGGCGAACGGGGTCCGCGTGGGAGCACACCCCGGACTGCCCGACCTGGTCGGCTTCGGGCGCCGCGAGATGAAGCTGACGCCCGAGGAGGTCGAGAGCCTCATCCGGTACCAGGTCGGCGCCCTGAGCGGCTTCCTGAAGAAGTACGACCTGCCGCTGAACCACATCAAGCCCCACGGCGCCCTCTACGGCATGCTGGCCCGCGACGCGGAGCTCATGGCCGGGGCCACGCGCGTGGCGGCGGACTACGGCGTGCCGATCTTCGGCATCGCCGGATCCGCCCACCAGCGGGTGAGCGAGCGCGAGGGCGTCGAGTTCGTGGGTGAGCTGTACGTCGACCTCGACTACAACGCCGACGGCGGCCTCATCATCCTGCGCCAGCCCCACGCGACGGATCCGGCGGCGGCGGCGGAGCGCACCCGCCGCGCCCTCGAGACGGGCTCGATCCTGTCGGTCGACGGCACCGAGATCCCGCTGCGCTTCGGCAGCGTCTGCGTGCACTCCGACACGCCCAACGCGGTGGAGGTCGCCGAGGCCGTCCGCGGGGCGCTCGCAGAGTAGCGGCGCCAGGCAACCAGCAACCAGACCCCCTAACCCATTGGAGAACACGCACGTGAGCGCACAGGTAATCGCCCCCCTGCCCGGCATCTTCTACCGCCGGCCGGCCCCCGACAAGGCGCCGTTCGTCGAGGTCGGCGACGCCGTCGAGGCGGGGCAGACCATCGGCATCGTCGAGATCATGAAGCAGTTCAGCGAAGTCCGCACCGAGGTGGCGGGAGTCATCACCTCGTTCGAGGTCGAGGACAACGGAACCGTCGGTCCCGGCGACGTCATCGCCACGATCGACTGACCAGCGTCCGGCAGAAGGAGCACCAGAGGTGAAGAAACTGCTCATCGCCAATCGCGGCGAGATAGCAATCCGCGTCATCCGCACGGCGAAGGAAATGGGAATCGCCACGGTCGCGGTGGTGAGCGAGGCGGATCGCGGGTCGAACGTCGAGCGCATCGCGGACGAGACCCACGTGATCGGCCCGGCGCCGGCCGGGTTGAGCTACCTGAACCAGGACGCGATCCTGCACGCCGCCGCCGTGAGCGGCGCCGACGCGATCCACCCGGGCTACGGCTTCCTCTCCGAGAACGCCGGATTCGCGCGACGGGTCCAAGAGGCCGGGCTGATCTGGGTCGGGCCAAGTCCCGAGTCGATCGAGCTGATGGGCGACAAGTCCCGCGCGCGCGAGGCCGCGAGCGCGGCCGGCGTGCCGGTCCTCGCGGGCACCGAGGGTTCGCTGGACACCGACGGCGACATCGAGGCGGTGGCCGACAGCATCGGCTACCCGCTCGTGGTCAAGGCGTCGGCGGGCGGCGGCGGGCGCGGCATCCGGCGCATCGACTCGCGCGAGGACGTCCGCGGCACCGTGGAGGTGGCGCAGGCCGAGGCTCTCGCGGCGTTCGGGTCCAGCGACGTGTACTTCGAGCGCTTCGTGACCCGCGCCCGGCACGTCGAGGTCCAGCTCCTGGGCGACGGCGAGACGTGGTTGCACCTGGGCGACCGCGACTGCTCCATGCAGCGCCGGCAGCAGAAGGTGATCGAGGAGGCCCCCGCGCCGGGTCTGCCCGACGAGCTGCGCGAGCGCATGCGCGCCTCGTCGGTGGAGCTGGCTCGCCAGGCGAAGTACATCGGCGCGGGCACCGTCGAGTTCCTCTACGACCCGGAGCGCCAGGAGGTCGCGTTCATCGAGATGAACACGCGCCTGCAGGTCGAGCATCCGATCAGCGAGGCGATCACCGGGATCGACCTGGTGCGCGAGCAGCTCCGCGTGGCCTCGGGCGAGAAGCTCGGGTACACGCAGGAGGACATCCGCTTCGACGGGCACGCGTTCGAGTTCCGCATCAACGCGGAGGATCCGGCGAACAACTTCATGCCCAGTCCCGGCCTGATCGAGAGCCTCCAGCTCTCGGGCGGCCCCGGCGTGCGGGCCGACTTCGGCTTCTCCGCGGGCCAGACCGTGATGCCGTTCTACGACTCCCTGCTCGGGAAGGTGATCGTGTGGGGTCCGGACCGGGCCCAGGCCCGGGCGCGGGCGGCACGCGCCCTCGGCGAGACCGAGATCTCCGGCATCAAGACCACCGTGCCCCTGATGCGACGCCTCGTGGAGCTCGAGGACTTCGCCGCCGCCGAGCACTACACGACCTACATCGAGTCCGTACCCGGCCTGTTGGGAGCAGACGCATGACACTTCCGGACCGCGCCCGCTACACGTGGGGAGGCGACGAGTTCCTGCTCATCGAGATCTCCCCGGACATGAGCCTGGAGGCGAACTTCGTCGCCACCGCCATGGCGCACGGGCTCGAGGAGGCGGCGCTGAACGGCATCGTCGACATCTGCCCCGCGAACGCGTCCCTGCTCATCCGCTTCAACCCGGACGAGCTCGCCTCCGCCGACCTGGAGGCCAAGGCGCGCGAACTCGAGACCGAGGTCCGCCGCGCGGCGGTGCAGGCGCTCGAGACGCGGATCATCGAGGTGCCCGTCTGGTACGACGACCCGTACACGCGAGAGGTCGCCGCGCGGTTCCGCGAGGGCTACCACCAGAACCCGAACGGCTCGGACCTGGACTACGCGGCCGAGGTCAACGGCCTGGCGGACGCGGCCGAGTTCATCCGGCGCCACCACGAGACGCCGTGGCTGGTCTCGATGGTGGGCTTCGTGGCGGGCCTGCCGTTCCTGTTCCAGCTGGCGCCGCGCGAGCGGCAGCTCGAGGTGCCGAAGTACCTGAGCCCGCGCACCGACACGCCCGCGCTCACGATCGGCTACGGCGGCTGCTTCACCGCGCACTACTCGGTGCGCGGCGCGGGCGGCTACCAGATGCTCGGCATCACGCCGACCCCCATCTACGACCCCGAGCAGCGGCTCGAGGACTTCTCGGACTTCATGGTGCTGTTCCGCACGGGCGACATCGTCAAGTACCGCCCGGTCGACGAGGCCGAGTACCGCCGGATCGAAGCCGAGGTCGCCGCCGGGACGTATCGCTACAAGCAGGCGCCCGTCACCTTCACGCTGGCCGACGCGCTGGCCGACCCCGCCGGGTACAACACCACCCTTCTGGAGGCCCTGGATGTCGCTTGAGATTCTCACCCCGGGACTGGCGACCACGGTGCAGGACCGCGGCCGCTTCGGCTACTACCGCTTCGGGATCCCCCAGGGCGGCGCCATGGACCAGTACGCGGCCGCCCTCGCGAACCGCCTCGTCGGCAACACCGACAAAGAGGCGGTGCTGGAGTGCACCTACCTGGGTCCCAAGCTCCGCGTGGACGCGGGCACCGTGCTCGCCGTGACGGGCTCCCCCGTCGACGTGCTCGTCAACGGGGAGCGACGGGCCGGATACACCCGGCTCGAGCTCGCCGCGGGCGATGAGGTGTCCTTCGGCGTGCTGAAGGGCGGCGCGAAGTACTTCATCGCCGTGGCCGGCGGCATCGACGTGCCCGAGGTGCTCGGGTCGCGCTCCACGTACCCGATCGGCCGCCTGGGCGGCGTCCAGGGGCGCGCCGTGCAGGCCGGTGACACGCTGCCCGTCGGTGCGCCGCCGCAGGCCACGCTGCCGCGCATGGAGGAGGTCCCCGAAGACCTGCTGCCCGACTACGGGCGCGAGTTCACCGTGCGGATCATGCTGGGCCTGTACGACCACAAGCTCACCGAGCAGGGGCTGCGCAACCTCACCGAGGCCGAATGGACCCTGACGCCCGTGGCAGACCGCATGGGGCTGCGCTTCGACGGCCCGGGTGCCGAGTGGAAGCAGGAGGAGCAGCCCTTCGGCGCGGGCCAGGACCCCTCCAACATCACGGATGCCGGCTACGCGGTCGGCTCGATCCAGATCCCCGGCGGCACGCAGCCCATCGTCCTGCACTGCGACGCGGTGTCCGGCGGCGGCTACGCGCAGGCCGCGACCGTCATCAGCGCGGACATGGACCTGTTCGCCCGGATGGGCCCGGGCGCGAAGGTCCGATTCGTCCCGGTCACGATGGAGCAGGCACTCGACGCTCGCGCGGAGCGCAAGGCCCGCTTCGCGCGCGTCTGGTCGTAGGGAAGGGAGCGGGCGATGCCCCTCGTCACCGTGAAGCTGTTCGAACACCGCCTCCAGCAGGACCCCGAGCTCGCCCGGCGGCTCGCGGTGGCCATCGACGAGGTCGTGGCGGAGCACTGCACCGCGCCAGGCGGGCGCCGGCCCGACACCTGGGTCACGGTCGAGGGCATCCCCCGCGAGCAGTGGACCTTCAACGGGGAGACCCGGTAGGAGACGCGGGTGGGGTGGCGCCGGACGGCGCCACCCCGCCCGGTACCGGCGGCACCCCTGGGCAGCCGGTCAGGACGCCGTCATCGCCGCGGCACCGATCGCGTCCGAAAGCCGGGCGGCGACGTCGAGGGCCAGGAGGTCCTCGCCGTGACGAGCGACGATCTGCACGCCGATCGGGAGGCCGGCGGGCCCGAACGCGACGGGTACCGTCACGACGGGGTTGCCCAGCATTGACCACGGCCGGCAGAACAGCGGGTCGCCGGTGCCGTCCTCCGCGAACGGCGCCTCACCGATGACGGCGGGCGCGACGAGCACATCGACGACCTCGAACAGCGCGCTCGTCGCGGTGCGGACCCGGTCGGCGACGCGCACGGCGGCGCGATACGCGCCGGGCGCCGTCCGCAGACCCTCCCCCAGGCGCTCCCGCAGCTGATCGGTGAGCATCTCCGGATGTGCGCGATACTCCGGCAGCAGGGCGTGGCTGGTGTCGGTCATGGCGATCAGGTCGTGTGCGGAGACGATGTCGTCGAAGGCCGGGGGCAGCTCGACGGCGGCGGCGCCGAGCGCGGCAGCGGCCGACTCGGTCGCGGCGCGGCTGGCCGGTTCCGCCTGCGCCCACCAGGGGGTGCGCACGAATCCGATCCGCGCGCCGGCGGCCCCCGCCGCGCGGGGCCCGCGCACCCCGGGGGACGCGTGCAGCACGCGCCACGCCAGCGCCAGGCCCGCGGCGTGGGAGGCGAAGATCCCCATGGTGTCCAGACGGGCGCTCGTGCGCTTGAAGCCGGTCAGGTCGAGGGCGCCATGGGTCGCCTTGATCGCGGCGACGCCGCAGAACGACGCGGGTCGGATGGTGGACCCCACCGTCTGCGTGCCGAGCGCGAGCGGCACCATCCGGGCCGCCACGGCGGCGGCCGATCCGCTGGACGAGGCACCCGCGGTGCGCGCGAGATCGTGCGGGTTCCGCGTCGGAGTGGGAGACCAGGACGCGAACTCGGTGGTGACCGTCTTGCCGACCATCACTGCGCCGGCGTCGCGCAGCCGCTGGACGGCCGCGGCATCGACCGTCGGTCGATGACCCGCGTAGATCCGGCTGCCGTAGGTCGTGGGCAGGGAGGCCGTGTCGATGATGTCCTTCAGCGCAACGGGGACGCCGTGGAGCGGCCCCCGCTCGCTCACCGGTGTCCGGTCGAGGTCGCGCGCCGCGGCGATCGCGCCCTCGTAGTCGACGTGCACCCACGCGCGGATCTCCTCGTCTCGCTCCGCGATGGTGTCCAGGCAGTGACGCATCACCTCTTCCGCGCCGAGCTCTCCCGCGCGCAGCCTGCGCGCCAGATCGTGAAGCGGCAGCCGCAGCGGCTGCTCCGAGTCGTTCGTCGTCATGGTGATCCCTTCCGGGCGAAGGGGGACCACCATCTACTGCAAGAGGTCGCGAGCGTCAGGCGGGTTCGCACCGGCACGTGACACCGTGATCGCGGCGGCGCGCGCGGCCATGCTCAGATGCGGCTCGAGCGCGCCCGGCGGGAACGCGACACGCCCCGCCGCGCCGAGGAGCGACGCCGCATGGAGGCTCCCGAGCAGTGCGGACATGAACGAGTCTCCGGCGCCGACCGTGTCGACCACAGAAGTGGCGACCGGCGCCACGTCGCGGGAGCCGTCCCGCGTCATCGCGATCGCGCCGTGCGCGCCACGCGTCACCACCACAAGCGGCGCGCCGGTCTCCACGAGGCGGGCGGCGACGGCGTCCGCCCCCTCGCCCGGATACAGCCACTCCCGATCCTCGTCGCTCATCTTGACGATGTCGGCAAGCCGGGCGAGCCTCTCGAACCTGTCGACGACGGCGGCGTGGTCGGCCAGCAGCGCCGGCCGGATGTTCGGATCGAGGCTGATGGTGCTGCGTTCGCGCGCCTGCGAGAGCATGGCGCGGACGGCATCCGCGCCCGGGGGCATGAACGCGGCGATGGGCGTCACTTGGCGTCGCTGATCGGGCGCACCACATCGAAGAGCGTGTGCAGGGCGGATTCAACTGGTTACAACACATGATCCGCGCGCGACTGCCGACGAGCCCCCTCGGGCGCGTCGCCGGTCGAGGCAATCCAATGTTCGCGCAAGGGTGTCGATCGAATTCTTCGCACCACCGCCTTCCTCGAGGCGGGAGACTACCGACTGGGTGGTGTTCATCCGCGCGGCGAGCTCGCGCTAGCTCAAGCCTCCCGCGGCGCGGAGGTGTGGTCCTAGCCGCCGCCCGTGCCCGGACCCGGGGCGCACGGCCGATTCACGCGCAGTCAGATCCGCGTGTTTCCGGGCCTCACGAGACGCACCGCAGCCAACACCAATCACTACCATTAGAGACTGATCTACTACCATCCGTTGAGGTCGTCGCGGATGCTGCCGATCGCTCTGCGTAGATGACCGCGCTGTCGCGTAATCCAAGTCTGATCAGGGATATCCTGCGCACTTGCGAGGAGGGGTTCCGCAAGACCTATGTCTCGCTGAAGCCCTTTGGAAATTGTGGAGCCTAGGAGATTCGAACTCCTGACATCCTGCTTGCAAAGCAGGCGCTCTACCAACTGAGCTAAGGCCCCCGAGGGAATGTCCTCGACGAGTCTACAGGGCCGAGGATCGCGCCCCTCGCGGCCGGCTGTCAGGAACCGGCGCCCGGCGCTCCCGTTGTCCGGGACGGTGCGGGGTGGGATGATCCGCTCATGTACAGACGCCGCATCGGGGCGGTCGTGCTCGCCGTCGTCGCGATGGCCTTCACGACGGGAATCGTCGGCGCGAGCGCGGAGGCCGACGACGGGGGCGACCTCATGCCGTTCCTCGCGCGGTGGGGTGGCGACTGGGGCACCCCGCATCTGACCATCTCGGGCGGCGGGAGCGTGAGCGGCTCAGACGGCTGCAACGGCATCTGGACCGACGTGACCCGGCTCGAGGGCGATCGGCTGATGACGGATCGCGGCTGGGGGCAGACCCTGAGAGCCTGCGTGAACGACCCGGACGTCCTGCGTTCGATCCCCTCGTCGCTCGCCGTGGAGGACGGGGAGCTCGTCCTCTATGACGAGGACGACGTCGTGATCGCCCGCCTGAGCCGCTCCGTCCCGCCGCTCCGCGTCAGCGTGCTCGGCGAGTGGCGCGCGGACGGGGACGGACCGTGGATCAGGTTGCACGCCGACGGCTCGGTGGAGGGGTACGACGGCTGCAGCTGGTTCGCCGGGACGGACGGATCCGCCAAAGGCGACGTGTACCGCTTCCCCGCCGAGCTGTCGTACACCGAGGCGGCCTGTCCCCCCGAGGCCAGGGAGTGGACCCGCGTCCCCTACGAGGCGCGCGTCTGGGACGGCGTGCTCGAGGTGTTCGACGCGGTCGGCGTCCACCTGACGACCCTGCCGCGCGGCCGCTGACACCCGGGAACGAGAAAAGCCTCCGCGTCTGCGAAGGCTCTCGATGGTGGGGGTACCAGGACTTGAACCTGGGACCTCTTCATTATCAGTGAAGCGCTCTAACCGCCTGAGCTATACCCCCAGTTGGGCGTCGGACTCGCGTCCTCAACCTCAGAGACTTTACCCGATCCGCGCGGCGAGCGCCAATCGGGGCCGGTCCCGCGTGTGTCAGTTCGAGGTGAACCCGACGAGCAGCCCGCCCGTGACCTTCACGGCCAGGTTGTAGATGCCGGCGATCACGGCGCCGAGCACCGTGACGACGACCAGGTTCAGGATCGCGACGATCGTCGCGAACGCCATCACCTGCGGCAGGCCGATGAACTGGGTGATCGACAGGCTGCCGTCCGTGAAGCTCTGGAAGAACTCGTCCATCTGGGCGATGAGGCCCGTCGTCTGCACGACCATGTAGATCAGGAAGAACGACACGATCGTCACGATCGCGAGGGCCACGGCCGCCAGAAACGACAGCTTCACGGCCGACCAGAAGTCGACGTAGACCAGCCGCAGGCGCACCTGCTTGGCGTTCGTCTTGTGCGTGGACTTCTTGGCGAGCTTGTCGGCTACCGTGCTCATGCGTCTGTGTCGTCTCCGGTCGTCTGGGCGGCGGACGGGTCCTCGATCTCGGTCTCGTCCTCGGCCGCCACGCCGCGCTCGCTGTTGCGGGCGATGGCGAGGATGCGGTCGTCCTTGTCCGGACGCGCGAACAGCACGCCCATGGTGTCGCGGCCCTTGGCGGGGACCTCGGCAACGGCCGAGCGTACCACCTTGCCCTTGGCGAGGACCACGAGCACCTCGTCGTCCTCCGAGACGATCAGGCCGCCGGCGAGACCGCCCCGCTCGTCCGACAGCTTCGCGACCTTGATGCCCAGGCCGCCGCGGCCCTGGACGCGGTACTCGCTGACGTGCGTGCGCTTGGCGTAGCCGCCCTCGGTCACGACGAACACGAAGCCCTCGTCGCGGACGACCGACGCCGACAGCAGCGAGTCGTCCCCGCGGAACGACATGCCCTTCACGCCGCTGGTCGAGCGGCCCATGGGGCGCAGCGCCTCGTCCGTCGCCGAGAACCGCAGCGACATTCCGCGACGGCTGATCATCAGGATGTCGTCGGTCGAGTCCACCAGCAGCGCGCTGACAAGCTCGTCGTCCTCGCGCAGCTTGATCGCGATGATGCCGCCCTGGCGGTTGGTGTCGTACTCGACGAGGCGGGTCTTCTTGACGAGGCCGCTGCGCGTGGCGAGCACGAGGTACTCGGCCGCCGCGTAGTCCTTGAGCTCGATGATCTGCGCGATCTGCTCGTCCGGCTGCAGCGCCAGCAGGTTCGCGACGTGCATGCCCTTCGCGTCGCGGCCGGCCTCGGGCAGCTCGTACGTCTTGGTGCGGTAGACGCGACCCTTGGTCGTGAAGAACAGCAGCCAGTGGTGGGTCGTGGTGACGAAGAAGTGCTCGACCACGTCGTCGGCGCGCAACTGCGCACCCCGCACGCCCTTGCCGCCGCGGCGCTGGGAGCGGTAGTTGTCGCTGCGCGTGCGCTTGACATAGCCCTCGCGCGTGACCGTGACGACCATGTCCTCTTCGGCGATGAGGTCCTCCATGGACACGTCGCCGTCGAAGCCGTGCAGGATGTGCGTGCGACGCTCGTCGCCGAAGCGGTCGACGATCTCGGTCAGCTCCGCGCGGATCAGCTCGCGCTGGCGCATCTCGTCGGCGATGATCGCCTTGAAGTCGGCGATCTTCGCCTCGAGCTCCGCGGCCTCGTCGATGATCTTCTGCCGCTCGAGGGCCGCGAGGCGGCGCAGCTGCATCGACAGGATCGCGTCGGCCTGGATCTCGTCGATGCTCAGCAGGTCCATCAGGCCCGCGCGCGCCTCGTCGACCGTGGGCGAACGGCGGATGAGCGCGATGACCTCGTCGAGCGCGTCGAGCGCCGCGAGGTAGCCGCGCAGGATGTGCATGCGCTTCTCGGCCTCGCGCAGGCGGAACTGCGTGCGCCGGACGATGACGTCGAGCTGGTGCGCGATCCAGTACTGGATGAAGCCGTCGAGCGACAGGGTGCGCGGCACGCCGTCGACGATCGCGAGCATGTTGGCGCCGAAGTTGGTCTGCAGCTCGGTGTGCTTGTAGAGGTTGTTGAGCACGACCTTCGCGACCGCGTCGCGCTTGAGCACGACCACGAGGCGCTGGCCGGTGCGGCCCGAGGTCTCGTCGCGGATGTCCGCGATGCCGGTGACCTTGCCCTCGCGCGCGAGCTCGCCGATCTTGACCGCGAGGTTGTCGGGGTTGACCTGGTACGGCAGCTCGGTGATCACGAGGCACGTGCGGCCCTGGATCTCCTCGATCTCCACGACGGCGCGCATCGTGATCGAGCCGCGGCCGGTCCGGTACGCCTCGTGGATGCCCTTGGTGCCCAGGATCTGCGCGCCGGTCGGGAAGTCGGGGCCCGGGATGCGCTTCATCAGGCCCTCGAGCAGCTCCTCGCGCGGCAGCTCCGGGTGCGCGAGCGCGAACAGCGCGCCGTCGGCGACCTCGCGGAGGTTGTGCGGCGGGATGTTCGTGGCCATGCCGACCGCGATGCCGACCGAGCCGTTGACCAGCAGGTTGGGGAAGCGCGCCGGCAGGACCGCCGGCTCCTGCGTCTCGCCGTCGTAGTTGTCGTGGAAGTCGACCGTGTCCTGCTCGATGTCGCGCACCATCTCGAGCGCGAGCGCGGCCATCTTGGTCTCGGTGTACCGCGGGGCGGCGGCGCCCTGGTTGCCGGGCGAGCCGAAGTTGCCCTGGCCCTGCGCGAGCGGGTAGCGCAGCGACCACGGCTGCACGAGGCGGACGAGGGCGTCGTAGATCGCCGAGTCGCCGTGCGGGTGGTACTGACCCATGACCTCGCCGACGACGCGGGCGCACTTGGAGAACTTCTTGTCGGGGCGGTAGCCGCCGTCGTACATCGCGTACACGACGCGGCGGTGCACGGGCTTCAGGCCGTCGCGCACGTCGGGCAGCGCGCGCCCGACGATGACGCTCATCGCGTAGTCGAGGTAGCTGCGCTGCATCTCCGACTGGAGGTCGACCTGGTCGATGCGGCCGTGGTTGTGCGCGGCGGTGATGTCGGGGCGCTCTTCGTTGTCTGCCATGTGTCTTTCGATTCAGCTCTCGATGATCCGGATGCGCGGGGCGCGGATCAGATGTCGAGGAAGCGGACGTCCTTCGCGTTGCGCTGGATGAACGAGCGGCGGGACTCGACGTCCTCGCCCATGAGCACGGAGAAGATCTCGTCGGCCGCGGCGGCGTCGTCGATCGTCACCTGGCGCAGCGTGCGCGTCTCGGGGTTCATCGTGGTGTCCCACAGCTCGTGGTCGTTCATCTCGCCGAGACCCTTGTAGCGCTGGATGCCGGCCTCCTTGGGGATGCGCTTGCCGGCGGCCGCGCCCTCCTTCAGGAGCGCGTCGCGCTCGCGGTCGCTGTAGACGTACTCGTGCGGCGCGTTCGACCACTTCAGGCGGTACAGCGGCGGCATCGCGAGGTACACGAAACCGGCCTCGACCAGGCCGCGCATGTAGCGGAACAGCAGCGTCAGCAGCAGCGTCGTGATGTGCTGGCCGTCGACGTCGGCATCGGTCATCAGCACGATCTTGTGGTAGCGCGCCTTCTCGATGTCGAACTCCGGCCCGATGCCCGTGCCGAAGGCCTGGATCATCGCCTGGACTTCCTTGTTGCCCAGCGCCTTGTCGATGCGCGCGCGCTCGACGTTCAGGATCTTGCCGCGCAGCGCGAGGATCGCCTGCGTGTGCGGGTCGCGGCCGCCGACGGCGGAGCCGCCGGCCGAGTCGCCCTCGACGAGGAAGATCTCGCTGATCGACGGGTCCTTGGACGTGCAGTCCTTGAGCTTGTCGGGCATCGCGGCCGACTCGAACACGCTCTTGCGGCGCGCGGTCTCGCGCGCCTTGCGCGCGGCGAGGCGCGCGGTCGCGGCGTCGATCGCCTTGCGCACGATGTTCTTCGCCTGCGCGGGGTTGCGCTCGAACCAGTCGCCCAGCTGATCACCCACGACCTTCTGCACGAACGCCTTGGCCTCCGTGTTGCCGAGCTTGGTCTTCGTCTGACCCTCGAACTGCGGCTCCGACAGCTTCACGGAGATGACGGCGGTCAGGCCCTCGCGCACGTCGTCGCCCGTGAGGTTGTCCTCCTTCTCCTTGAGGAGGTTGTTGGCGCGCGCGTACTTGTTGACGAGCGTCGTCAGCGCCGCGCGGAAGCCCTCCTCGTGCGTGCCGCCCTCGTGGGTGTTGATCATGTTCGCGTACGTGAACACGTTCTCGCTGTACGAGGTGGTCCACTGCATCGCGACCTCGACCGACATCCGGCCGTCGGCCTGCTCCTGCTCGAGGACGATGATGTCCTCGTTCACGCGCTCGGCCTTGCGCACCTTGTTGAGGTACTCGACGTAGTCGACCAGGCCGCGCTCGTAGTGGAAGACGTTGTGGCGCTTGACCATCTCGGTCGAGCCGTCCTCGCGCGCGACCTCCTCCTCGGAGTCGGCGCGCTCGTCGTACAGCTCGATGCGCAGGCCCTTGTTGAGGAACGCGGTCTGCTGGAAGCGCGTGCGCAGCGTCTCGTAGTCGAAGTCGACGGTCTCGGTGAAGATCGCGGGGTCCGGCCAGAAGGTGATCGTGGTGCCGGTCTCGTCGGTCGCCTCGCCCTTGTCGATCGGGGCGAGCGGCACGCCGCCGTTCTGGAACGACTGGCGCCACACGTGACCCTGGCGCTTCACGACCGCGTCGAGGCGCGTGGACAGCGCGTTCACGACGGACGAGCCGACGCCGTGCAGACCGCCCGAGACGGCGTAGCCGCCGCCGCCGAACTTGCCGCCGGCGTGCAGCACCGTGAGCACGACCTCGAGCGTGGACTTGCCCTCGGTCTTGTGCATGTCGACGGGGATGCCGCGGCCGTTGTCGACGACGCGCAGGCCGCCGTCCTCCAGCAGCGTGACGATGATCGTGTCGCAGTGTCCGGCGAGGTGCTCGTCGACCGAGTTGTCGACGATCTCGTACACCAGGTGGTGCAGACCGCGCGGCCCGGTCGAGCCGATGTACATGCCGGGGCGCTTGCGCACGGCCTCGAGACCCTCGAGGACCTGGATGGCGTCTGCGCCGTACTCCCCTCCGACCTTCTTGCCGTCGATCTGGGCGGAGCCGGTCGATCCTGCGGGATCCGTCGGTGCGCCCGTCTCGTTCTGAGGCGTCTCGTCCTGAGGGTTGTCGGTCGTCATCTAGGTGGCGCTCCACATCTGTTCCGGGTGCCCTGCCATCCTACCAAGCGGGACCCCTCCGACCGGCCTTGACGGGCCCTCAGACGCGAGAAAAACCACCCGGACACCCCGGGAGGTGTCTCACCCGTAGGTATCGCGCGGACCACGCCCTGGAATCGATCTGCGACCCCATTTCCAGGTGGGGACGTCGGGCCCCACGAAACGCACGGAGTCGACACCGGCCTCCGGATACCTCGTGACGATCTGGGTCAGGATGTGCGCCCGCATGTACGACAGGTTCTTGGCCCAGGCCGTCGAGTCGCACTGGATGGTGAGCATGCCCCCCTCCAGCGAGACCGGGCTGGAGTGCTGCGCGGTCTCCGCGCCGGCGACGTCCTCCCACTGGCGCACCAGGTCCTCGCGGGCCAGCTGCGGGGCCCATCCGTTCGCCTTGGTGAGCCCGTCGAGCGCGTCGCCGATGGATCCGGGATCCCGCCCGGGCGTGAACGGCTGGTTCTCGTCGTCCTCGGAGCCGCGGCGCCGGCGCTTGCGCCACTGCGCCCGCTTGCTCGGCTCCATCCCGCGCAGCCGCAGGTAGGTCGCGAGGGTCTCGGGCAGCTCGTCGCTCATCGTCCCTCCACGGGAGCCTCGAGCGGATGCTCGCTGAGCGGGCCCAGGACGCGGCCGGCCTCGATGCGGACCGCGTTGGCGCGCAGCGCCTCGGGCACATCGCCCGCGACGGCCGCCGTGACGACGACCTGCTCGTACCCTGCGACGACGCCGGCGAGGCGCGCGCGGCGATCGGCGTCGAGCTCGGCGAACACGTCGTCGAGGATCAGCACGGGGTCGCCGCCGGGCGACTCGGCCCGCAGCAGCTCGGCGGACGCCAGCCGGAGCGCGAGGGCGACCGACCACGACTCCCCATGCGACGCGTACCCCTTCACGGGCAGCCCGCGCACCCGCAGGATGAGGTCGTCCCGGTGCGGGCCCACGAGCGTGAGACCGCGGTCGAGCTCGGCGGCGCGCTTCGCCTGCAGCGCCGCGCGGAACAGCTCGGCGGTCGCGCCGGCGGTCGGCTCGTCGACGGACTCTCCCTCCTCGGGGTCCCCGCCCCGCACCGACAGCGCCCATTCCAGCTGCGGGCGGTGATCCTCTCCCGCGATCGCCGCGTACGCCTCCGCGACGGGAGCCGCGAGGTCCTGCGCGAGCCGGATGCGCGCGTCGATGATCTCCGAGCCGAGGGCGACGAGCTTGTCGTCCCACACGTCGAGCGTCGGCAGCTGCGCGCTGCGCAGCCCGCGGGCCCGGGCGGACTTCAGCAGCGCGGTGCGCTGCCGCAGGGTCCGGTCGTAGTCGGCGAGCACGGCCGACATCCGCGGGGTGCGCTGCACGAGCAGCTGGTCCGCGAAGCGCCGGCGCGACGACGGGTCGCCGCGCACGATCTGGAGGTCCTCGGGCGCGAACAGCACGACCTGCGCGTAGCGCGGCAGCTCGTTCGTCCGCACGGGCGATCCGCCGATCCGCGCCTTGTTCGAGCCCTGCTTGTTGAGCTGGAGCTCGAGCGTCACACGGCGCTCGCCGTGCGCGAGCCGAGCCCGCACGAACGCGGCGTCGAAACCCTCCCGCACGAGCGGCGCGTCGGCGGACACCCGGTGCGAGCCGAGCGTCGCGAGGTACGCGATCGCCTCGGCCAGGTTCGTCTTCCCCTGCCCGTTGCGCCCGACGAGCACATTCGCCCCGGGCCGGAGCTCGAGCTCGGCTTCCGCATAGTTGCGGAAGTCCTTCAGGCTCAAGTGCTCCACGTGCATTGTTCGACCCTAACGACGTGATCCGACAGAGGTCTGGGGAGGCCGCTGCCCGATTTCGACTCGCTTCGCTCGCTCAATCCGTTTCGACTCGGCTTCGCCTCGCTCAACGACCGGGAATGCGCCCCGCCCACGGGCTCTACCGTCGTGCGAGCGAAGCGAGCGTGGAGCGAAGCGACTGCCGACCACCTCCAGAACGCGACGTCCGCCCCGGATGGAGCGAAGCGACAGCCCGCGATCGCGAGTCCCGGCGCGGAGCGTCGGGCGAGCGATCGCGCAGTCTCCATGCACTACCCCGCGAAGCGGGAGAACAAGATCAGCGCAGAAGAAGGTTCGGCTGGAGGAGGTACTTGAAGCTGTCGCTGCCGGCCTGGTCGACCGAGGTCTGGCTCGTGATCAGCACGGGGCTGAGCTTGTTGGCGTTGTCGCTCGACGTGAACGTGATGCGCACGAACTCGCTGCGCACGGCGGCGAGCGACTCGAGCAGGTACTGGGGGTTGAGGCCGAGCGTGACGTCCTCGCCCTGCAGGTGGGCGTCGACCGACTCCGAGGCTCGCGCCTGGTCGCCGCCGGAGGCGTCCATCGTGACGGACGACGTGGTGAACGTGAAGCGCAGCGGCGCCGAGCGGTCGAGCACGAGCGCGACGCGGCGCACGGCCTCGGTCAGCTCGCTCGTGCTGACGACCGCGTAGTGCTCGGTCTGCTCGGGGAACAGGCGGCGCACCGGCGGGAAGTTGCCCTTGATGAGCAGCGACGTCACGGTCTTGTTGCCGGCCGTGAACGCGATGATCTCGCGGTCGCCCGATCCCGAGAACGCGATCGAGATGTTGCCGCCGTGCGAGAAGGTCTTGCCGACCTCCTGGAGCGTGCGGGCCGGGACGAGCGCGTGGGCCTCCTGCTGCCCGCCGTCCCAGTCGATGTCGCGCAGCGCCACGCGGTAGCGGTCGGTGGCGACGAGGCTGAGCTGCTGGCCGCTGACCTCGAGCTGCACGCCGGTGAGGACCGGGGTCACGTCGTCGCGCGAGGCCGCGAACGCGACCTGCGAGATCGCGGTCGCGAAGTCGTCGGCCGGCACGAGCCCGGACTCGCCCGTGACCTCGGGGATCGCGGGGTATTCCTCGACGGGCATCGAGGCGAGCGCGAAGCGCGCCGAGCCGCAGGTGAGGGCGATGTTGCCGTCGTCCTCGGTGGTCATCTGGATGGGCGCGTTCGGCAGGCGGCTCGCGATGTCGGACAGCAGCCGGCCGTGCACGAGGATCGTGCCGGGCTCGTCGACCGTCGCCTCGATCGTGGTGCGCGCCGAGGCCTCGTAGTCGAAGGCCGACAGCGCGAGGGCGCCGTCCTCGGTCGCCTCGATCAGCACACCGGCCAGGATCGGCTGGGGATTGCGCTGGGGAAGCAGCTTGACGACGAACGACACTGCCTCACTGAAGACGTCACGGTTGACGTGGAACTTCACTTAGCGCTCCCTCGATGACTGCACACCCCACGGACCGTGGGCCTCCCATGCTAGTGCCCACGCCGGATCCTTGTGTTTTCCCCGTTCGAGCCCGAGAAGGTCATCGCATGGACCCGATGAGAAGAGATCTCTGTAGTCGTGTTAACAGCTGTGGAAAATGTGGATAAGTCTGTGGATCCCGCTCGTCCGTTGGGAACTACACGCCTGTGAGATGTGGATCGGCTGCGGAGGGATGGGGGACGACGTCGCGTCCCGGTCGACCGCCGCACACCGCGATTCCACATCCGGTCCGCGTGTCGTTCACATGGCTCAGGGCGTGTCTGAACAGTTATCCACAAGTTTTCCACACTGGGGAGAACCCTTATAGAGGGTGCCCGGAACGGCTATCAAGGACGGATCGGGGCATACGTCGTCATACGGGGAGCGTGCCCGAAGCGGTATGCCGGACGGCCGGCGCGGGCCGTCCGGATGCTGTCCGGTTGGCGGCGCCGGGTCAGCCGGCGGGTGCGGCGATCACCCGGATGGGAGCGCTCCGCTCCCAGGCCCGCACGTCCTCGAGCGCATCCGAGTAATAGAGGGCGTACTGCTCTCGCGTCACATAGCCGATGTGCGGCGTCAGGAGCGTGCGCGGGGCCCTCAGGAGCGGGTGCCCGGGCGGGAGCGGCTCGTCGTCGAACACGTCGAGCGCCGCTCCCCCGAGTGCTCCGGACGCGAGGGCCGCGATCAGGGCATCGGTGTCGACCAGCCCGGCACGTGCCGTGTTGACCAGCAGCCCGTCCGGTCCGAGCGCGGCCAGCTCGGGCTCGCCGACGATGTGCCGCGTGCGGTCGGACATCCGCAGATGCAGCGTGGCGATGTCGGACCGCTCGAACAGGTCGGCCTTCGAGACGAGCTCGGCGCCGGCCTCCGCCGCGCGCTCATGCGTGAGGTTCTCGCTCCAGGCCAGCACCCGCATGTCGAACGCGCGGGCGTACCGTGCCATCCGCGTGCCGATCTTCCCCAGCCCGACGATGCCGAGCGTGCGCCCCGCCAGCTCGGACCCCACGCCGGTCTGCCAGCGGCCGTCGCGCAGGGCCCGCTGCTGGCCGGGGATGTCGCGGACGGCGCTCATCAGCAGGGCCCAGGAGAGCTCAGGGGCGGCCGCCGCCGACGCCCGCGTGCCGCACACCGTGATGCCGAGCCGGGCCGCCGCCGCGGTGTCGATCGACGCGTTCGCGGGGCCCGTCGTGATCAGCAGCCTCAGGCCTGGGAGGCGCTCCAGCACGCGCGCCGGGAAGGCCGTCCGCTCGCGCATCGCGACCACGGCCGTGTCGTGCGCGAGCGCCGCGACCAGCGCATCCTCATCCGGATGCGGATCGCGCAGCGCCCGCACGTCCCACCCGTCCAGCTCATGCCAGGGCGCGCAGCCGAGCGCGACCCCCTGATAGTCGTCGAGCAGCGTCAGGGAGGGCATGCGTGGGAGCGGGTCAGCGGCGGCCGAGCTGCGTGGTGATCTCGGTGACCTGGTTGTAGATCGAGCGGCGCTCCTTCATGAGCTCGCTGATCTTCTTGTAGGCGTACATGACCGTGGTGTGGTCGCGGCCGCCGAAGAGCTGCCCGATCTTCGGCAGCGACAGGCTGGTGCGCTCGCGGCACAGGTACATCGCGATCTGCCGGGCCTGCGCGACGGCCTGCGACCGGCTCGAGCCGTACAGGTCGTCGACGGTGAGCTTGAAGTAGGCCGCGGTCGCCGTGATGATGTCGCTCTCGGACACCACGTTGTCCTCGGTCTGCTCCACGATGTCGCGCAGCACGTTCTGGGCGAGCTGGATGTCGACGTCCGACCGGTTCAGGCTCGCGAACGCCGAGACGCGGATGAGGGCGCCCTCGAGCTCCCGGATGTTGGTGGACACCACGGTCGCGATGTACTCCACGACGTCGTCGGGGATGTACAGCCGCTCGGACTGCGCCTTCTTGCGCAGGATCGCGATGCGGGTCTCGAGGTCGGGCGCCTGCACGTCGGTGATCAGACCCCACTCGAAGCGGCTGCGCATCCGGTCCTCGAAGCCCGTGAGGTGCTTCGGTGCCACGTCGCTCGTGATCACGACCTGCTTGTCGTGGTCGTGCAGCGTGTTGAACGTGTGGAAGAAGGCCTCCTGCGTCTCGGCCTTCCCCTGCAGGAACTGGATGTCGTCGATCAGCAGGATGTCGACGTCGCGGTACCGCGCGTTGAAGGCCGCGCCGCGGTTGTTCGCGATCGAGTTGATGAAGTCGTTCGTGAACTCCTCGCTCGACACGTACCGCACGCGCACGCCGGCGAACAGGCTCTGCGCGTAGTCGCCGATGGCGTGCAGGAGGTGCGTCTTGCCGAGCCCCGAGTCGCCGTAGATGAAGAGCGGGTTGTACGCCTTGGCCGGCGCCTCGGCCACCGCGACCGCGGCCGCGTGCGCGAAGCGGTTGGACTGGCCGATGACGAAGTTGTCGAACGTGTACTTCGGGTTCAGGCGCGTGTCGTTGCGGCTGGGCGTCTGGGACTCGGTCGGGTTCTCGGCGACGGGCCGCTGCGGCTGCGCGGGCTCGGGAGCGCCCAGCGTGGTCGAACCGAGCGCGGGCGGGAACTGCGCCTCCGAGAGCTCGGGGTTCACCGTGACGCGGAAGCTCTGGGCGTCGTCGCCGAGGCGGGCGAGCGCCTCCATGATCGGGTCGCGCAGGCGCTTGGTGATCTGGGCGGCCGTCAGGTCGTTCGGAACGGCGAGGTAGAGCGTTCCCCCCATCACTCCCTCGGGCACGACCAGGCTCAGGAAGCCCTTCATCTGCGGCGTGACGCGATCGTCGCCCTCGAGCTCGACGAGCACGGCACGCCAGACCGGGACATCCGGGATCCGCTGTCCGGGCGGAACGTCTTGCATGGACATGGCCCCCCTCATGAGTCCTGCACGATCCACAGGGGCATCCTTCCGGGCGGGATGTCGCGGCGCGACGGTGTGCGCGCAGCCTGTGGATAACTTCTGCAACGCTAGTCACCGGACGGCCCGACGGCAAATGTGTCGGCCGGCTGCGCGGAGCGGGGAGCGCGTGTCCCTGCCGGGCGCGGAGGGGCGCTGTGGAGATACTGTCAGGTTGTCGCCGGGTTTGCGCGAATCACAGGACCGGACGTACTCTAGGTCGGTTGACTTATGCCCTCGCAGCATTCCCGTACACATCCACGTCTCCGGCAGCATTCATCCGGTGACACCTTCTCCGGAGTGATTCCATGAGCAAGCGCACGTTCCAGCCCAACAACCGCCGCCGCGCCAAGAAGCACGGCTTCCGCGCCCGCATGCGCACCCGCGCCGGCCGCGCCATCCTGGCCGCGCGCCGCGGCAAGGGCCGCGCCGAGCTGTCGGCGTAACACCACCGCCACCTCGATCCTGGCCGTGCTCGCGAGGCCGAGACGCCTGACCCGCGGGGACGACTACCGGTTCGTCGTCCGTCGGGGGGCTCGGTGCGCGGGCGCCCACACGGTGACGCACGTCGTGCTGACGGCCGAGCCGCGCCCCGCGCGATTCGGCTTCATCGTGAGCAAGGCTGTGGGCAACGCCGTGACGCGCAACACCGTGCGGCGGCGCCTCAAGGCCGTGTGCGCCGAGGCGCTGCCCGACGTCCGCGAGGGCGCCGACGTGGTCATCCGCGCCCTGCCCTCCTCGGCCACGGCCTCGTACCAGGATCTCCGCAGCGAAGTGACGCGCTGTCTCGCCCGCAGGGGCGCACGTTGAGCGTGCTGCCTGCATCGGCGCGCGGGACTGCGCGTCTTCGCGTATCCGGGCTGGACGCCTCGGGCGCGGTGGCGGCGGTCGCGCTGCTCCCCCGGAACGCCGGGATCGCGCTGCTCCACGGCTACCGCGCGGTCATCTCGCCGATCTACGGCGACGTGTGCCGCTACTACCCCTCGTGCTCGGCGTACGCGGTGACCGCCGTGCAGCAGCACGGACTCGTGAAAGGATCGGTGCTCGCGGGAGCGCGCATCGTCCGCTGCCATCCCTGGGCGGCCGGCGGACAGGATGACGTGCGCCCGCACCCGGCCTTCCGCTTTGACCTGACTCCACACGGCTTCGTCGTGCCCCGTCGAAAGGACTGATCCCTCGTGGATTTCTTCGGAATCATCCTCTTCCCGCTCAAGTGGGTGGTCGAGCTCATCCTGGTCGCCTGGCACTGGCTGTTCACCGCGATCGGCCTGCCTGCCGCCGGCGGCATCACCTGGATGCTGTCGATCCTCGGCGTGGTGCTGGTCGTCCGTGCGGCCCTGATCCCGCTGTTCGTGCGGCAGATCAAGAGCCAGCGGGCGATGATGGAGCTCGCTCCGGAGATCCGGAAGATCCAGGACCGGTACCGCGGAAAGCGCGACCAGCTGTCTCGTGAGGCGATGAGCCGAGAGACGATGGATCTGTACAAGAAGCACGGCTCCAGCCCGCTCAGCGGCTGCTGGCCGCTGCTCGTGCAGATGCCGATCTTCTTCTCGCTGTACTACACACTGTCCGACGTCAAGCTGCACGCCCAGGCGGGCACGGGCGGCGTGGGCCTGCTCAACGCCGAGCTGACGCGCCAGTTCAACGACGCCAAGCTGTTCGAGCTCGCCCCGTTCCACCAGACGCTCGGCGAGGCGTGGGACCAGGGCGCGGTCGCGACGATCGTCATCCTGCTCGTCCTCGTGGTCCTGATGATCGCGACGCAGTTCATCACGCAGCTGCAGATCATCTCGAAGAACCTGTCCCCCGAGGCCAAGACCGGCCAGGCGTACCAGATGCAGAAGATCATGCTCTGGGTCATTCCGTTCGCGATGATCTTCTCGGGCGTCTTCTTCCCCCTCGGCCTGGTGCTCTACTGGTTCTTCAGCAACCTGTGGACGATGGGCCAGCAGTTCGTCGTCATCCGCGAGCTCCCCACGCCCGGCTCGGAGGCCGCGAAGGCCCGCGAGGAGCGCCTGGCGCGCCGCGGCAAGGCGCTCAACTCCAAGGGCAAGGTCGTCTCGATGGCCGAGTACGAGGAGGAGCAGCGCCGCCTGCTCGAGGAGGCGGAGCAGCGCAAGGCGCAGCAGCACAAGCGTCAGCAGCCCATGGGCAAGCAGCGCGCGAAGAAGAAGCAGGCGCCGAAGCCGGGGGGTTCGAGCAACCCGGGTGACGCCGCATCGCCGGAGGACCCGGATGAGGGCGCCGCTGGCCTTCCCGCCAAGTCGTAATCCCCTTCTGATCAGGCAATTTCCTTCCCGACCATCGAGGACGACCACATGAGCAGCACTTCCGTGACCGGCGACGCGCCCAGCAACGCCGAGCTCGAGGCCGAGGGCGACATCGCCGCAGACTACGTCGAGGGCCTGCTGGACATCGCCGACATCGACGGCGATCTGACGCTCGATGTGAAGCAGGGTCGTGCGTACGTCTCGGTCGAGTCGGATGACGAGTCGCTGTCCGTGCTGTCTCACCCCGACACGGTGCAGGCGCTCCAGGAGCTGACCCGGCTCGCCGTGCAGGCGAAGACCGGTCGGTTCTCGCGGCTCATCCTCGACATCGGCGGCTCGCGGGATGCCCGTCGCCGACAGCTCGAGAAGCTGGTCGACGCCGCGGTCGCGCGCCTGGACGAGGGTGCCTCGCAGGCGTCGCTCCCGGCGATGTCGAGCTACGAGCGCAAGCTCGTGCACGACATCGTGTCGGAGCGCGGCCTGACGTCGGAGTCGTACGGCGAGGGCGCCGACCGTCACACGGTCATCCGCCGCGGCTGATGACCGGCGTGCTCGAGCCCGAACCCGCGGTCGCCGCGGAGCTCTTCGGCGACCGCGTCGAGCTCGCGCGCGCCTACACCGCTGCGCTCGCGCAGCACGGTGAGAAGCGCGGCCTGATCGGCCCGCTCGAGCTGCCGCGGTTGTGGACGCGGCACATCCTGAACAGTGCGATCGCCGCTCCCCTGTTCCCCGCCGGCGGCATCGCCGGCGATGTGGGATCGGGCGCCGGGCTCCCGGGCCTGGTGCTGGCGATCGCGCGGCCCGACGTGCGCTGGGTGCTGATCGAGCCCATGGAGCGCCGCGTGGCCTGGCTCGAGGAGCAGGTCGGGGCCCTGGGGCTGGAGAACGTGGATGTCGAGCGTGCCCGCGCCGAGGAGGCCGGTCGCTACGAGGGCGTGCTGGACGCCGTGACCGCCCGTGCGGTGAGCGCCCTGCGGACGCTCATCCCCTGGACCGCTCCCCTGGCCCGCGACGGCGGCGAGCTCATCCTGCTCAAGGGCCACAACGCGCCGGCCGAGATCGAGGCGGCTCAGAAGCAGATCCGGAAGTTCAAGCTGTCGGACGTCCGCATGGAGGTGCTCGGCGAGGGAGTTCTCGCCGAGGAGACCCGCGTCGTACGGGCTCTCGTCCGCGCCTGATCCCTCGCCGTTTCACGTGAAACACACGTGAGGCTGCGGCGTGCTCACGTCCCGCCGCTCGTTGAGCGGAGAGAAGCGGAGTCGAAACGTCGCCTCCTTCGAACTAAGCGCACGTTTCACGTGAAACATACCCGTGCCTCGGCGATAGATGCAGACTGTGAGGGGAGTTTGAGGGCGTTTCGACTCCTCGCTGGCGCTCGTCGCTCAACGACCATGAGTACGCCAGACCCCGAGTTCCAAGACTGTGGGGTGGGTGGAGCACTTTTCGTCTCCGCTCCTTCGACGCTCCGCTCAACGACCTCACAATGCTGCGCGGGTGCCGTTTCACGTGAAACATCCGGGCTTGGGCGGTGGGGTGTCGACCGTGAGGGGAGCTTCAGGGCGTTTCGTCTCCTCGCTGGCGCTCGTCGCTCAACGACCATGAGTGCGCCGAACCTCGGTCGCAACGCCGTGGGGTGAGTACGTGCTCTCTCGTCGCTCTGCTCAAGGAGCTCACGGGGCTGCCTCGGTGCCGCTTGCTTGGGTCCTTGAGCGAAGCGAAGCGGAGTTGAGACGCCAGCAATCGCCTTCTGATGCTGTATCGTCCCCCTCCCTTGGGTTCACCCCCGGTCGTTGAGCGGAGCGAAGCGGAGGCGAAACGGGTCCAAGCTTGCGCCGGCGGTGTTTCATGTGAAACCTGCGCTTCCGCGAGGGGAGCTGACCGCGAGGACGGCTTCAGAGCAGTACGACGCAGTGGCGACGCCGGGGGGCGGGACAGGTGCGTTTCGTCTCCGCTCCTTCGTCGCTCCGCTCAACGACCTGACAAGGCAGCTGCGGTGACGCTTCCTTGGCTGTTGAGCGGAGCCGAAACGCGTCCAAACTCGCTTCGGTGGCGTTTCGCGTGAAACATCAGGCTCGGCGAGGTTCGCCGACCGCGAGGGGAGCTGACCGCGAGGACGGCTTCAGAGCAGTACGACGCAGTGGCGACGCCGGGGGGCGGGACAGGTGCGTTTCGTCTCCGCTCCTTCGTCGCTCCGCTCAACGACCCGGCGAGGTTGGCGGTGTTTCACGTGAAACATCCCGGGACGGTAGCGTGAGGAGCATGATCCGGCGGGTCGGGCTCGTGGTGAACCCCACGGCGGGGAGCGGGCGGGGACGCCGGGTCGGATCCGCAGCAGCCAGGGCGCTCATGGACGCGGGCGCGGAGGCCGTCTCGCTCTCGGCCCTCGATGCAGTCGAGGCGCTGGCGAACGTGCGATGCGCGGTCGCCGAGGGCCAGATCGACGCGCTCGTGGTCGTCGGGGGCGACGGCATGGTGCATCTGGGCATCCAAGCGCTGGCGGAGACCGCTCTCCCCCTCGGTATCGTCCCCGTGGGGTCGGGAAACGACTTCGCGGCGTCTGCC
The DNA here is from genome assembly GCF_004514465.2 of Microbacterium sp. MEC084. NCBI lineage: Bacteria > Bacillati > Actinomycetota > Actinomycetes > Micrococcales > Microbacteriaceae > Microbacterium > Microbacterium sp. MEC084. The sequence goes on along the minus strand of NZ_MYFP02000015.1, from coordinate 25,808 downwards.
GGCCTCCCCCGATCCACCGACAGTGCGATCGAGGCCGTGCGCGCGGGGGTGCTCGCGGGGACGTCGACGAGAGCTGTCGATCTGCTGCGGGTGAGCGGCCCAGGCGTGACCGGGGGCGAGCGCTGGGTCGCTGGTGCGGTGTCGGCAGGGCTGGACGGCGCTGTGAACGCCCGTGCCAACCGTCTGCGGTGGCCTCGCGGCTCGTCGCGCTATGTGTTCGCCGCTGTAGCGGAGATCCTGGTGTACCGCGCCTGGGGCTACGACGTGACGGTGTTCGACGAGCGCGGCGCGGTGCAGCTGGAGTGGCGGAGCGACGGGGCGCTCGTCACCGTGGCGAACGCACCGCGAATCGGCGGAGGAATCGCGGTGGCTCCGTCCGCCCGCGTCGACGACGGAATCCTCGACGTCATCCTCGCGGCCGACGTCGGTCGGCTCACTGCCGCGCGCATCTTCCCCGCCATGCTGATGGGCCGGCACCTGCGGTCGGCGCACCTCACGGCGACGCCGGGCCGCACGGTCGAGATCGCGGCAACCGGCGCTCGGGACTCGTGGCCGGCGGTCTTCGGTGACGGTGAGCTGATCGGCACGCTTCCCGTGCGTGTGGAGCTGTGCCCCGGCGTCCTGCGTCTGCTGGGGTGATGTTTCACGTGAAACTCTCTCCATCGACGCGTGCGTCATGACCGGCCGGGCTCATCTGTTCCCGGTCTGGAAACATCGGGCGACACGCCGGGACGTGTCCGTGGGAGAGGTTAGGGTGGAGAGACCGGCCGGCTCGCGAAGGGAAGAGTGTTTCACGTGAAACAGTCCGAGAAGGCGGCGTCGTTCGCACTCCCCGACGACACTCCCCTGGCTCGCGAACTGGCCGATCTCTCGGCTCGTCGGCGCGCGCTGGCGGACGTCCAGGTCGAGTTCCCGGGGCGCACCCGGATCATGACGATCTCGAACCAGAAGGGCGGAGTCGGCAAGACGACGACCACGGTCAACATCGCCGCGGCCCTGGCGTCGCTCGGTGGGCGTGTGCTCGTCATCGACCTGGACCCGCAGGGCAACGCCTCCACGGCGCTCGGCATCCCCCACAGCGCGGACATCCCGAGCATCTATGACGTCCTGATCGACGGGTTCCCCATCTCGGACGTGGTGCAGAAGAGCCCGGAGTCCGACACCCTGTTCTGCGCCCCCAGCAACATCCACCTGGCCGGCGCCGAGATCGAGCTCGTGACACAGGTCGCACGCGAGCAGAGGCTGAAGACCGCGATCGACGAGTACCTCCGAGATCTGGACACCCCGCTGGACTTCATCCTGATCGATTGCCCGCCCTCGCTGGGTCTGCTGACGATCAACGCGTTCACCGCGGCCGAAGAGGTCTTCCTGCCGATCCAGTGTGAGTACTACGCGCTGGAGGGCCTGAGCCAGCTGCTGGGCAACATCACCATGATCCAGAAGCACCTCAACCGCGGCCTGCGACTCTCGACGATCCTGCTGACCATGTACGACGCGCGCACCAAGCTGTCGCAGCAGGTCGCCGACGAGGTGCGCTCTCACTTCCCCGACGAGGTTCTGGGGACACTAATTCCCAGGTCAGTGCGAATTTCCGAGGCTCCGAGCTTCGGTCAGACAGTGATCGCCTATGACGGCAACTCGGCGGGCGCGATCGCGTACCGCGAGGCCGCCGTGGAGATCGTGCGACGCGGCGACGGTATCGCCGAGAAGAAGGAGTCCTGATGGCGAAGCGGACAGGTCTGGGACGCGGGATCGGCGCCCTGATCCCCACGGCCGAGTCGAGCGAGGCGCGCCCCGTCGACGTGTTCTTCCCCGGGGGGTCGCTCAAGAAGGCCGACGAGGCGGCGGAGCAGGTCGCCGCGCAGGCCGCGACGGCCACGGCGGTCGCCGAGCGCGAGCCGGAAGAGGACCTCGTGGCGGTGCCCGGCGCCCGCCTGGTGCACATCGACCCTCACAGCATCGTTCCCAACCCGCGTCAGCCGCGCACACACTTCGACCCCGAGGACCTCGCCGAGCTGGTGCACAGCGTGCGCGAGTTCGGAGTGCTGCAGCCGGTCGTGGTGCGCGACAAGGGCGACGGGACCTACGAGCTCATCATGGGCGAGCGGCGCACGCGGGCCTCTCGCGAGGCGGGGCTCACGGAGATCCCCGCGATCATCCGCGACACGTCCGACGACGCGCTGCTGCGCGACGCGCTGCTCGAGAACCTGCACCGCTCGCAGCTGAACCCCCTGGAGGAGGCCTCGGCCTACCAGCAGCTGCTCGAGGACTTCGGCATCACGCAGGACGAGCTGGCCAAGCGGATCGGGCGTTCGCGTCCGCAGATCAGCAACACGATCCGACTGCTGCGGCTGCCGGTTCCCGTGCAGCAGCGCGTGGCGGCGGGCGTGCTGAGCGCGGGGCACGCGCGGGCCATCCTGTCGCTCGAGGACGCCGAGGCGATGCAGCGACTGTCCGAGAAGATCGTGAACGAGGATCTCTCGGTGCGTGGCGCGGAGGCCGCCGCGAAGACGATCGCCGCCGAGGAGCCGGGTTCGCGAGCACCCAAACCGCAGCCGGGCGCGCGGCGGGCGTTCCTCAACGACGTGGCGGAGCGCCTGGGAGACCGCCTCAACACCAGGGTCAAGATCGACCTGACCTCGCGCAAGGGTCAGATCAAGATCGACTTCGCAACGATCCAGGACCTGAACCGCATCCTCGCCGAGCTCGGCGAGGAGGGGTACGGAAACTGACGCGCCGGTTCACCCGGTAGGCCACTCCCCCGCGGACGTCAAGTCCCTGGGGCGGTCGGCCGCATCTCCGTAGCGTGGCACGCGACATCGACCACGCGAAGGAGGCTGCCTTGACCGACACCCTGAACCAGTCCGACCCGCGCGAGCCCTCGGGCGAGTTCCCCGAGCAGGAGCAGCCCACCCAGCCGGGGCTCACGAGCGAGATGGACCCGCAGCCCGACCACGGCGAGACCAGCTGGCAGGGCCGGGAGCGCCTCGTCGGCCGGAAAGCCCTGATCACGGGAGGCGACTCCGGGATCGGCCGTGCGGTCGCGATCGCCTTCGCCCGGGAGGGCGCCGACGTCGCGATCGTGTACCTGCCCGAGGAGGAGGAAGACGCGCAGGTCACCGAGCGCCATGTGCGCGAAGCCGGCCGCAAGGCCGTGCTGCTGCCGGCCGACCTGACCGAGGAGCAGGCCTGCATCGAGGTCGTGTCGGCCGCGCGCGACGAGCTCGGCGGCCTCGACATCCTCATTCCGAACGCGGCATATCAGCGTCAGCGTGAGGGTGTGGACACGCTCCAGGTGTCCGAGATCGAGCGGACGTTCCACACGAACCTGATCTCGGCGATGGTGCTCGCGCGCGAGGCCGTGCCTCACATGTCGCCTGGGGCATCCATCATCGTGACGACGTCCATCCAGGCGTCGCAGCCGTCCTCGGGCCTGCTGGACTACGCGATGACCAAGGCCGCGCAGGTCGCGTTCATCCAGGCGCTCGCCACCGAGCTCGGGCCCAAGGGCATCCGCGTGAACGGCGTCGCCCCCGGGCCGATCTGGACGCCGCTCATCCCGGCCACGGGATTCCCGGCCGACAAGGTCAAGGAGTTCGGGGCCGATACGCCGCTCGGCCGGGCGGGCCAGCCGGTCGAGCTCGCCGGGGCATACGTCTACCTGGCCAGTGACGAGGCGTCGTACACGTCCGGCGCCGTGCTGCCCGTGACGGGCGGGAAGGGGTTCTGACATGCCGAACCGCAGCATCAAGGACGAGGAGCTCTACGAGAAGCTCCGCGAGGAGGGCAACTCCAAGGAGAAGGCCGCGCGCATCGCGAACGCCGCCGCCCGCGACGGGCGCGAGGACGTGGGCGAGCGCGGCGGCAGCGCCGAGAACTACGAGGATCGCACGGTCGACGAGCTTCGCGATCGGGCGAAGGAGCTCGGCATCGAGGGCGTCTCCAAGCTCAAGAAGGACGAGCTGATCGACAAGCTCCGCAACCACTGACGGGGGACGGGTGAGAGAAGAGGGCGCTGGGGCGGATCGACCGCTCCAGCGCCCTCCCACGCGGGATCGTCAGTCGCGACCCAGCTGCCTCGCGATCTCCGCGTCCACCGCGCGGATCGTCGTCGTGTCGACATCCGGGATCGCGGCCTCGAAGCGAGCCTGGCGGCGGCGCAGCCAGAATCCGCCGATCAGGAGCAGCGCCAGCGCGACGTAGATGACGATCGAGACAGGGCTGCGGACCAGGATCGACGGGTCGCCCTGACTGATCGCCATCGCCTTGCGCAGCTGCTCCTCGGCCATCGGCCCCAGGATGCCGCCGACGACCATCGGTGCGACGGGATATCCGTGGCGGCGCATGAAGAAGCCGATCACACCGAGCAGCAGCAGCACGGCGATGTCGAAGACCTGGAAGTTGGCGGCGTAGGCCCCGAGGCCGGCGAAGACCAGGATCCCCGCGTAGAGATACGGCCGCGGGATCTGCAGCACCTTCGCCCACAGGCCCACCAGCGGCAGGTTCAGGACCACGAGCACCGCATTGCCGATGTAGAGGCTCGCGATGAGCGCCCACACGAGCGCGGACTGATTCTCGAACAGCAGCGGGCCGGGCTGGATGCCGTAGGTCGTGAACGCCGAGATGATGACTGCCGCGGTCGCGGTGGTCGGGATGCCGAGCGTGAGCAGCGGCACGAGAACGCCCGCCGCCGCGGCGTTGTTCGCGGCCTCCGGGCCCGCGACGCCCTCGATCGCTCCCTTGCCGAACTGCTGCCGATAGGGCTCGCGCGTGAGCTTCTTCTCGGTGGCGTACGACAGGAAGGTCGCGACGTCGGCGCCGCCCGCCGGGATCGACCCGATCGGGAACCCGATCGCGGTGCCGCGCAGCCACGGCTTCCACGACCGCTTCCAGTCGCTCTTGGACATCCACGACCGCCAGCTGCCCGACACCGGGCGCACGGGCGGCGTGCTGTGCCGCAGGCGGGAGCCGATGTGCAGCGCCTCGCCGACCGCGAACAGGCCCACGGCGATGATCACGACGTCGATGCCGTCGCCCAGGTTGGGAATGCCGAACGTGAAACGGGCCTGACCCGTCAGGGTGTCGGTGCCGACCAGCCCGAGGAAGAGGCCGACGGCGAGCGACACCATGCCCCGCACGGGGCTGCCGCCCAGCAGGGCGCCGATCGTGAGGAACGCGACGATCATGAGCGCGAAGTAGTCGGCCGGCCCGAAGGTCTTCGCGAACTGGGCGATCCCGGGCGCGAAGAAGGTGAGGCCGACCGTCGCGAGCGTGCCGGCGACGAACGACCCGATCGCGGCGGTGGCGAGCGCGGCGGCCGCGCGACCCGCGCGCGCCATCTTGTTGCCCTCCATCGCCGTGACGATCGAGGACGACTCCCCCGGTGTGTTGAGCAGAATCGACGTCGTCGACCCGCCGTACATGCCGCCGTAGTAGATGCCGGCGAACATGATGATCGCCGACGTCACGTCCAGCGTGTAGGTGAGCGGAAGCAGCAGCGCCACCGCCATGGCGGGCCCGATGCCGGGCAGCACGCCGACCGCCGTGCCGAGCAGCACGCCGAGGAACGCGTACAGCAGGTATGCGGGCTGGATCGCGGTCGCGAAGCCCTCGAGCAGCAGATTCAGACTGTCCATGGGGAACCCCTCACCAGGCCGATCCGAACAGGGGCAGCGAGAGACCCAGCAGCTCGCCGAACACGACGTAGGTCACGACGCCGAGCACGGCGCCGATGATCAGGGCCTTCCACCAGGACCGTGCGCCCAGCGCGAGCGACGCGCCCGCGAACAGGATCGTCACCGCGACGGGCCAGCCCGCATACGGGATCGTGACGATCAGGGACGCGAACGACAGCACCACCAGCAGCACGGTGCGCCAGGACGTCGGCGCGTCGTGGTCGAGATCCTCGCTGTCCTCGGGGGCGCCGACGTCGCCGCGCAGCACCGCGATGGCCGCCGCGACCGAGGTGATCAGCATGAGGGCGTTGATCACGTAGGGCAGCACGCGCGCGCCCAGCACGTTCGACGAGCCGACCGGCTCCCGGATGGTCCCCGTCATGACGAGGGCGACGATCGAGAACACGAGGATGACGCCGATGAAGCCGAGCTCACCCCACCTGCGTGCGCGGGGCACCGCGGCCGAAGCGGCCGCGGTGCCCGTCGTGATCGGAGGCTCGATCATCACTCGATGATCCCCAGTGTGCGCAGCGTGTCCTGCGTCGTGGCGATGTCCTCCTCGAGGAACGACGAGAAGTCGTCGCCCGTGAGGAAGGCGTCGGTCCATCCGTTCGTCTCGAGGGTCTCGGTCCACTCCTCGGTCTCGTGGAGGTCGGTGACGAGGCCGACGAGCGCCTCCTTCTGCGCGTCCTCGATGCCGCCGGGCGCGATCAGGCCGCGCCAGTTCGTCAGCGTGATGTCCACGCCCTGCTCCTGCAGGGTCGGGACGTCCGGGAGCAGCGCCGCGGGCTCCGCCGACGAGACGGCCAGCGCCTTCAGCTCCCCCGCCTTGATCTGCTCGGCGAACTCGCCGACGCCCGAGATGCCGGCCGCGACCTGGCCGCTCAGGAGCAGGGTCACGGCCTCGCCGCCACCCGCGTTCGCGATGTAGTTGAGCGAGCCGACGACGTCCTCGACGCCGGCGTCCTCGAGCAGCTGCGCCGCGAGGATGTTGTCGATGCCGCCCGAGGAGCCGCCCGTGATGGGCAGTGACGCGCCCTGCTCGGCCCAGTCGGACAGGAAGTCGTCGAGCGTGTCGTACTCGCTGTCACCGGGGACGACCAGCACGAGCGGCTCCTCCGTGAGGCGCGCGATCGGCGTCATGTCCTCGATGCGGTTCTCGGACTGGTTGGTCTCGACCGCGCCGACCATGACGCTGCCGGTGATCATCAGGGTGTTCGGGTCGGTCTCGGTCGCGAGCGACGCGAGGCCGATGGTGCCGCCGGCGCCGCCGATGTTCGTGACCGGCGCGGACGACACCAGCCCGGCAGAGGTGAGGGCCTCGGCGGCCGCGCGCGCGGTCTGGTCCCAGCCGCCGCCCGGGTCGGCGGGGGCGATGACCGACACGCTCTGGATGGCGGCCGGCTCCTCGCCGCCGCCTCCCGCGGTGCCGCCGCCGGCACCGGAGCACGCGGTCAGGGCGAGCGCCGCGGCGCCGAGGAACGCGCCGGCGATGAGGCGGGCGGGCGTACGGGTGTGCTGTGTCATGGGCTCCTCCTCGAGTCCAGTCCTGTGTCGCGCGGCGTCGACGCCGCGAGCGGGATGTCCGGAGCCTAGGGCGGTCGCCGGGGCCTGCGCGGCTTGCGTTCGCAACGGGGACTTTCGGTCGTTTCGGTCCCCCGGCCGCCCGGGTCCGGTCGCGGCGCGCTCGCCTACGATGGGCCGCGTGATGAAGGCGATGACGCTCCGCACGCAGCTCGTGCTGCTGCAGGTCGTCATCGTGCTCGCGGTCGTGCTCACCGTCGGACTCGCCGCCCTCTGGACGCAGGAGCGGCAGATCCGCGAGGCATCCCAGGAGCGCATGATCGCGGTCGCCCAGTCGGTCGCGCAGCTTCCCACGATCCTGGAGGCGTACGACGATCCGGATCCCTCCGCCGTGATCCAGCCGATCGCCGAGCTGATCCGCGACGCCTCGGACGTCGCGTACGTCGTCGTCACGGACGACGAGGGCATCCGGTACTCGCACCCGAACCCCGACCTGATCGGCGAGGTCGTGTCGACGGATCCGAGCGTCGCGCTGTCGGGAGAGATGTACGTGGGAACGCAGACCGGCACCCTCGGCGAGTCCTGGCGCGTCAAGGTCCCGGTGTTCGACGGCGACGGCGAGGTCATGGGCCAGGTGTCGGTCGGCATCCTGGAGTCGGACCTGCGCGCGGACTTCCTGGCCGACATGACTGGCTTCCTGCTGGCGCTCGGCGCGGCCACCGTGATCGGCGTCGTCGCCGCGACGGGCGTGGCGCGCATGGTGCGGCGGCGCATCTACGGTCTGGAGCCGGACGAGATCCGCGGGCTGCTGGAGACCCGCGAGGCGACGCTGCACGGCATCCGGGAGGGCCTCGTGGCTTTCGACGACGACGGGCGGGTGTCGCTGTGCAACGATGCCGCGGCGCGCCTGCTCGGGCTGGAATCGCCGGCGGACGCGATCGGAGTGGCGGCCGCCGACCTGCTCGAGGACGACCTCGCCGGGCTGCTGGACGAGGTGAGGGCGGGCGAGGCGCCGCAGCGGCTCGTGCTGTCGGGCGAGCGGGTGCTCGTCGCCCGGGCCGCGCCCGTGCGGGTGCACGGCCGCGACGTGGGCACCGTGGTGATCCTGCTCGACCGCACGGAGCTGGATCGCGCGCTGCAGGAGCTCGCGGGCGCGCAGAGCCTCACCGAGGGCCTCCGGGCGCAGCAGCACGAGTTCGCCAACACGCTGCACACGCTCGGCGGGCTGATCGAGCTCGGCGAGACCGACGCCGCCATGCGGGTGATCGAGCGCAGCGGCGACGGCGGGGCCATCACGCGAGTGGATGCCCACGACGGCATACACGACATCGAGCTCGCCGCCCTGCTGCTCGCGAAGCGGGCACGCGCACGCGAGCTCGGCGTCGCGCTGGCCGTCACGAGCGACTCGTACCTCTCGCACGGCTGCGGCGACGGCGGAGATCTCGTGACGGTGGTGGGCAACCTCCTCGACAACGCCATGGACGCCGCCGGCCGCGGCGGCACCGTGACGCTCCGGATCCGAGGCGGGGACGAGCGGATCGACATCGTGGTGGACGACGACGGGCCGGGCGTGCCGGAGGACCGGAGGCGCGACGTATTCTCTCTCGGGTATTCGACCAAGGACCGCGGCGGACGTCGCGGATACGGGCTCACGCTCGTCGCGCGCATCGTGGAGCGGCTGGGCGGCACGGTGGAGGTGGGCGGCTCCCCCGCGGGCGGCGCGCGCTTCGTCGTGGCGCTGCCGGCGAGCGGATCTCCCGCGCCCGCCCGTCGCGAGGAGGCGCTGTCGTGACGCGGCTGCGGGCGCTCATCGTCGAGGACGACTTCGCGGTGGCGCACGTCACGCGGGGCTTCGTCGAGCGCCATCCGCGGTACGAGGTCGTGGGCGTCGCGTCGACAGGCACGGAGGCGCTGCGCGCGCTCGCCGAGCTGGAGCCCGACGTCATGCTGCTCGACGTGTACCTGCCGGACATCTCCGGCGTCACGGTGCTGGGGCGGGCGCGCGCGGCCGGGTCGCGCGTCGAGGTGATCGCGGTGACCGCCGCCCGCGACCTCGAGACGGTCCGGCTCGCGCGCGCCCACGGCGTGCACCACTACCTCGTGAAGCCCTTCCCCATGCAGGCCCTGCACGAGCGGCTCGACGACGTCTGGAGGGCGCACGAGCGCGATGCCGCGCTGGTCGCCGGCGCTCCGCTGGACCAGTCCGCGGTCGATGCGCTGCTGCGCCGGGACGCGCTCGCGTCCGCAGGTCAGCGCAAGGGCGTCTCCCCGCTCACGCTGGAGCGCGTCGCCGAGGCGCTCGAGGCGCAGACCGAACCCGTATCGGCCGCCGAGCTGGGCGAGAGCCTGGGGATGTCGCGGGTCAGCGCCCGCCGCTATCTCGAGCGGCTGGTCGAGGCCGGGCTCGCCGCCCGCGAGCCGCGCTACGGCCACGCCGGCCGGCCCGAGCTCCTCTACTCCGCTCGCCGCTGAGCGCGGCCACCCCGCTGCTCGAGATCACATCCGCTCCGTCCCCGTCACATCGGGCGCGCGAGATCACACGCGGACGGATGTCCTCTCGCCGGATGGATGTGATCTCGGTGCCGAGATCGCGGGCTCTCCACAGAGTGGGGCATCCGGATCCCGTCCAGGCGTGCGCGCGTAGCCTTGTATGGTGAGCGAGCCCGCCGAACTCCCCCGCCGACGCGCGAGCGTCGAGGTGCTGCGCGCCGAGGCCGCGGACGAGCTCGCGACGCTCATCCACGAGCGGCTGCGCGGCGGCGAGGACCCCTGGGAGTTCATGGAGGACCTGCCGACGGTCGACGAGCTCGTCGTCTTCACCCTCCGCGCGGAGCACATCGAGGCGGATGGCGGCCTGCGCCCCACGGCGGCCCGCAATCAGCGCCTGCTGCGCCTGATCGCGGCCGAGTACCCGGAGCTGACCCGCGCGGTCTGGCGCCTGATCGGCCAGGAGAACACGCACCGCCGCTGGGATGCGGTCGTCCGCGTCGTCGACGGGCGCTGATCCGTCGCACGGGGAACGACGAAGCCCCGGCGCGGGGCCGGGGCTTCGTGGGGTGCGGGTCCTTACTTGAGGAACTCCGCGAGGTCCTGCTCGAGCGCGAACTTCGGCTTGGCGCCGATGATCGTGGTGGCGACCTCGCCGTTCTTGAAGACCTTCATGGCCGGGATCGACGTGATCTGGTACTTCATGGCCAGATCCGGGTTCTCGTCGACGTTGAGCTTGAGGATCGTGATCTTGTCGGGGTTCTCGGCCTGGATTTCGTCGAGCACCGGCGCGACCATGCGGCACGGGCCGCACCACGCGGCCCAGAAGTCGACGAGCACGGGGCCGTCGGCCTGCAGGACGTCCTGCTCGAACGTGGCCGAGGTGGTGGCCTTGGCGGTCATGTGGATCTCCTTCGGTGGGAAGTGCGTCTTCACCCGCAACGCGGGAGGGGCTGTGGTTGTTCCGCGGCCTCTCAGGCCTCGACGAGCTGGTCCTCGGCGGGGGCCGGCTCGCCGGCGTCGCCCAGCGACGCCAGGAAGTGCTCGGCGTCCAGCGCGGCGACCGTCCCGCTCGCCGCGGCCGTGACGGCCTGGCGGTAGGTCGGGTCGATGACGTCGCCCGCCGCGAACACGCCCGGGGCCGACGTGCGCGAGGTGCGGCCGATCACGGCGATCGTGCCCTCGGGCGTCAGCTCGAGCTGGTCGTGCACGAGGTGCGTGCGCGGGTCGTTGCCGATCGCGACGAACAGACCCTCGAGCGCCAGGTCGCGCGTCTCGCCCGTGACGGTGTCGCGCAGCGTGACGCCCTCGACGGCCGACTCGCCCAGGATGTCGGCGACCTCGGCGTTCCAGATGAACTCGATCTTCTCGTTCGCCAGGGCGCGCTGCTGCATGATCTTGGAGGCCTTGAGCGTGTCGCGGCGGTGGATCACGTAGACCTTCGAGGCGAACTTGGTGAGGAAGGTCGCCTCCTCCATGGCCGAGTCGCCGCCGCCGACGACCGCGATGGTCTTCTCGCGGAAGAAGAAGCCGTCGCACGTGGCGCACCACGAGACGCCGTGGCCGGACAGGCGCTCCTCGCCCGGGAGGCCCAGCTTGCGGTAGGCCGAGCCGGTCGCGAAGATCACGGCCTGCGCCTCCTCGACGGCGCCGCTGCCGAGCGTGACCTTCTTGACGTCGCCCGACAGGTCGAGCTCCGTCACGTCGTCGTAGCGGATCTCGGCGCCGAACTTCTCGGCCTGCTCCTGCATCTTCTGCATGAGCTCGGGGCCCATGATGCCCTCGGGGAACCCTGGGAAGTTCTCGACCTCGGTGGTGTTCATCAGCTCACCGCCCACCTCGACCGAGCTGGCCACGACGAGGGGGCTCAGGTTCGCCCGGGCCGCATAGATCGCGGCGGTGAATCCGGCCGGACCCGATCCGATGATGATGAGCTGTCGCACGAGGCCTCCAGGGTGTGATGTCGGGCGGGGTTCCGACTGCCACAACACATGGTACGCGCGGGCTATTCCATAGACCAAAATCTATCGATACGAGTCGCAGCCCCCGGTCGTGTGCGGGCGACCGGGGGCTGCGGGTGTGTGCGGGTCAGCGGCGATCGTGGGTCGCGTGCGCCGCGCGGCGACCCAGCAGGACGCCCAGCGCGATCATCGCGGCGGCCAGCACGAAGTGCAGCCAGTCGTCGGCGGTGTTCAGCGGCACGAAGTTGGCCGCGTGCTCGTCCGGCACGAGCAGTCCGTACAGCCAGAGCAGCGCGTAGACGGCGCCGCCCCAGATGAGGAACTGCTTGGCTCCGCCGAACGTGCGGGCGGCCAGGACGCCGACCACTCCGTAGAGCAGGTGCACGATGTTGTGCAGGATCGACACCTGGAAGACCCCCATCAGCATCGCGTGCGACTCGTGGCCCGCGAACTGGAGGCTCTCGACGTCCTGCGTCAGCCCGGGGATGAACCCGCCGAGCCCGACGATGAAGAAGACGATCCCGAAGACCAAGGCCGCCTTCTGCACGGGCGTCTCCGCGAAGCGCCGCGTGGTGTGGTGGGTGGTGCTCATGTCCGACCTCGCTCTCTGCTGTGTCCCCCGGCCCTCTCGCCGGGGGACACAGCAGAGAACCACGAGCCCTGAGTGCACTAATAGAGGCTTGACGCGGTGCCCGTCGGGGTGCGATGTGCGCGGTTCAGCCCGCGAACAGCGGCATCACCGAGGAGATCGTCTGGACGAGCGCGTACGCGAGCGGGATGCCCACGATCAGCCACGAGAGCACCAGTCGCATCGTCTGTCCGCGCTGCTCCGGCGCGTCGGCCGGGATCTCGGTCCTGGTCATCGGCCCTCCTCCTCGTCGTCGATCGTCGTCGCCGCGCTCCGTGCGGCGGCTCCCGCATGGGCCACGGCGGGCGGCTCGGCCGTCGCGGCGGGCGCCGGCTCGTGGAACCGGGCCGCCACGGGGCGCACCAGCAGATTCGCGACGAAGCCGACCGCGAGCACGCCGACCATGGTCAGGAGGGCCGGACGGTAGTCCGCCGCGACGAGCTGACCCGGCTCGCCCTGCGCGTCCAGGAATCCGTTGATGATCAGCGGCCCCGCGATGCCGGCCGCTGACCAGGCCGTGAGCAGGCGCCCGTGGATGGCGCCCACCTGGAACGTGCCGAACAGGTCGCGCAGGTACGCCGGGATGGTCGCGAACCCGCCGCCGTAGAACGACAGGATGACCGCCGCCAGCGCGACGAACAGCAGCGTGCTGCTCGCCCCCGCGAGCGCGAGCAGCGTGTACAGCACGACGCCCACGCCGAGGTAGACCATGTAGATCGGCTTGCGTCCGATGAAGTCGCTGGTCGACGACCACACGAAGCGCCCGGCCATGTTGAACAGCGACAGCAGGGCCACGAAGCCCGCCGCCGTGGTCGCCGTCACGAGCGACGCCTCGCCGGTGCGGAAGAAGTCCTGGATCATCGGGCTCGCCTGCTCGAGGATCCCGATCCCCGCCGTCACGTTGCAGAACAGCACGATCCACAGCAGCCAGAACTGCGGCGTCCGGATCGCGTTGCGCGCCGAGACGTGCGCGGTGGTGACGAGAGGCTTGCTCTTGATGCTGGCGGGATCCCATCCGGCCGGCCTCCAGTCGGGGGCGGGTGTGCGCACGTTGAAGACGCCGATCATCATGACGAGGAAGTACACGATGCCGAGCGTCAGGAACAGCATCGCGACGGCCGATCCGGAGGCGACCGACGTCGAATCGGCCGGGTCGTACGCCGGGTCGTACAGCGACATCAGCTGCCGCGAGACCGGGGAGGCGACCAGCGCGCCGCCGCCGAAGCCCATGATGGCCATGCCGGTCGCGAGCCCCGGCCGGTCGGGGAACCACTTGATCAGCGTCGACACCGGCGAGATGTAGCCGATGCCGAGGCCGATGCCCCCGATCACGCCGTAGCCCAGGTACACGAGCCACAGCTGCGACGTCGCGATGCCGAGCGCCCCGATCAGGAACCCCGATGCCCAGAAGCACGCCGACGTGAACATCGCCTTGCGCGGGCCGACCCTCTCGACCCAGGTGCCGAGCAGGGCCGCCGAGACCCCCAGCATGACGATGGCGATCGAGAAGATGATCCCGATCGCCGTGAGCGAGGTGTCGAAGTGCGCGACCAGCGCGTTCTTGTAGACGCTCGTCGCGTAGGCCTGCCCTATGCAGAGGTGGATGGCCAGCGCCGCCGGGGGGATGAGCCATCGGCTGTATCCGGGCGGGGCGATGGTGTGCTGCCTGTCCAGGAACGACACGTGACGGTACCCCCTCGTACTCGTGGTCATGCTCCGGCGCGGTGCGCACGGTGTCTCGCACGCTAACGAGGGGCCGGGTGCCTCACAAGGGCATGGATGCCCGCGCCATCCCGGTCAGTGGGAGCGCTCCCGGGCTGTGCGGGTCAGCGGCCGAGGAGGCGGCCGAAGAGGCCCGCGGCGGTGCGCAGCTCCGGCGTGCGGAACACCGCCAGGACCGCGACGTAGATCACGAGGGCGACCAGCCCGACCACCCCGGTCCCGACCGCTCCGAGCAGCTTGCCCGGCATCCCGTCCACGCCGTCGGCTGCCATCCATCCCGCGTGCCCACCGGCGAGCAGGTACACACCGAACGCCGCGGCGCCGGCGGGGATCGCCGCCAGAGTGAAACGGGTGAGCGCCCAGAGGGACCGGCCCATGCCGAGCGGTCCGAGCCGGCGGCGCAGCAGCCAGACCGCGAGCACGGCCTGCGCGATGCTCGAGATCGACTGGCCCAGCGCGACGGCCGCGGTCAGGAGATCCTCGGCGACGACGAGCGGCATCAGCAGCGCGAGGCCGATGGCGATCGCGGCCTGGAACACCGTGAAGAAGAACGGCGTGCGGGTGTCGCCGTACGCGTAGAACGTCCGCTGCACCACGAACTGCACGGCCAGCGGCACCAGGCACACGAGGAATCCGATGAGCACGGGAGCGGCGGCCAGCGCCTCTCCCGCGCTGCCCGTGAAGATGCGCGACGCGGGCACCGCCGCGACGATCAGCGCCACCGCCGCGATCACGACCAGGAGGCCCAGCGAGCGGACGCTGCGCTGGATGTCGCCGCGCACCTCGTCGTCTCGCCCGGCGGACGCGTGCTCCGACAGCTGCGTGAAGTACGGGGTGCCGATCGACATCACGATGATCGAGTACGGGAGCATGAAGACGAGCCAGGCGTTGAACCAGACCGTCGCCGAGGCCTCGTCTCCCGAGGCCGCCGAGATCACCTGCTGCTGCACGGTCGAGACCACGAGTCCCACGAGCAGCATCGCGAAGCTCCAGCCGGCGAGCGAGCGGATCTCGCCGAGCCCCATGCCGCGCCAGTCGAAGTCGGGCCGGAGGTGCAGGCCCGTCCGGCGCCAGAACACCGCGAGGACGACCGTCTGCGCCACGATGCCGGCGGTGGCCACGCCGCCGAGGACCGCGATCATCGCGGGATCCCAGTCGCCGACCGCGTTGCGCTCGCCGCCGAACACGGCGATGAAGACCGCGAACCCCACGATCGACACGATGTTGTTGACGATCGGCGCCCACGCGTACGGGCCGAAGACGCGGCGTGCGTTCAGGGTCTCGCCGATGAGCGCGAACATGCCGTAGAAGAACACCTGCGGCAGGCACCAGTACGCGAACGCCGTGCCGAGCGCGATCTGGTCGGGCGTGTAGTCGGCGCCGAAGAGCCGGATGAGCCATGGCGCCGCCAGCATCGCGAGCGCCGTCACCACGAGGAGCACGACCGTGCCGAGCGTGAACAGCTTGGAGAGGTGCTCGCGACCGCCGTCCTCGCGGCCGCTCCACTTCACCACCTGGGGGACCAGCACGGCCGTGATGAGGCCGGCCGAGATCACCTGGAACACGTAGTTCGGGAGCTGGTTGGCGATCGTGAACGCGTCGGACGCGTGCCCGAAGGCGCCGATCGCGGCGACGAGCACGGTGGTGCGGATCAGGCCGGTCACGCGCGAGACGAGCGTGCCGGCCGCGATCATGGCGCTCGCGCGTCCGAGGCTATGCATCCGGTCCCTTCGAGGGGTCGTCGTCGGTCTCGGCGGGCGTCGCGCGGCGCCGGCGCAGCACGGTGCGCACGATGCCCGTGCCGATCAGGCCGACGACGAGGGCGACGAGCACGATGATGCCGATGCGCTCCCAGTCGGCGCGCACCGTGACCTCCACGGTCTGCACGGGGCCGATCAGCTCGCCCTCGGGGCTCAGCAGGCTGAGCTCGATGTCCACGTCGCCGTTGCCGACCCGCGCCTCGACCGGGACCTCGATCGTCGTGCTGCTGCTGGGCTGTGCCACGACCTGCGTGAACTCGACCACGTCCAGGCGCGGATCGTCCGGGCGGGCGACGAGCGTGACCGTCACCTCGTACGGGAGGTCGTTCCGGATCCAGACGGGCAGGTTCGCGCCCGCGCTGATCAGCTGGACCGTGGCGGGGGGCTCGATGCCCACGGCGTTCGCGCGCTCTCCGGTGCGCTCGCGGAAGGCCGCGACCGCGTCCTCCCACGCCGAGCGCTCGCCGTCCCAGCCGACGGAGAGCACGTGCAGCGCCTCGGCGCGCACCTGGCCCGTGAGCAGGGTCGGGTCCTCGAGCACCGTGGCCGTGCGGGCGATGCGCTTCTCGGACTCCATGGTCTCGGTGACGAAGGCCGCCCGGCTCTCGTCCGCGGACGGCTCGGCCGGCGTGACGGCCGCCGGCGCGGCGTCGAGCAGCTGCGGCAGGCGCTGCGCGTCGATCGCGGCGCTGCCCGTCACGACGTCCACGGCCGCGCTGAGCCGATCGACGAGGTCGGCCGCGGCGTCGTCCGCGCCGTCCTCGTCGGTCAGCCCGGCCCCGCGGTCGAGCGCGACGAGGAGCGGCGCATCCCCCGCCTGCTCGCCCGCGAACCACAGCTCCGCGCTCGCCGCGACCGCGGCGGCGTCCCGCGCGGGCTCGCCGGTCGCCCCGGCCACGTCGTCGAGCGCCGCGGTGACGCCCGCGTCGTAGATCAGCAGGCCGTCGCCGCGGGCCGGCACCGCGGATCCGTCGGCACCCTGCGTCGTCGCGTCGGACGGGACGAGCGCGATCGCGTCGGGATCCGGCGTCCGCAGCGCGTCGAGGACGCCGGGACCCACGGCCCCGGGCATGGGCCAGTGGATCGAGGGCTCGGCGTCGCCGATGTCGAGCAGCGCGTCGAGGTCGAGCTCCTCCTCCGGCTCGGACGCCCCTGCGACCGTCTCGGTCGGCGTGGGCGTCGGATCCGGCTGCGGGGGCGCCGCGAGGTACGCCTCGAGCGAGATCGGCGACAGCGGCGTCTCGAGACCGGCCTGCAGCTGGGCCGCGACGTCGGCGTCCGCGAACTGCAGCGCGAAGCGGTCGTTCGGCATGACCATGAGGCGGTCGAGCCACTCCACGGCGCTCTCGGGTGCCGTGTCCCGCAGCGCCCGGATCGCCGCCGGGATCGCGGGATCGATCGCGAGGATCGCCTCGGTGCCCGCGACCGCGTCGAGCTGGGCGGTGAGCGCGCCCTCGGGCGCGGTGAGCTCCGCGAGCTGCTCGGCCCCGAGCAGACCCGACGACTGCGGCGCGGCCGTGATGGGGACGACCAGGCCGACCGGCTCGGTCTCTTCCTCGATCACGACCACGCTCTCGGCCGTCGCGTCGCCGAGCTGGGCCCGGATCGGGTACACGCCGGGCCGCAGCCCCTCGAGCGCCTCGTGGTCGGCGGGAACGGCGATCCCGACCGTGTCCTGCGCCCCGGGGGCGAGGTCCTCGGCCGGCGCCGTGCCCGCGGGCGTCAGCGTGACGCCCTGGGTCGTCCCGTCGAGCCACGCGCGCAGCTGCGTGCGGTCCGCGAGGGGCGTGCGGCCGATCGAGAGGGTCGCGGTGGCGCCCTCGATCGGCTCCGTCGAGGCGTTCTCGACCGTGAGCGTCGTGGTCAGCGAGGCCCCGGGCCGCAGGAATCCCTGCGCGGCGGGCGCGAGCGTGAGATCGGCCGTCGGCTCGTCCGGCTCGACCGCCGCGTGGGCGGGCGCCGCGCAGGCCAGCCCGAGGAGCACGGCGAACGCCGCCGCGGGGAGAGGGGCGAGCGGCCGTCTGCGGGGTGCGGCCTGGCGCCGGGGGAGGTCCGTCGTCATATGCGTGTGGATCGCATCCCGGATGTCGCCGGCGGGTCTCGCCGCCGGACCGGGTCGCGGATCCTCTCGATTCTACGGAGGCGCCTGTGTGCATCCCGGATGCGCCGCGACTCGGCGAGGCGGTCGGGCCTCAGCCGCTCGCGCGCGCCACCAGGCGGGTCGGGATGACGGTGCGCTCGGGCACGGGACGGCCCTCGAGCCGGTCGATCAGCAGGGCGACGGCGGCGTCGCCGAGTGCGTCGAAGTCCTGCGCGACCGTGGTGAGCGGCGGCTGGTAGTCGGCCGCGTCGACCACGTCGTCGAAGCCGATCACCGCGACATCCGGGCGGCCGGCCTCGCGCAGCGCCCGCAGCAGGCCCAGCGCCATCTGGTCGTTCCCGGCGAACACGGCGGTGACCTCGGGGTCGGCGGCCAGCGCGACACCGCGCTCGTAGCCGGAGCGCGCCGACCAGTCGCCGCGGAGCGGCTCGGGTGCCGGGGCGCCGAGCGCCTCGCGCCAGCCGCGTTCTCGCTCGTCCGCGGCATACGAGCCCGCGGGGCCCGCGAGGTGGTGCACCGTGGCGTGACCCGCATCCCGGAGGCGGGCGACGGCGGCGGCCGCTCCCCCGGCGTGGTCCGACTCGATCGCGATCAGGCTGGGCGCCGGGGCCGAGTCGACGGCGACCAGCGGGAAGGCGGCGGCACCGGCGGCCCGCACGGTCGGCGTCGCCTCGTTGAGCGCGATCGCGCCGTCGACGCGGTGATCCGACAGCGCGGCGAACGCCGCCTGCGCCGATCCGGGTGTGTCGTCCGCGAGGGTCAGGACCAGCACGGCGTGGTCGCGCGCGGCCCCGGCCGCGACCACGGCCTCGAGCACGCGGGCGTTGCCGACCGTGGCGAGGGTGCGGACGAGGACGCCGATCGTGCGCGTGCGGCCGGTGCGCAGCGCGCGGGCGGCCCGGTTGGGGCGGTAGCCGAGCTCGGCCATGGCGGCCTCGACCCGCGCGCGGGTGGTGGGGTCCACGTTGGCGGCGCCGTTGGCCACGCGGGACACCGTCTGCCCCGAGACGCCCGCGAGCCGCGCGACGTCGGCGGCCGACACGCTGCGCGCCATCCTGCTCTCCTTCGATCGAAACCTCGTGTACCGCCTCTCGGCGTTCTGCCTCTATCATGCATGTTGACGTCAACATGCGCCGCATCTCCCGAAGGATCCCCATGACGCACACCCCCGACCTGCCCGCGACGGAGCTGGGCGCCGGCGTCGTGCGCCGCCCGGCCCGCCTCGCCGACGGCCGCGAGCTGATCTACTACGACGACCCCGGCACGACCCTGCCGCCCGAGCGCCGCGTCGACGAGCGCGAGCTCGACCCGCGCCCCGCGACGGCGACCATGCGCCGGGACGTGCTGACCGGCGACTGGATCTCGGTGGCGGCCGCGCGCCAGAACCGCGCGCACCTGCCCCCGGCCGACCTGGACCCGCTGGCGCCCCAGACGCCGACGAACCCGTCGGAACTGCCGTCGTCGTACGACGTCGCGGTGTTCGAGAACCGCTCGCCCTCCTTCGGCCCCGCGCTGGACGAGGCGTTCGGCGACGCTCCCGCGGCGGAGGACGCTCCGCGCGGCCTGGACGACCTGAACGCCCCCGGCCTCGGCCGTTCGCGCACCTCGGTCGGCCGCTGCGAGGTCGTGTGCTTCAGCCCGGAGCGCACCGGCTCGTTCGGCACGCAGTCGGTCACGCGCGCGCGCACCGTGATCGAGGCCTGGGCCGACCGCACGGCCGCGCTGTCGGCGCTGCCCGGCGTGCGACAGGTGTTCGTGTTCGAGAACCGCGGCGAAGAGATCGGCGTCACGCTGCAGCACCCGCACGGCCAGATCTACGCCTACCCCTACGTCACGCCGCGCACGCAGCTGCTGCTGGCGTCGATCGAGCGCGAGGGCGCGGACCTGTTCGACCGCATCATCGAGTTCGAGTCGGCGGGACCCCGCGTCGTCCTCGAGGGCGAGCACTGGATCGGCTACGTGCCGTTCGCCGCGCGCTGGCCCGTCGAGGTGCACCTCGCGCCGCGCCGCCACGCGGCCGACTTCGCCGAGCTCACGGCCGAGGAGCGCGACGAGCTCGCGCCGCTCTACCTGCGCCTGCTGCGCGGTGTCGACGCCCTGTACACGACGCCGACCCCGTACATCGCGGCGTGGCACCAGGCACCGGTCGAGGTCGGCCGCGACAGCGCCCGCCTGCACCTGCAGCTCACGTCGCCGCGTCGCGCGGCCGACAAGCTCAAGTTCCTCGCGGGCTCGGAGGCCGCGATGGGCGCGTGGATCGGCGACGTGCCGCCCGAGCAGTCCGCGGAGCGCCTGCGCATCGCGATCGCCGAGGCCGACCAGGCCGCGGGGGTCGGCGCGTGACCGCCCTCGTCCAGGCTCAGGAGCTCTTCGCCCGGGTCGCCGGATCCCCCGCCGCCGGCGTGTGGTCGTCGGCCGGCCGCGCGAACCTGATCGGCGAGCACACCGACTACAACGAGGGCTTCGTGCTGCCCTTCGCGATCCAGCACCGCACCTACGCCGCCGCGGCCACGCGCGGCGACGGCGTGGTCCGCGTGGTGTCGACGTTCGCCGAGCAGCCGGTCGAGCTGCCCGTCGCCGAGCTCGCCGCGACGTTCGACGGCCCCGCCGGTCACGCGGTGACGGGCGGCGTCGTGCCCGAGTGGGCCGCGTACGCGCTGGGCGTGGCCTGGGCCGCGCTCGCCGCATCCGGGCGCGCCGCGGCGGACGTGCCGGGCGTCGACATCGCGATCGCGTCGGATGTCCCGATCGGCGCCGGACTGTCGTCGTCGGCGGCGATCGAGGGCGCCGTGGCCTCGGCGCTCGACGAGCTGTGGGGCCTCGGCCTCGCGCCCCTCGACATGGCGCGCGTCGGGCGCCGCGCCGAGAACGAGGCGGTCGGCGCCCCCACCGGGATCATGGACCAGGTCTCGTCGATCATGGGCCGCGCGGACGCCGCGACGTTCCTCGACTGCCGCAGCCTCGAGACCCAGTCGGTCGACCTCGGCTTCGCGCGCGAGGGGCTCTCGCTCCTCGTGATCGACACGCGTGTCAAGCACTCGCACTCGACCGGCGGCTACCGCGAGCGCCGCGAGGCGTGCGAGCGGGGCGCGGCCGCCATGGGCGTGCCCGCGCTGCGCGACGTCACCGTCGCGGACCTGGATCGCGCGCGCGAGCTCCTCGACGACGTGACGTTCCGCCGCATCCGGCACATCGTCACCGAGAACCAGCGCGTGCTCGACACGGTCGAGACTCTGCGCGCTCAGGGGCCGCGCGCCATCGGCGACCTGCTGGTCGCCTCGCACGTCTCGATGCGGGACGACTTCCAGATCTCGGTGCCCGAGCTCGACACGGCCGTGGAGACCGCGCTCGCCGAGGGCGCGGTCGGCGCCCGCATGACGGGCGGCGGCTTCGGCGGAGCGGCGATCGCGCTCGTGGACGAGGCGCGCGTCGACGCCGTGGCCGAGGCCGCGGCAGCCGCGTTCGCGGACCGCGGCTTCGCCGCTCCCCATGCCTTCACGGTCGTGCCCTCGGAGGGTGCACGCCGCGACGTCTGACGCCCCCGGCACGCGAGGAGGGACCCGGCCGCCGGCCGGGTCCCTCCTCGTCTGCGCGGGCTACGCCGTCAGCTCGGGCGTGACGTCCTGCGACGCGGTCATGGAGCGCTGGACCTCGATCTTGCGCGGCTTGGCCTTCTCGCTGATCGGGATGAGCACGCTCAGCACGCCGTTGTCGTAGGTCGCCGAGATTCCGGCCGTGTCGATGCCCTGCCCCAGGTTGAGCTGGCGCAGGTACGAGCCCGTGGCGCGCTCGCGGGTGATCCACTTCACGCCCTCGGCGCTGCGGGCGGTTCGCTCGGCGCGGATGGTGAGCAGCTGGCCGTCCACGTCGATGTCGACGCTGCCCGGGTCGATGCCCGGCAGGTCGGCGCTCAGGACGTAGTGGTCGCCGTCGCGGTACAGGTCCATCGGCATCAGCCGCGGACCCTGCCGGTCGAACAGCTGCTCGGCCACGCGGTCGAACTCACGGAACGGGTCGAAGAACATCGCCATCGTGATTCCTCCTCCTGTCTGCTCGTGGCGATTCAGACCTGAGTCATGAGGACTCAATTCCGTTTTAGCACTCTCGGGGTGAGAGTGCAAGATCCGTTTTCTGCCCCTTCCATGTCTCAGTTCGGCGCGGAATCCGGGGGCGATTCCGCGCGGAACTGAGACACGGCACGGGGTTGAATGGGACCGTGACCCCGAACCCCGATGCCGCCCTGTGCTCCGCGCTCGCCAGCGACCTGGCGGCCGCGCGCTTCCGCTCGGAGGCGCTGCGCGCCGCGTGGGGCGTCGAGGCCGACGACGCGATCGGGCGCGGCCTGAGGGTCCCGGCGCTGCGCGCGCTCGGCGGCAGGTCGGATGCGCTCGCGACGCTCGGACGGCTGCTGGTGCTCGGCATCGCGCAGCCCTTGCCGGCGGTGGATGCGGCGCTGCCGCGCCTCGGCGCCCGCGGCCTCCAGTCGCTCGGCCTGGCCGAGGTCGCGGGCGATGCGGTCGAGCCGCGCGCGATCGTCCGGCCCCAGTCGTACCTCGACAGCGAGGGAGCGGGCGAGTGGTGGTTCGCGAGCGACCTGGACGAGCTCGCGATCGGCGGCGGGGCGCTCGCCGAGGACCACGTGCTCGGCGTCGGCGGGGCCTCGCTCACGCTGGCCGGCCTGCAGCTGCCGACGCCCGCGCGGCGCGTGCTCGACCTCGGCACCGGGTGCGGCGTGCAGGCGCTGCGCGCCCTGCGGTACGCCGACTCCGCGGTCGCGACGGACCTCTCCGAGCGCGCGCTCGCGTTCGCGCGCCTGAACGCGCTGCTCAACGCCGAGGGCGGTCGGGTGGAGACCCGGCACGGCAGCCTCATCGATCCGGTCGCGGGCGAGACGTTCGACCGGGTCGTCTCCAATCCGCCGTTCGTGATCACGCCGCGCGCCCTGGGCGTGCCGGACTACGAGTACCGCGACGGCGGGATGGTCGGGGATGCGCTGGTCGAGAAGGTGATCGCCGGCGTCGGCGCCGTCCTCGAGCCCGGCGGCGTCGCCCAGCTGCTGGGCAACTGGGAGACCCGCGGCGGCGTCGACGGGCTCGACCGCGTGCGCGCGTGGATCGAGTCGTCGGATGTCCCGCTGGACGCCTGGGTCGTCGAGCGCGAGCAGCTCGATCCCATCCAGTACGCGGAGATGTGGATCCGCGACGGCGGGACGGTGCCGGGCTCCGCGCGGCACGACGCGCTGCTGGGCGCCTGGCTGGACGACTTCGCCGAGCGCGGCGTGAGCGCGATCGGCTTCGGGTACGTGCTGCTGCGACGGGCGGCGGATGAGCCGACCCTCGCGCGATACGAGCGCGTGCCCCAGCCGATCCCGTCGGAGGGCGGCCTCGGCATCCACCTCGCGGAGGCCCTCGCCGCGCACGACCGGCTCGTCGCGATGGACGACGACGCGCTCGCCGAGGCCACGCTCCGCACCGCCCCGGACGTCACGGAGGCGCGGCATCACCTGCCGGGCGTCGCGGATCCGCAGGTGATCGAGCTGCGGCAGGGCGGCGGGTTCGGCCGTGCGCTGCAGGCCGACCCGGGGCTCGCCGCCCTGGTGGGCGCGTGCGACGGCGACCTGCCGGTGGGCCCGCTGATCGCGGCGATCGCGGACCTGCTCGAGGTCGACGGCGCGGCGCTGCGGGCCGAGCTGCTGCCGCGCGTGCGGGAGCTGATCGTGGACGGGTTCCTGCGGCTGTCCTGAGGCGGATCAGCCGGCGGCGACAAGCGCGACGGCGACCGCGCACGCCGCGAGGCCGACCGCCTGGCCGCGGTGGATGCGCTCGCGCAGGACGAGCGCGGCGAGGATCACGGTCGCGGCCGGGTAGAGCGCCGAGATGACCGAGACCACGGTCAGCAGGCCGTGCTGGGTCGCGAACAGGAAGAAGGTCAGCGCCGTGGCGCCGAGCACTCCGGGGAGCAGCGCGAGCCCCGCGCGGCGCGAAGGCAGCGCGATCCCCGCCCGCACGAGAAGGACGCCGGCCGCGAGCACGACGACCGCGACGAGCATCGCGAGCGCGTTGGGCCAGAGTCCCGCCTCCTCCCGGAACTGGCCGATCGCCGCGAAGGCCGTGCCGAATCCGAGGCCGGCGAGGACGCCGTCCCGGATCGACGCGGCGGTGCCGGTCCGAGACGCAGCGTGCGCCGGGGGCACCCGCGCGACGAGCCAGATCGCGACGAGCCCGACCGCGATGCCGCCCCACACGAGCGGCGCGGGCCGCTCGCCGCCGGCGACGCCGGCCACCACGGGCACGGCCGCGCTGACGACGGCCGAGATCGGCGCGACCACGCTCATCCGGCCCGCCGCGAGCCCGCGGTAGAGGAACGCGGTGCCGAGGGCGGATCCGGTGCCGGCCAGCGCGGCCCACGCGAGGTCGACCGGAGCCGGGGCGCCGCCGATCGCGAGCGCAGCGGCGCCCGCCGCGAGGAGCGCTCCGATCTGCCCCCACAGCGCGATGGTCCAGGGGCTGTCGCGCTTGGAGAGCACGCCGCCCAGGAAGTCGGACAGCCCGTACGCGGCCGCGCTCGCCAGGGCGAGCAGGACGGCCGTCACGGCCGCAGCAGCGACTTGATCGCGCGGCGCTCGTCCATGGCGGCGTAGGCCTCGGCGACCTCCGCCATCGGCAGGGTCAGGTCGAACACGCGGCCGGGGTCGATCGCGCCCGACAGCACCTCGGGCAGCAGCTCGTCGACGTAGTTCCGGACGGGGGCCACTCCCCCGCGCACGCCCACGTTGCTGCTGAACATCGTGCGGACGGGCAGCTCCGGGCCGCCGTGAGGAACGCCCACGAACCCGACCTGGCCGCCCGGACGCGCCGAGCGCAGGGCCTGGTCCATCGACTCCTTCGTGCCGACGCACTCGAGCACCGCGTCGGGCCCGATGCCGTCGAACAGGTCCTTGACCGCCGCGATGCCCTCGTCGCCGCGCTGCTCCAGCACGTCGGTCGCCCCGAACGCCCGCGCGAGCGCCTGCCGCGGCTCGTGCCGCGACATCGCGACGATCCGCTCGGCGCCGAGCCGCGCCGCCGCGAGCACGCCGCTCAGGCCCACGGCGCCGTCGCCGACGACCGCGACCGTGGATCCCGGCCGCACCCCGGCCGAGACGGCGGCGTGATGCCCCGTGAGCATGACGTCGGAGAGCGACAGCAGACCGGGGACGAGCGCGTCGTCGGGCATGCCGCCCGGCACCACCGTGAGGGAGCCGTCGGCGTGCGGCACGCGCACGTACTCGCCCTGGCCGCCGTCGGTCGGGTGGCCCGCGTGGTCCGAGCCGCCCCACCATCCGATCTCGAGGCATGACGTGCTGAAGCCGTTGCGGCAGTTGGCGCACGTCATGTCGCAGTCGTAGAACGGCGCGATCACGAAGTCCCCGGGCGAGACGCGGGTGACGTCGGCGCCGACCTCCTCGACAACGCCGACGAACTCGTGGCCGATGCGCACGGGACGGGCCGGCGCCTCGGTCACGCCGCGGTAGCGCCACAGGTCCGAGCCGCACACGCAGGCCGCGACGACGCGGACGATCGCGTTGCCGGGGTCCACGATGACGGGGTCGGGCACCTCCTCGAAGCGGACGTCGCCGGGCCCGTGGAAGACAGTCGCGCGCATGGCATCAGGCTAGGGCGTGTCTGGCAAATAGATCGGCGGTGTGCTGAGAGCCTGTGATGTCGCGGTTTCAGATGCTCTCGGATGCTCAGTGGTCGTTGATCGAGGAGATGCTGCCGCGCCCGACCGGGCGCAAGGGGCGGCCGTTCGCGGACGCCAGGCTGATGGTCGAGGGCATCGTCTACCGGTATCGGTGCGGCATCGCGTGGCGGGATCTTCCCGACGTGTTCGGGCCGTGGCAGACGGTGTGGACGTGGCATCACCGCCTGGCAATTGAGGGAACGTGGGACAAGGTGCTCGCCAAGCTCA
>NZ_MYFP02000014.1:0-61051 GCF_004514465.2 Microbacterium sp. MEC084 | reverse complement strand
GGGCGGCCACCGGAGGGTGCGGAGGAGGCGTGGCGGGTCGCGTGCGAGCAGCTCGCCGGCGTGGCGGGCGAGTACACCGTGGAGGACCTGGGCTCGGCGGCGCGGGCGGTGCGGGATCAGCTCGACGTAGAGGGGGCGGAGGCCCGGTACCTGGCGCGGCATGAGAAGCGGAGCCTGCGGATGTGGCGGGACGCCGACGGCGGTCTGCACGCGCACATCGACTTCGACGACGACGGCGCCGCGTTGGTCACGGCGGTGAGGGACGCGGCGATGCGGCCCCGCCGCGGCGGGCCGCGGTTCGTGGACTCCGAAGAGGCCGCGAAGGCGCAGGCACTGGCGGACGACCCGCGCTCGAACGAACAGCTCCAGTACGACCTCTTCCTCGACATCATCCGCGCCGGCGCGGTCGCCGACGCCGAGACCGTGTTCGGGACGCGCCAGCCCGGGGTGCGGCTCGTGACGGTGGTCGAGGACGGTCGCGTCTCCAGCGGACACACCGAGGACGGCGGGCACCCCCTGCCCGCCCCCGCGATCGAGCAGGCCATCTGCAACACCGGGTACACCCCCGTGACCGTCGACGCGTGCGGGAACCCGCTCGACGTCGGCCGGGAACAGCGGCTGTTCACCCCGAAACAGCGCATCGCCCTCGCCGTCCGCGACGGCGGATGCATGTGGCACGGCTGCGGCATGCCCGCCTCCTACTGCGAAGCCCACCACATCGACGAATGGTCCGCCCACAAGGGGCGCACCGACATCGACCGGGGAATCCTGCTCTGCCGGTTCCATCACATGAACCTGCACCACCACGGACACCGGATCACCCGAGAGCGGGGCGGGCCGTTCGTCCTGCACCCGCCCGGCGAGGAACCGGTTCCCCTCCATTCCAGATCACCGCTGCGGTGGCTCTGGGATCCGCCACCGCGCGCCGCCTGACGCAGGGCGGGCCGTCAGTCGGCGGGGCGGCGCTCGGCGCGCTCGTCGGCGGCGGTCGCAGGGTCGTCGAGCTCCGCGGTGCGCTTCTGCCAGGGCCAGCGGCCCGAGATCTCGAGCTCGAGGGACCAGCTGAGGAACGTCCGGATCACGACGATGATCGCGAGCACGGCGATGTTGTCGAGCGTCGGCTCGAGCGCGACCGTGCGGATGATGTCCGCGGCCACGAGCAGCTCCAGACCCAGCAGGATGGAGCGGCCGAGGAACTGTCGGTACCGGTCGTAGACATCCGGCTCGCGACGGAACAGGCGCCGCGTCGCGGACGCCGTCGCGGCCAGCGCGCCGAGCACGATCGCGACCACGCCCGCGGCATCCACCGCCTTGCCGACGGTCTCGATGATCTCCTGGAAGTCCATGGTGTCGCCTCCTCGTCGCGCCCAGCGTAGGAGCGACGCGGCGCCCTCGCGCGGGCCTCGACCGAGGGGCGGGTCGTGGAGTAAGGGGACCGTCGGCTTCGGGCCCAGGGCCGCGTGATAAAGTCGCCCTTTGGAAGCGTGTCCGAGCGGCCGAAGGAGCATGGCTGGAATCCATGTAGGCGGGGTAACTCGTCTCGCAGGTTCAAATCCTGTCGCTTCCGCTCCGAAGCCCCGCACCGAACTCGGTGCGGGGCTTCTTCGTTTCCGGGAGCCGCGGGGAGGCTTGGGCGCGTTTCGACTCCGCTCGCTGGCGCTCGCTCCGCTCAACGACCGGGGGCGGGGTGGCGCTCGCTCCGCTCAACGACCGGGGCGGGGTGGCGCTCGCTCCGCTCGACGACAGCGGAGCGTCAGTGGCCCTGGACGCGGGGGCGCACGAGCAGCGAGCGCGGCATGAGCGAGGCCCGCAGCCGCTCGCGGCCGGCGGGCAGGAGCGCGGCGCGCGTCTGCGAGAGGGCGCGGGCCAGGCCCGGCGCCGGCGGGGCGACGTCCCGCGCGAAGCTCGCGCGCTCGATGCCGGCCACCAGCGGCGCCAGCGCCGAGGCCGGCACCCCGTGCTTGGTTGACAGCAGGTCCGCGAACGCGCGCGGCGAGTCGCTCTCGTCGACCGCGATGCCCGCGTCGATCGCGACATCCTGCAGCTCGCGCCAGGCCGCCACAGCGTCACCGCGGCGCGCGGCCGCGAGGCGCACGCTCCACCGCACGGCCCGCACCACGGCCGGCACGGCCAGCAGCACGAGCAGCCCCAGCGCGACGCCGAGACCGCGCACCAGCGCCCACACGTCGAAGCCCGTCGCCTGCGTTCCCCCGCCCTCGATGTCGCCGCGGTCCACGTCGCGCGACACCGACGGCGTGGGCGTCGGCGCCGACGGATCGGTCGGGGCCGCCGACGGGCCCGCGCTCGGCGCCGCCTCCGAGCGCAGCAGCGTCGGAGTGCCGAGCGTCGCGGTCGGCTCGAACGGCACCCATCCGATGCCGTCCAGGTACGCCTCCGGCCACGCGTGCAGCTGCGAGCCCAGCACGGAGTACACGGTCTGGCCGTCCATCTGCTGGTCCGTCGCGACGCCCGGCAGGAAGCCCACCACGACCCGCGCCGGGATGCCGAGCGAGCGCGCCATCACCGCGAACGTCGACGCGAAGTGCACACAGTAGCCGCTGCGGACGTCCAGGAACCCCTGGATCGCGTCCATCCCTGAGCCGTCGAAGCCCTCCTCGACCGGCGCCTCGAGCGAGTACCGGAACTCGCCGCCCCGGAACCAGGCCTGCATCGCGACCAGCGCGTCGTAGGCGCTGCCCGAGCCGGCGGTCACCTCGCGCGCGATCGGCGCGACCAGCTCGGCGGCGCCATCCGGCAGCAGGAGCGACTCCTGCGCCATCCCGTCGTCCAGCGCGTGCCAGAACGCGCCGCCGCCCGTCGCGGGCACGGCCGCCTGCGCCTGCTCGCGGGTCGGCTGCGGCACCTGCGTGCGCACGACGTACGACTGCCCGAGCGACGTCGTCGAGTCGCTGCGGACCGTGCGGTTGAACGGGTTCGCCGACCACGCCCCCACCGCGCCCCTGACCTCCACCGCCGGATACGGCACGGGCAGGTACTCGCTCGTCAGGCGCGTGATCTCGATCGTCGTTGTGGCCTCGACCGCCTCCGCAGTCGAGTCCACCGGGCCGAACGACAGCTCGTTGCGGCCCGCGCCGTCCGGCTGCCACGTCCGGCCGTTGAACGCCGTCAGCGTCGCCACCCGCAGATAGGGAGCGCCGCCGGTGGCGTCGGTGCTCAGCCGCAGCACCTCGACGTCCGCGGGGCGGCGCAGGTCGTCGCCCAGGTCGAGCGATGCCGAGATCGTCGCGGTGCGGCCCACGCCGCCGCCGATGGGGGTGCCCAGCGGCACGGACGGTGCGACGATCACGGCCGCGACGAGCGAGCCGACGCCCAGCACGGCCGCCCACATCGAGGCCACCGGGCCCGCCTCCATGCCGGGCCGCCGCGCGCGCAGCTCGGCGCGGGCGAGCCACAGGATCGCCGCCGTCAGGATGACCGCCGCGACCAGGTCGGGATCGCCCGGCACGGCCAACTGCGGGATCACGAACACCGTGATCAGCACGATCGCCGCCAGCAGCGGCAGGCGCGTGGCGCGCACGATGTGCCCCACGAAGAATGCGAGCAGGCCGCCCGCCGCGATCAGCACCCAGCTGAGCGCCCGGCTCGGCGCCATGGGCGCGACGCCCTCGACGATCTCGACGCTGACGTCGGCGAACAGGCGCGGCAGGTCGCGCACCAGGTCGACCGTCGGGATCACCCCCAGCATCGCATCGTCGTGGCCCAGGGCGAACGTCGCCCCGAGCACCCAGGCCAGCAGCTCCGCGATCGCGGCCAGCATCCGCGGCACGCCGGCACGCCGCAGCAGCCAGCCCGTGAGCAGCACCACCGCGATCAGCAGGACCGCGCCCGCCAGCCAGGTGGGCACGAGCAGCCGCCCGATGGGAAGCATGGCCGCGATCGTGCCGACGCCCGCGCCGAGCGTCATCGACAGGTCGCCGCGCAGCCCCCGCGCCGGCGGCGCCGGATCGGCCGGGTGCGTCCACGGGCCGTGCCCGGCGGGCGGGGGAGCGGTGCGGTGCGGGGCCTCAGCGACGGCCATGGCCGCCCCCCGATCCGGAGTCCGGGCGGAGGTCGAACGCGTCCGCCGCGAACGCGCGGGACCCGAACGCGGGTGTGTCGTCGTCGGGCCGCGTGGCCGCGAGCCATCCCGCCTCGATGTCGGTCCCGAGCCGCGCGGCGTGCCAGCCCTGCCGGGCCGCCCGCTCGAGAGCGTCGCCCCGCGGGTCGACGCTCAGCAGCACCGCGCGCGAGGCCTGCGTCGCGACCGGCGCGAGCCCGGCGACGTCCTCGCCCGTGAGGCGGCCCGTCACGAGGATCACGGGCGCCGACGCCCAGTTGCCGATGCCGGTCGGCAGGCGGTCGAGCGTGTCCTCGCCGCGCGGGCCCACCGAGGCGAACGTGACGAGCAGCTCGCGCCGGTCGTCCTGCGTCTCGACGAGCGAGATGGGCGCGCCGTCGCTGTCCATCACCTCGACGGCATACCCGTCGCGCACCAGGCTCCACGTCGCCGACACCACGAGCGTCACGGCCGCCTCGAATCCCTCGTCGTCGCCGCGCGCAGCATCCGGGCTCCATCGGCGCGCGCCCCGGTCGAACACCACGATCGCGCGCGGGGTCGTCTCGCGCTCCTCCTCGCGCACCATGAACGAGCCGTGGTGCGCCGACGCGCGCCAGTGGATGCGCCGCATCGAGTCGCCAGGGGCGTACGGCCGCGGGATGAGGTTGTCGGCCCCCTGCCCGTGCCGGTCGGTGGTCGCCTGCGCGCCGCCGGTCGCGCCCGGTGCGCCGGGCAGCGCGCGCAGCGGCACCACCGCGGGCACGATCGTCACGGGCGTCCGTCCGCCCGCGCTCGCACGTCGCCGGGCGAGCCCGAACGGGTCGATCGCCGCGGTCTCGAGCGGGCCGATCGCGTGCCGGCCCCGCTTCATGCCCATCACGGCATAGGACACCGGCAGAACGCCGCGCCCGCCGGGCGGCAGATCGCCGATCGGGCCGTTCGGCTCGTCCTCCGTCACGACCGCGCGCAGGGCCGGCGGCAGCGCGTCGTGCCAGCGCCCGCCCGGCACGGGCCGCGCCGACAGCACGAGCATCGCGCGCACCTGCGAGATGCCGCCGACGCTCGCGACGTCCGTCGACAGCGTGCGCTCCACATCCGTCACCCGGCCCGCGAGGCGCAGCGTCACGAACGCCGCGGTCGTAAGCAGCAGCAGCGTCAGGCCGAACACCACCAGCTCGATCCGCCCCAGCGTGTTGGCCGCGACCAGCAGCCCGACGCCCAGGAGCACGGCGGCCAGCCCGCGGGCGGTCAGCGGCGCGCGGCTCAGCGCGCGGACGCCCGGTGCGGGTGCGCCCGCGCGGGGCGCGGCGCCGCCCCGCGCGCGCGAGGACGACCGGCCGGACATCGCGTCACCGCACGGCCAGAGGCACGCGCACCGATCCCGCGATCCGCTCCAGGATCTGCGGCACCGGGTCGCTCGCGCGGTGTACGCCGGCGGCGCTCCGCGTGGGGATGAGGCGATGCGCGAGCACCGGCTCGAGCAGCGCCGTGACGTCGTCGGGGATCACGAAATCGCGCCCGTCGAGCGCGGCCCACACCTTCGCGGCCCGCACCAGCTGCAGCGTGGCACGCGGGCTCGCACCCAGGCGCAGGTCGGGGTGCACGCGCGTCGCCTGCGCGAGCGCCACGGCGTACTCCTCCATCACGGGCGCGACGTGCACCGCGCGCGCGAAGCGGATCAGCTCGCTGACCTCCTCGACCGTGACCACCGGCCGCACCGCCGCGAGCGGGTTCTCGGTGTCGCGCTGGCGCAGCATGAGCGCCTCGGCCGCCGCGTCGGGGTAGCCCATCGAGATGCGCAGGATGAACCGGTCGCGCTGCGCCTCGGGCAGGGGATAGGTGCCCTCCATCTCGAGCGGATTCTGGGTCGCGACCACGAGGAACGGATCCGGCAGTCGGTGCGACGTGCCGTCGACCGTGACCTGACGCTCCTCCATCGCCTCCAGCAGCGCCGACTGCGTCTTGGGGGAGGAGCGGTTGATCTCGTCCGCGATCACGATGTTCGCGAACACCGCGCCCGGCGTGAACGAGAACTCCCGCGACGCCGGGTTGAACACCGACACGCCCGTCACGTCGCTCGGGAGCAGATCGGGAGTGAACTGGATGCGCCGCACCCGCGCCTGGATCGACGCCGCCAGCGCCCGCGCCAGCACGGTCTTGCCGACGCCCGGCACGTCCTCGATCAGCAGGTGCCCCTCGGCCAGCAGCGCCACGAGCGCGCTGCGCACCGCCTGCGGCTTCCCGTCGATCACCGAGGACACGGATCGGATGATCCCGTCCGTCGCGTGCTGGAACCGCTCGGGGGACATGGGCTCGGTCACCGGCGACTCCTCGGTTCGGGGATTCAGTTAGACTGGGGCCAGCTCTCCGCGTGGCGACATCCAGGCCAACTCCCCCAGGACGGAAACGTAGCAAGGGTAACCGGGCTCTGTCGGGTACGCGGAGAGTCTTTTCTTTTTAGAAGCGGTCTCACGTGTTCGGGCGCCCGCTTCGCGGGGCCCTCCACGAGAGAGCCCGTCGCTCCGCTCCGGGCGGCAGCGCTTCGCGCTGCGTTTGGCCGCATCCGCGGCACGCTCGCTTCGCTCGCACGACTGTCGAAGTGGATGGTCGGTGCTCGCTGCTCGGTGCTCGGTGCTCGGTGCTCGGGGGTGGGGCCGGTGGCGGTTTGGGGGTTTCGACTCCCTCGCTGGCGCTCGGTCGCTCAACCAGCACAGGGGGAGCTGGCGCTCGGTCGCTCAACCAGCACGGGGGAGCTGGCCCTGTGAGGGATGAGCCGGCCGGAACAGCGCCGGTCGTTGAGCGGAGCGAGCGCCAGCGAGCGGAGACGAAACGTCATCCAGCCGTCCTCGGAGCGAAGGGCGCGCATAGGCTGGGCGCGTGGCGAGGAGCATCTACATCACCTCCGCGGAGGGGCACTCCGGCAAGTCCACCGTGGCGCTGGGCGTGCTCGACGCGCTCAGCCGGGCGACGCCGAGGGTGGGGGTGTTCCGGCCCATCGCGCGGTCGACCGCCGAGCGCGACTACGTCCTCGAGATGCTGCTCGGTCACGACGGCGTCGACCTCGACTACGACGAGTGCGTGGGCGTCACGTACGACGACGTGCGCGCCGATCCGGATGCCGCGCTCGCCACGATCGTCGGGCGGTTCAAGGCCGTCGAGGCGCAGTGCGACGCGGTCGTGGTCGTCGGCACCGACTACACCGACGTCGGCAGCCCCGCCGAGCTCGCCTACAACGCCCGCGTCGCCGCAAACCTCGGCACGCCGGTCCTGCTCGTGCTGGGCGGCCGCGCGCACCAGGGGCAGGCCGAGCAGCTCGGCACCACGACTCCGCGCACGCCCGAGGAGATGGCGCAGATCGCGCGCCTGGCGATCCCCGAGCTGCGGCGCGGTCGCGCCGAGCTCGCCGCCACGGTGGTCAACCGCGCCGACCCCGAGCACCTCGACGAGATCGTCGCCCAGGTGGCGCAGGCCGTGGGCGCCGGGCCGGTCTGGGCCCTGCCCGAGGACCGCCTGCTCGTGGCGCCCTCCATGGCGGACATCCTGCGCGCGGTCGACGGCACCCTGCTGAAGGGGGACGACCAGCTGCTCACGCGCGAGGCGCTGGGCGTCGTGATCGCCGGCATGTCGATGGTCAACGTGCTGCCGCGCCTCGCCGAGAGCGCGGTCGTCGTCATCCCCGCCGACCGCACCGAGGTGCTGGTCGCGGCGCTGCTCGCGAACCAGTCGGGCACGTTCCCGTCGCTGGCGGGCATCATCCTGAACGGGCCGTTCCCGATCCCGGACGACGTGCTGCGCCTGATCGACGGCCTCGGATCCACCCTGCCGATCGTGACCACCGACCTCGGCACGTACGACACCGCGGTGCGCGTGATGTCGACGCGCGGGCGCGCGACCGGATCCGGCCGGCGCTACGACACGGCCCTCGCGCTGTTCGAGAAGCACGTCGACATCGCCGAGCTCACGCGCGTGCTGGGCGTCGCCCGTGCGACCGTCGTGACGCCCCTGATGTTCGAGTACGGCCTGCTCGAGCGCGCCCGCGCCGACCGCCGCCACATCGTGCTGCCGGAGGGCGGCGACGACCGCGTGCTGCGCGCGGCCGCGTCGCTGCTCAAGCGCGAGGTGGCCGAGCTGACCATCCTCGGCGACCCCGGCGCGATCGCCGTCCGCGCGACCGAGCTGGGCCTCGACCTGGGCGACGCGCACCTGGTCAGCCCGTTCGACCCGGAACTCGTCGAGCGCTTCGCCACCGAGTACGCGCGGCTGCGCGCGCACAAGGGCGTCACGTACGAGAAGGCCGCCGACACCGTCACGGACGTGTCGTACTTCGGCACCATGATGGTGCACCTGGGCCTCGCCGACGGCATGGTGTCGGGCGCCGCGCACACGACCGCGCACACCATCCGCCCGGCGTTCGAGATCATCAAGACGAAGCCGGGGGTGTCGGTCGTCTCGAGCGTGTTCCTGATGGCGCTCGCCGACCGCGTGCTGGTCTACGGCGACTGCGCCGTGATCCCCGACCCGACGTCCGAGCAGCTCGCCGACATCGCGATCTCGTCGGCCGCCACGGCCGCGCAGTTCGGGATCGAGCCGCGCATCGCGATGCTGTCTTACTCGACCGGCGAGTCCGGATCGGGCGCGGACGTCGACAAGGTGCGCCTCGCGACCCAGCTGGCCCGCGAGCGCGCGCCCGAGCTGCCGATCGAGGGCCCCATCCAGTACGACGCCGCCGCCGACGCGGCGGTCGCGAAGGCCAAGCTGCCGCAGTCCGCGGTCGCCGGGCGGGCCACGGTGTTCGTGTTCCCCGACCTCAACACCGGAAACAACACGTACAAGGCCGTGCAGCGCTCGGCGGGCGCCGTCGCGATCGGGCCCGTGCTGCAGGGCCTCAACAAGCCGATCAACGACCTGTCGCGCGGCGCGCTCGTGCAGGACATCGTCAACACGGTCGCGATCACCGCGATCCAGGCGCAGGGGAGCGCTTCGTGACGTTTCGACTCCGTTCGCTGGCGCTCACTCCGCTCAACGACCACAGAGTGGTGGTTGAGCGAGCGAAGCGAGTCGAAACCCATCGAGCCCACCGTGGCGGGAGGAGCCGCGCATGAGCATCGTGCTGGTCGTCAACAGCGGGTCGTCGTCGTTCAAGTACCAGCTGCTCGACATGGCGCGGGAGCAGGTGCTCGCCTCCGGGCTCGTGGAGCGGATCGGCGAGGCCACCGGCGTCGCGACGCACACGGTGCGCTTCCACGCCGAGCCGGGGGAGCCCGCCCCCGCGGTGCTCGACGCGACGCACCGGATCGAGCGACCCATCCCGGATCACACGGCGGGCTTCGCGGCGATGCTCGACGCGTTCGCGCAGCACGGCCCGTCGCTCGACGAGCACCCGCCAGTCGCGGTCGGGCACCGCGTGGTGCATGGCGGCGCGCGGTTCTTCGAGGCGACCCTGATCACCGACCTGGTCGAGATCAACATCGACGACCTCTCCGTGCTCGCGCCGCTGCACAACCCGGGCGCGCTGCAGGGCATCCGCGCCGCGCGCGCGGCGTTCGCCGGCATCCCGCACGTCGCGGTGTTCGACACCGCGTTCCACCAGACGCTGCCGCCCGCGGCCTACACCTACGCGATCGACCGCGAGGTCGCCGCGAAGCACCGGATCCGCCGGTACGGCTTCCACGGCACCAGCCACCAGTACGTCAGCGCCAAGGCCGCCGAGTTCCTCGGACGCGACCTCGCGAGCCTGAAGCAGATCGTCTTCCACCTCGGCAACGGCGCCTCCGTCACGGCGGTCGATGGCGGCCGGTCGGTCGAGACCTCCATGGGCCTGACCCCTCTCGAGGGGCTCGTGATGGGCACCCGCTCGGGCGACCTCGACCCGGCCGTGCTGCTGCACCTGGCGCGGCGCGCGTCGATGTCGACCGACGACCTGGACCGCCTCCTCAACAAGCGCAGCGGCATCCTGGGGCTCGCCGGCGTGACCGACATGCGGGATCTCGCCGCCCGCCGCGCCGAGGGCGACGAGGCCGCGCAGCTCGCGTTCGACGTGTACATCCACCGTCTCCGGGCGTACGCGGGCGCCTACATCGCGCAGCTCGGCGGGGTCGACGTGATCTCGTTCACCGCCGGCGTCGGGGAGAACGACGCGGCCATCCGGGCCGCGGCCCTCGAGACGCTGGGCTTCCTGGGGCTGGAGATCGACCCCGAGCGCAACCAGGCGCGCGAGCGCGGCCCGCGCGTCATCTCGACCGACGACTCCGCCGTGACCGTGCTGGTGGTCGCCACGGACGAGGAGCTCGAGATCGCGCGCCAGACCCTGGCGGCCGTCTGACCCTGCCGTCGGCCCGGTGCGTGGGACTACGCTGGGCGGCGTGAGCAGCCTGCCCGACCTGACCGCCTACGACGCCGTGCTGTTCGACCTCGACGGCGTCATCACGCCGACCGCCGAGGTGCACATGCACGCCTGGCGCGCGATGTTCGAGCAGCTGTTCGCGGACTGGGACATCACGCCGCCGTACACCGACACCGACTACTTCGACCATCTCGACGGCAAGAAGCGGTACGACGGCGTCGCGTCCATCCTGCGCAGCCGCGATGTCGAGGTGCCGTGGGGCGACCCCTCCGACCCGCCGGAGGCCGACACCGTGTGCGGCATCGGCAACCGCAAGAACATCGTGTTCTCGCGCGTGCTGCGCGAGGAGGGCATACAGCCGTACCCCGGCACCATGCGCCTGCTCGACATCCTCGACGCGGCCGGCGTCCCGTCCGCCGTCGTGTCCAGCTCGAAGAACGCCGAGGACGTGCTCGCGGCCGCGGGCATCCGCGACCGCTTCCCGGTCGTGATGGACGGCGTCGTCGCCGAGCGCGAGCACCTTCCGTCCAAGCCCGCGCCCGACGTCTTCCTCCGTGCCGCGGAGATGGCCGGCGTCGACCCGGCGCGCACCGCCGCGGTCGAGGACGCCATCTCGGGCGTGCAGTCCGCCGTCGCCGGCGGGTTCGGGCTGGTCGTCGGCGTCGACCGCGGGGCGGGCGCGCACGCGCTCGAGAACGCCGGCGCGCACGTGATCGTCGCCGACCTCGCCGAGTTCGCCGACGCGCACGACGCGACCTCCCGCTGACACCCGAGAAGCGCTGCGCCGCGGAATACCGCCCGACTCTGTGGCGGTTCCCGGCGATCCCGTGCGATCCTGTTCCGTCCCCGTTTCCCGCTTTCCTCACATCCCGACCCCACACGGAGCCCGAATGATCGACCGCGACCGCTTTCCCGTCGACCCCTGGCGCCTGATCGAGACGCGCTACTCGGGCGACGACGCGGGCGTGACCGAGACCATCTTCTCGGTCGGCAACGGCTACCTCGGCCTGCGCGGAAACCACCCCGAGGGCCGCCACGCGCACGAGCACGGCACCTTCATCAACGGCTTCCACGAGACCTGGCCCATCCGTCACGCCGAGCAGGCCTACGGCTTCGCCGAGGTCGGCCAGACCATCATCAACGCGCCCGACGCCAAGGTCATGCGCGTGTACGTCGACGACGAGCCGCTGTCGCTCGACATCGCCGAGATGCGCGAGTACGAGCGCGTGCTCGACATGCGCGAGGGCGTGTACCGCCGACGGCTGCTGTGGCGCACGCCGTCGGGCAAGGACGTGCTGATCGAGGACGACCGCGTCGTCTCGTTCGAGGAGCGCCACGTCGCCGTCATGCGGATGACCGTCACGGTGCTCGACACGGACGCCCCCGTGACCATCAGCTCGCAGATCGTCAACCGCCAGGACGGCGAGAACGTCTACGGCGGCACGCCGTCGATGCGGGCCGCGAAAGCCGCCGGCCGCGGCGCGACGTTCGACCCGCGCAAGAGCGAGAAGATCGGCGAGCGGGTGCTGCAGCCGCAGGAGTACTGGACGGACGAGCTGCGCTCGGCGCTGTCGTACCGCGTCACCGAGTCGGGCATGACGATCGCGGTCGCGGCCGACCACTCGATCGACACCGCCAACGAGTACGACATGCGGCACCTGGTCGAGCCCGACATCGCCAAGCACGTGTTCCGCGTGCGCGCCAAGGCGGGCGTGCCGATCACGATCACCAAGGTCGTCAGCTACCACACGTCGCGCGGC
Source organism: Microbacterium sp. MEC084 (assembly GCF_004514465.2). Lineage (NCBI taxonomy): Bacteria > Bacillati > Actinomycetota > Actinomycetes > Micrococcales > Microbacteriaceae > Microbacterium > Microbacterium sp. MEC084. The sequence continues at coordinate 48,891 of NZ_MYFP02000014.1, read as the reverse complement.
GTGCCCCCGCGCGAGCTCGTCGAGCGCTGCCGCCGCACGCTCGACCGGATCGCCGTGTCGGGCGCCGAGGACGTCTACCGTCGCCAGCGCGCCTGGATGGACGCGTTCTGGTCCACGTCGGATGTCCGGATCGCCGCGCAGGACAGCCTGCAGCAGGCGACCCGGTGGTGCCTGTTCCAGCTCGCGCAGGCCGCGGCCCGCGCGGACGGCTTCGGCGTCCCCGCCAAGGGCGTCACGGGCTCGGGCTACTCGGGCCACTACTTCTGGGACACCGAGATCTACGTGCTGCCGTTCCTGGCGTACACGAACCCGCTCTGGGCGCGGAACGCCATGCGGATGCGCACCATGATGCTGCCCGCCGCGCGCCGCCGCGCCGCGCAGCTGAACGAGGCCGGGGCGCTGTTCCCGTGGCGCACGATCAACGGCGAGGAGGCGTCCGCCTACTACGCCGCCGGCACGGCGCAGTACCACATCAACGCGGACGTCGCGTATGCGCTCGTCAAATACGTGCGCGCCACGGGCGACCACGACTTCATGGAGCGCGAGGGCGCCGACGTGCTCGTCGAGACCGCGCGCCTGTGGGCCACGCTCGGGTTCTGGCGCTCGCACGAGGGCGTCGAGTCGTTCCACATCCACGGCGTGACCGGCCCGGACGAGTACACGACCGTCGTCAACGACAACCTCTTCACGAACGTGATGGCGCGGTTCAACCTGCGCGCCGCCGCGCGCGTGGTGCGCGAGATGGCCGAGACCAACCCGGGCGCGTTCCGCCTGCTGTCCGACCGCGTCGCGCTGGACGCCAGCGAGCCCGAGGCGTGGGAGCGCGCGGCCGACGCCATGCACATCCCCTACAGCGAGAACTTCGGCATCCACCCGCAGGACTCGCTGTTCCTCGAGCGCGAGGTCTGGGACCTGGAGCACACGCCGGCCGAGCAGCGGCCGCTGCTGCTGCACTTCCACCCGCTCGTGATCTACCGCTTCCAGGTGCTCAAGCAGGCGGACGTCGTGCTCGCGCTGTTCCTGCAGGGCAACCACTTCTCGCCCGAGGAGAAGCGCGCCGACTTCGACTACTACGACCCGCTGACCACGGGCGACTCGACCCTGTCGGCGGTCGTGCAGTCGATCCTCGCGGCCGAGGTCGGGTACCAGGACCTCGCGCACGAGTACTTCGAGGAGGCGATCTTCGTCGACCTCGGCGACCTGCATCACAACGCGGCCGACGGCGTGCACGTCGCGTCGGCGGGCGGAGTGTGGACCGCGCTCGTCAGCGGCTTCGGCGGCATGCGCGACCACCTGGGCGAGCTGTCGTTCGACCCGCGCCTGCCCGAGGAGTGGCCCGAGCTGGCCTACACGCTGCAGTGGCAGGGCGCCGTCGCCGACGTCGTGCTGCGCCGCGAGGAGATGACCGTCACGGTGCGCTCGGGCGATCCGGTGCGGTTCACGGTGCGCGGACACGCGTACGTCGCGTCGGTGGACCAGCCGGCCGTCGTGCCGCTGGCCGACCAGGGCCCCGTGCTGCCGGGCCGCCCGACGCTCAAGCCGTTCAGCGAGATGCGCCGCGAGGACGGCACCGCGATGGAGCCGACCGTGCCGATCACGGCGTCCGTGCCGGTCACCACGTCGGCGATCCCGATCGTCGGCGAGACCGTCGGATCGCGCGGTGAGTGACGTCCTGATCTCCGCCGCGGAGCTCGCCGAGCGGCTCGGCGAGGTCACGCTGCTGGACGTGCGCTGGACCCTCGCGGATCCGGATGCGGGCCGCCCCGCGTACCTGGCCGGGCACATCCCGGGCGCGGTGTTCGTCGACCTGCACCACGAGCTGGCGGATCCGTCGCAGCCCGCGACCGAGGGACGCCACCCGCTGCCGCCCGTCGAGCGGCTGCAGGAGTCCGCGCGGGCCTGGGGCGTCCGCACCGGCCGGCCCGTGGTGGTCTACGACGACAGCTCCGGGATGGCCGCCGCGCGCGCGTGGTGGCTGCTGCGGCACGCGGGCGTCTCCGACGTGCGCGTGCTCGACGGCGCCCTGTCGGCCTGGACCACGGCGGGGCATCCGCTCGAGGCGGGGGAGGTGCGCGCCGAGCCCGGCGACATCGAGCTGGCGTACGGTGCGCTGCCGGTGCTGACGGCCGACCAGGCCGCGGCGTTCCCGCGCGTCGGCACGCTGCTCGACGCCCGCGCGCCGGAGCGCTACCGCGGCGAGGCGGAGCCGATCGATCCCCGCGCCGGGCACATCCCCGGCGCCGTGTCGGCGCCCACCACGGGCAACATCGACGCGTCGGGCGGGTTCCTCGAGCCGGGCTCCATCCGGGCCCGCTTCCAGGAGCTCGGCGTCGACCTGTCCGCGCCGATCGGCGTGTACTGCGGCTCGGGCGTCACGGCCGCGCACACCCTGCTCGCGCTCGCCGCGGCGGGCGTGCCCGGCGCCCTGTACCCGGGGTCGTGGAGCCAGTGGTCGAACCAGGACCGTCCCGTCGCCACGGGCGACCAGCCGTAGCCTCCCACCCTGGGGAGGCCCCGGCTCGGATGTCCCACCCCTCCCGTAGGCTGTTCGCGTGACCACCGCCCTGTATCGCCGCTACCGGCCCGAGACCTTCGGGGAGATGATCGGGCAGTCGCAGGTCACCGAGCCGCTGATGACCGCACTGCGCAGCGACCGGATCGGGCACGCCTACCTGTTCTCGGGTCCCCGCGGCTGCGGCAAGACCACGTCGGCGCGCATCCTGGCGCGCTGCCTCAACTGCGCCGAGGGCCCGACCGACACCCCGTGCGGCACGTGCGACAGCTGCGTCGAGCTGTCCCGCGCGGGCGGCGGATCGCTCGACGTCGTCGAGATCGACGCCGCGAGCCACAACGGCGTCGACGACGCGCGCGACCTGCGCGAGCGCGCCGTGTTCGCCCCGGCCCGCGACCGGTTCAAGATCTTCATCCTCGACGAGGCGCACATGGTGACGCCGCAGGGCTTCAACGCGCTGCTGAAGCTCGTCGAGGAGCCCCCGGCGCACGTCAAGTTCATCTTCGCGACGACCGAGCCCGACAAGGTCATCGGCACCATCCGGTCGCGCACGCACCACTACCCGTTCCGCCTGGTGCCCCCGGCGGCGATGCTCGACTACGTCCAGTCGCTGTGCGACCAGGAGGGCGTGAAGGTCGACACCGGCGTGCTGCCCCTCGTGGTGCGCGCGGGCGGCGGATCGCCCCGCGACACGCTCTCCATCCTGGACCAGCTGATCGCGGGCTCCGAGGGCGGCCAGGTCGGCTACGAGCGCGCCGTCGCGCTGCTCGGCTACACGCACGGCGAGCTGCTCGACGGCGTGGTGGACGCGTTCGCCGCGGGCGACGCCGCGGCCGCGTTCGGCGCCGTGGACCGCGTCGTGCAGACGGGGCAGGATCCGCGCCGCTTCGTGGACGACCTGCTCGAGCGCCTGCGCGACCTGATCGTGATCGCCGCGACCGGCGCCGGCGCCTCCGCCGTGCTGCGCGGCATCCCCGCCGACGAGCTCGAGCGGATGACCGGTCAGGCGCAGCGCCTCGGCGCCGAGCGCCTGTCGCGCACCGCCGACATCGTGAGCGCCGCGCTCGACGCCATGTCGGGTGCGACCTCGCCCCGCCTGCAGCTCGAGCTCATGATCGCGCGCGTGCTCGCCGGCGCCCTCGCTCCCGCGGCCGCGGCGACGCCCGGCGCGGCCCCGGTTCCTGCCGCCGCTGCTCTGGCGGCTGCCGCTGCCGCGCCCGCCGCTCCGGCGCCCGCCGCGCCGGCGGCTGTCGCTGCCGCCCCTGCGCCCGCCGCTCCCGCGCCCGCGGCTCCTGCTCCGGCCGAGCCCCGGTCGTTGAGCGGAGGGAGCGCAGCGAGCGGAGATGAAACGGGTCGAGCGAGCGCAGCGAGCCCAGACCAGCCCGCCCCTGCAGAGCGCCCGGCTCCCGCGGCCCCGGCCGACGACGTGCCCGCCGCGGGCTGGGCCACCGTCGCGCCGGGCAGCGCCCCCGCCACGGCGCCGGCGTCCGCCGCGCCGGCCGCGGCCGCGCCGGCCCCCGAGCCGCAGCCCCCCGTCCCGTCCGGCCCGCTCACGCTCGAGGGCATCACGGCCGCGTGGGAGCAGGTGCTCGAGCGCCTCCAGGGCATCAGTCGCACCAGCTGGCTCGTCGTGAGCGGCGCGCGCGTCGTGGACGTCCGCCCCGACGACGTGCTCGTGCTCGGCTTCCCGAACGAGGGCGACCTGGGCAAGTTCAAGACCCGGACGCCCCAGGGCGGCGTGAGCGAGGACCTCCGCACCGCGATCCTCGGCGTGCTCGGCGTGCGCGTGAAGTACCTCGCGCACCTCGACGCCGCCGCGCGCGAGCAGGGCGCTCGCGAGCAGAGCGGCGGCGGCGCCCGCCCCGCCGCCGAGCCGGCGCCCGACCCCGACCCGGCCCGGGCCGCACGCCCTGCCGAGCCGGCGCCCGCGCCGTACGACGACCTCCCACCCGAGCCGGACTACCCGTACCCGGACGAGCCAGGCGACCCCTACGCGGGTGAGGACCCCTACGGCCCGCCCGCCGCGCGGCAGCCCGCTCCGCGTCCCGAGCCGGTGCGCCCGGAGCCGGTGCGCCCGGCCGCGGCCCGGCCCGAGCGGGTCAGCCCCGCGCGCGAGCCGGAGCCCGTGCGCACCGCGCCCGCGCCGGCCTCGTACGCCGCTGCGCCCGTGACGGAGTGGGCGGTCGCGCCCATCCCGAACAGCGAGGCCCCGGTGGCGCTCGCGGTGGACGACGATCCCGAGGAGGCGGCCGTGCCGGTCGCCGCGCGCGTGGCGACGCTCGAGCGGGACGGCGACGTCATCCCGACCGAGGTCCCGGTGGACGCGGACGACGAGCCCGAGACCGATGACGAGCCGGAGGCCGCCGCCCCCGCGCCGCCGGTCATCCAGACCCCGAGCGTCGTCGTGCAGCGCCGCGTCATCCAGACCGACGGGGTGCAGCGCTACGGCGAGGCCGTCGTGCGTCAGATCCTCGAGGCGCGGTTCCTGCACGAGGAGCCGTACGAGCCGCCGACCCGCTTCCAGTAGCGGCCCCAGTAAGAGAGCCCCCACATGTACGACGGCATCGTCCAGGAGCTGATCGACGAGCTCGGCCGCCTGCCCGGCATCGGCCCGAAGTCGGCCCAGCGCATCGCGTTCCACATCCTGCAGACCCCCACGTTCGACGTCTCCCGCCTGTCCGAGCTGCTGCGCGAGGTGCGCGAGCGCGTGAAGTTCTGCGAGATCTGCGGCAACGTCTCCGAGCAGGAGACGTGCGCGATCTGCCGCGACCCGCGCCGCAACCCCGCCCTCATCTGCGTGGTCGAGGACGCCAAGGACGTCGCGGCGATCGAGCGCACGCGCGAGTTCCGCGGGCTGTACCACGTGCTCGGCGGAGCGATCAGCCCCATCGCGGGCGTGGGCCCCGACGATCTGCGCATCCAGCAGCTGATGTCGCGCCTGGCCGACGGCACGGTGCAGGAGGTCATCCTCGCCACGAACCCCAACCTCGAGGGCGAGGCGACCGCGACCTACCTCAGCCGGCTGCTCACGACGCTGCAGATCACGGTGTCGCGCCTCGCGTCCGGCCTCCCCGTGGGCGGCGACCTGGAGTACGCCGACGAGGTCACGCTCGGCCGGGCCTTCGAGGGCCGCCGGGCCATCTGACCCTGCCAACCTTCATCCGTTGACGGACAGGTGGTCCGCCGTCCGATCCGGATGTCGGTGGTGCGTGCCAGGATCGTCCCGTGCCATCGTCGACTCACTTCACCCCGAAGGGGTGGGCCCTGTTCGCGCTGCTCGCGCTCGTGTGGGGCATGCCGTACCTCTTCATCGCCGAGGCGGTGGAGACGTTCTCTCCCGCGGCGGTGGTCGGCATCCGCACGTTCGGCGCTGCGCTCCTGCTGCTGCCGTTCGCTCTGAAGCAGGGGGCGCTGAAGCCGGCGCTCAAGCACTGGCCGTGGGTGCTCGCCTTCGGCGCGGTCGAGATGGCCGGCCCGTTCGTGCTCCTGGCGCACGCCGAGCAGACCCTCGCCTCGGGCCTCACCGGCCTGTTCGTCGCGACGGTGCCGCTGTTCGCGACGGCGATCGCCGTGGCGCGCGGCGACCGCGGCGCCCTGCGTCCCTCGCGCGCCATCGGCCTGGCGCTCGGCTTCGCGGGCGTCGCCGTGGTCGCGCTCGGCAGCGGCGCGCTCGACGGCGAGATCAGCCTGCTCGCGATCGGCGAGGTGCTGCTGGTCGCGGTCTGCTACGCGATCGCACCGTTCATCGTCGCCCGTCACCTGCCCGACGTGCCGTCGCTCGGGGTGATCACGCTGTCGATGGCCGCCGTGGGCATCGTCTACCTGCCGATCGGCATCGTGACCACGACCGAGCCGCCCACGACGCGCAGCCTCGCCGGCATGGCGCTCCTGACCGTGCTGTGCACCGCGGTCGCGTTCATCGCATTCTTCGCGCTGATCGCCGAGGTCGGTCCGGTCAAGGCACCGCTCATGACGTACCTGCACCCCGTGGTGGCGATTGTGCTCGGGATGCTCGTGCGCGGCGAGCCGCTCACGCTCGGCCTGATCGTCGGGTTCCCCATCGTCCTCGCGGGCTGCCTGCTCGCGGCCGGCGTCTTCACGCGCGGCCAGAAGCCGAGCGCGGTCGCCCCCGCGGTCGAGGTGCCCGCGGCCGCCGTGCGCTGAGGCCGGGGCCGGTCAGAACCCGCCGCCGCCGTCTCCGCCGAACCCGCCGCCGTCTCCGCCCCAGCCGCCGCCGGACGAGCCGCCGCCGTCCCACCCGCCGGAGCCGGAGCCGTCGCCGAAGAAGCCCGTCCCGCCGACGAAGGCGTCCCACCATCCGATGTTCACGGCCGTGGCGGCCACCACGGCCGTGGTCGCGACCGTCGGATCCATGCCGGCGAGAGCGCGGGAGCGGGCGCGACGCGCGGTAGTGCGCACCGCCATCCGGAGCACCGCCGCGGCCACGAGCAGGACGATCGCCAGCACGAGCAGCCCGCCCACCGCGCCGAGGTCGCCGAGCAGCCCGCCGGTCAGCAGACCGCCCGCCAGCAGGATGCCGCCGGCCCAGCCGAACCCGACCGCCAGCGTGTGCGCGACCCTGACCCCGAGCGGGGCCTGTGCCGCAGAGCTCGTCGTCATCGTCGTCCCCTTCGCGCGAGAGCGGCGTGTGGTCGCAGGATATGCCCGAACTGCGCAATCCATAAGGGCCCGCGCGCGCAGGACGCACGCGCCGTGAGCGAGCGGAAGGGCGGGATGTCACATCGTCGGGGAGCACTCGGGCGCGCTCCTAAGATGTCAGCAGGGCGCCGAACCCGCGGCGTCCGGTCCCCACCCCTCTGGAGCGAGCAGCAGTGGCACTGATCGTGCAGAAGTTCGGCGGCTCGTCGGTCGCCGACGCCGAGAGCATCAAGCGCGTCGCGAAGCGCATCGTCGACACCCGCCGGGCCGGCAACGACGTGGTCGTGGCCGTCAGCGCCATGGGCGACACCACCGACGAGCTGCTCGACCTCGCCTCGCAGGTCGCGCCCCTCCCGGCGCCGCGCGAACTCGACATGCTGCTCTCGAGCGGCGAGCGCATCTCGATGGCGCTGCTCGCCATGGCGATCCACTCGATGGGCTACGAGGCCCGCTCGTTCACGGGCAGCCAGGCCGGCATGATCACGACCGCGGACCACGGCTCGGCGCGCATCGTCGACGTCACCCCGGTCCGCGTGCGCGAGGCGCTCGACGAGGGCGCGATCGTCATCGTGGCCGGCTTCCAGGGCTTCAACCGGGACACCAAGGACATCACCACGCTCGGCCGCGGCGGCTCGGACACCACGGCCGTCGCCCTCGCGGCGGCGCTCGAGGCCGACGTCTGCGAGATCTACAGCGACGTCGACGGCATCTTCACCGCCGACCCGCGCGTCGTGCCGCTCGCGCGCAAGCTCGACCACGTCTCGGCCGAGGAGATGCTCGAGCTCGCCGCCAACGGCGCCAAGGTGCTCTACATCCGCGCCGTCGAGTACGCGCGCCGCCACGGCGTGCTCATCCACGCGCGCTCCACGTTCACGGCGAACGAGGGAACCTACGTCCTGGGGGAGGGCATGGCCCACCCCCGCCACGCGAAGAAGGAGACCGACGTGACCGACGTCACCGGCATGGAGGAGCCCGTCGTCGCGGGCGTCGCGATCGACCAGAGCCAGGCCAAGATCACGGTCGTCGGCGTGCCGGACGTCCCCGGATCGGCCGCCGCGATCTTCGCCCTCGTCGCCAAGACGGGCGCGAACATCGACATGATCGTGCAGAACGTGCAGAGCGCGTCGCCCGGCCGCACCGACATCTCGTTCACGCTGCCGAAGCCCTCGGCCGCCGAGGTGCTCAAGGTGCTCACGGCCGAGAAGGAGACGCTCGGTTACGAGAACGTCGTGCACGACGACCAGATCGGCAAGCTGTCCGTCGTGGGCGCCGGCATGCGCACGCACTCGGGCGTCTCGCTGACGTTGTTCGAGGCGCTCAGCAAGGCCGGCATCAACATCGAGATGATCTCGACCAGCGAGATCCGCATCTCGGTCGTCGTCCGCAACGACGACGTGCACGAGGCCGCCCGCGTCGTCCACTCGGCCTACGGCCTCGACAGCGAGATCGAGGCAACGGTCTACGCCGGCACCGGGCGGTAGTTCTTTCAGAAGCGGTCGCACGCGTGCGGGCGCCCCTTCGGGGGCCCTTCGCGAGCGAGAACGTCGCTTCGCTCCGTTCGGCAGCGCTTCGCGCTGCGTTTGGCCGCATCCGCGGCACGCTCGCTTCGCTCGCACGACGGTCGATGGCCAGGGCTTGCTGCCAGCCGCATCTGCCCGGCGGCTGGGAACGCTTCCTCGCGTTTCGACCCCGGCGCTGGCGCGCCTCCGCTCAACGGGGGTGGATGCCGCTGGGCGGCGGCATCCGGACATCCGACGTGCGGATCCTGCCGCTCCCGAGGCGGGAGGCGTCACAGCGGGCGGGGGCGCAGCCGAGCGCCGGTAGAATCGACCAACCCCACCCGCATCATCAAGGATCCGTCATGACCCGCATCGCAGAATCAGGAATCTCCCTCGCCGTCGTCGGCGCCACCGGACAGGTCGGCACCGTCATGCGCGAGATCCTCGTCGAGCGGGGCTTCCCGATCCGCGAGCTGCGCCTGTTCGCCACCGAGCGCTCGGCCGGCACGACCATCGAGTTCCAGGGCGTCGACGTCGTGGTCGAGGACGTCGCGACCGCCGACCCGTCCGGCATCGACATCGCCCTCTTCTCCGCCGGCGCCACCGGCAGCCGCGCGCACGCGCCCCGCTTCGCCGAGGCCGGCGCGGTCGTGATCGACAACTCCAGCGCGTGGCGCATGGACCCCGAGGTGCCGCTCGTCGTCAGCGAGGTCAACCCTCATGCGATCGCCGAGGCCCAGAAGGGCATCATCGCGAACCCGAACTGCACCACCATGGCCGCCATGCCCGTGCTGAAGGTGCTCGATGCCGAGGCCGGCCTCGAGCGTCTCGTCGTCAGCACCTACCAGGCCGTGTCCGGCTCGGGCCTCGCCGGCGCCAACGAGCTGTACGGCCAGGCCAAGGCCGTGCTCGCGCAGGACGACGTCCTCGGTCTCGTGCACGACGGCTCGGCCGTCGAGTTCCCGGCCCCGGAGAAGTACGTCGCGCCCATCGCGTTCGACGTCGTGCCGTTCGCCGGCAACCTCGTCGAGGACGGCCTCAACGAGACCGACGAGGAGAAGAAGCTCCGCAACGAGAGCCGCAAGATCCTCGAGCTCCCCGAGCTCCGCGTCTCGGGCACGTGCGTCCGCGTCCCCGTCTTCACGGGCCACTCGCTCAGCATCAACGCCGAGTTCGCGCGCGAGATCACGCCCGAGCGCGCCCGCGAGCTGCTCGCCGACGCCCCCGGCGTCGCGCTCGAGGAGGTCCCGACCCCGCTCGAGGCCGCCGGCAAGGACCCGAGCTACGTCGGCCGCATCCGGCCCGACCTGTCGGCGCCGGACGGCAAGGGCCTGGCGCTGTTCGTCTCGAACGACAACCTCCGCAAGGGCGCCGCGCTCAACGCCGTGCAGATCGCCGAGCTCGTCGCGGCCGACCTGCAGGCCCGCGCCGCCGTCTGAGTCTCGGACGCCCCGGCGACCCCGTTCACAGGGCCGCAAGAACCCCGGTTCTTGCGGCCCTGAGTGGTCAGGGCGCCCTCTTCGCGCCGCCTAGACTGGTCCGGTGAGCGAAACCGTCGACGTCGTGCTCATCGGTGGCGGAATCATGAGCGCCACCCTGGGCACCCTCCTCAAAGAACTTCAGCCCGACTGGAACATCGTCGCGTTCGAGCGACAGGGCGAGGTCGCGCAGGAGAGCTCCAACGCGTGGAACAACGCCGGAACCGGTCACGCCGCGCTGTGCGAGCTGAACTACATGCCGAACGCCGAGGACCCCTCCAAGGCGATCCAGATCAATGAGCAGTTCCAGCAGAGCCGCCAGCTGTGGGCGTCGCTGATCGCCAAGGGCGTGCTCGACGAGCCGAAGACCTTCATCAACGCCACCCCGCACATGACGTTCGTGCGCGGTGAGAAGGACGTCGCGTACCTGCGCCGCCGCTACGAGGTCCTGAAGGACCAGCCGCTGTTCGCGGGCATCGAGTACTCCGAGGACTCGCGCGTCATCAACCAGTGGGCGCCGCTGCTCATGCAGAAGCGCCTCAAGAAGGACGAGCCGTTTGCGGCCACGCGCGCGCCGTCCGGCACCGACGTCGACTTCGGCGCGCTCACCCGCCAGCTGTTCGACCACCTCACCGAGAACGGTCTCGACCTGCGCCTCAACCACGAGGTGCGCAAGCTCCGCCGCCAGAAGGACGGCACGTGGCTCGTGAAGTACCGCCACAAGGTCGGCAAGACCCCGGGCGAGCTGCGCGCGCGCTTCGTGTTCGTCGGCGCCGGCGGCTGGGCCATCAAGCTGCTGCAGGGCGCGGGCATCCGCGAGATCCGCGGCTACGGCGTGTTCCCGATCGGCGGCCAGTTCCTCAAGACGTCCAATCCGGCGGTCGTGGCGCAGCACCGGGCCAAGGTGTACTCGCAGGCCGCCGTGGGCGCGCCGCCCATGTCGGTGCCGCACCTTGACGCGCGCATGGTCGACGGCGAGGGATCGCTCATGTTCGGCCCGTTCGCGACGTTCAGCCCCAAGTTCCTCAAGGACGGGTCGCTGCTCGACATCGTCACGCAGGTCCGCGCCCACAACCTGGGCTCGATGCTCAAGGTCGGCGCGACGAACCTCGACCTCGTGAAGTACCTGGTCAGCGAGCTGCTCAAGAGCCGCGCGAAGAAGCTCGAGAGCCTGCGCGAGTTCATGCCCACCGCGAAGGACGAGGACTGGGAGCTCATCCAGGCCGGCCAGCGCGCCCAGGTCATGAAGGGCGGCAAGCTCCAGTTCGGCACCGAGGTGGTCGCCGCCGCCGACGGGTCCATCGCGGGCCTGCTGGGCGCCTCGCCGGGCGCCTCGACCGCGGCGACGATCATGCTCAACCTGATCAAGTCGTGCTTCCCGGATCGCCTCGGCGAGTGGGAGCCGAAGCTGCGCGAGCTCATCCCGAGCTACGGTGACTTCCTCAACGACGACCCCGCGAAGGCCGCCGCCAACACGCAGGCGACCGCGCAGGCGCTCGGCATCACGGCCTGATCGTGCCGTCGATCACGGTCTCGGCGATCGCGTTCCTGCGCGACGACGGCCGTGTGCTCACCGTGCGCAAGCGCGGCACGCAGCGGTACATGCTGCCCGGCGGCAAGCCCGAGGCGGGGGAGCGCGCGATCGACACCGCCGTGCGCGAGGTGCGCGAGGAGCTCGGCATCGAGATCGGGCCGGATGCGCTGCGGCCGCTCGGCGAGTTCGACTCGCACGCCGCGAACGAGGCGGGCCACGCGCTGCGGGCGACCGTGTTCGTGACGCGGGAGCCCGTGGATCCGGTGGCGCAGGCCGAGATCGACGACCTGCGCTGGGCCGATCCGGCCGACCCGGACGACGCGCAGGCGCCGCTCAACCTCGACCTGGTGTTCCCGCTGCTCGTCCAGCTCGCCTGATCCCGGCGGATTCCCCGGGTCCGCTGTCGGTGCATCCTCGTATCCTGGAGGGCGAGCCACACGACGGGAGGAGATCCGGATGACCGCGCCCGATCCCCGCCTGCCGCGCACCGGCCCGCTCGACCCGCTCGCGTCCGACCCGCGTCACGTGGTGTTCGCATTCGACCAGGCGGTGGACCGCATCGGCGAGGAGGCCGGCTTCCTCGCGCTGGGCGACAACCGCCAGGCCGCGCGGTACGTGGCCGACGCCCACGCCGTGCTCGATGACGTGCGGGCGACCATGCACCGGATCGACGCGCGCGCGAGCGACCCCATGCTCCGCAAGGGCGCCCGCAGGCGACTGCACGCGCTCGCCGTGTCGGTCGCCGAGGCCGGGCTGCGTGACGCGGAGCACGTGTCCAAGACCGCGCGGCACCTGAGCGCCCCCGCGAAGCCCGGCAGCGCGCTGCGCGTGCACGCCGTCAAGGCCGCCGCGTGGGGCGTCGAGAAGTGGACGGGCTCGCCCCTCGCGCCGATCGAGCTGCGCAGCACGGCGGCCGCCACCCAGGCGGTCACGGCGGTCGAGCCCATCGTGCGCCGCGGGCGGCTGCGCCGGGCACCCGGATCGCGGAGCCTGCGCCGCACGGGCATCGTGACGGCCGCGGTGGGCGGCGGCTCGCTGGCGCTGTACGGCGCCTGGAGCCTCGTCGCCCCGCTGCTCGGGCTCGGCTGAGGCCGGCCCTAGGCTGGATCCGTGGCCAAACTGTACTTCCGCTACGGCGCGATGAACTCGGGGAAGTCCACCGCGCTGCTGCAGGCCGCCTACAACTACGAGGAGCGCGGGCAGCGCGTGCTGCTGGCCAAGCCCGCGATCGACACCAAGGGCGCCGACCAGGTCGAGTCGCGGCTCGGCATGACGCGCAAGGTCGACTTCCTCATCCGGCCGGGCGACTCCGCGCGCGAGCTGTTCCGCGCGCACCGGGAGCGCGTGCGCGCCGAGGAGGGCGCGCTGATCCCCGGAGAGGCCCCCGCCGACGTCGCGTGCCTGCTGATCGACGAGGCGCAGTTCCTGACCCCCGCGCAGGTCGACGACGTCTTCCGGATCGCGGTCGAGGACGGCATCCCCGTCATGGCCTACGGCATCCGCACCGACTTCCGCACCGAGGCGTTCCCCGGATCGCGCCGGCTGCTGGAGATCGCGCACTCGCTGGAGGAGCTCAAGACCATCTGCCGCTGCGGGCGCAAGGCGCTGTTCAACGGCCGCGTGATCGGCGGCCGGTTCGTGTTCGACGGCGACCAGGTCGCGATCGATGCCGCCACCGCCGCGGTGCGCGACGAGCACTTCGTCACGTACGAGTCGCTCTGCGGTGCGTGTTACCTGCAGGAATCGGGCGGAGTGCTCGCGCCTTCTTCTTGAGAAGCGTCTCGCACGCTCGCGCCGACGCTCCGCGCCGGACACTCGCGAGCGAGGAACGTCGCTTCGCTCCGTTCGGCAGCGCTTCGCGCCGCGGGGGTCGCTTCGCTCCACGCTCGCTGCGCTCGCAGGGTGGCGGGTCGAGACGCGGCACCTCGGGGCGATCCGGTTCTGAAAGGATGGAGCCATGAAGGTTCTCCTTGCCGGCGGCGCCGGGTACATCGGCGCCCACACGGCCGTCTCCCTGCTGGACGCGGGCCACGAGGTGATCCTGCTCGACAACCTCGACAACACCAGTGCGGTCGTCGAGCAGCGGATCGAGCAGATCACCGGCAAGAAGGCTCCCCTCGTGATCGGGGACGCGGCCGACGATGAGATCGTCGAGCAGGCGTTCACGGAGCACGGCCCGTTCGACGCGATCATCCACTTCGCCGCGCACAAGGCGGTGGGGGAGTCGACCCAGCGGCCGCTCGACTACTACGCGAACAACCTCGACTCGACGTTCGCGCTGCTGCGCGTCGGGCTGGCGCGCGGCATCCGGTCGTTCGTGTTCTCGAGCACCGGCACCGTTTACTCCGACCCGGCCGACCTGCCGTTCACCGAGGAGGCCACGCGCGACCTCGTCGAGCTGTCGAACCCGTACTCCAAGACCAAGCTCATGAACGAGGTCGTGCTGCAGGACGTCCAGCGCGTGAACCCCGAGGTGAGCATCACGTCGCTGCGCTACTTCAACCCGGTCGGCGCGCACGAGTCGGGCCTGATCGGCGAGGACCCGCAGGGCATCCCGAACAACCTCATGCCCTTCGTGGCGCGCGTGGCGGTCGGCCGCCTCGACGTGATCAACGTCTTCGGCGACGACTACGACACCCCGGACGGCACGGGCCAGCGCGACTACATCCACGTCGTCGACCTGGCCGAGGGGCACGTCGCGGCGCTCGAGAAGGCGAAGCCCGGCTTCGAGGCGTACAACCTCGGCACGGGCCGCCCGGTCAGCGTGCTCGAGCTGATCGCGTCGTTCGAGAGGGCGATCGGTCGCGAGCTGCCCAAGCAGATCGCGCCGCGTCGCCCGGGCGACCTCGCCGCGACCTACTGCGACCCGGGCAAGGCCGAGCGCGAGCTGGGCTGGAAGGCGCGCCTGACGATCGATGACATGACCCGCGACGTCTGGCACTGGCAGCAGAACAACCCCGGCGGCTACGAGGGCTGAGCCCCCGCCTCTCACGGAGCCCGTCCCGCACCCGCGGGGCGGGCTCGTTGCGTGGTCTGACCACACGCGGTAGTGTGGTCGGACCACAGCGAAGGGGGTGTCATGGCGCAGGACGAGGTCTCGCCGCGCGCGTGGCGCTCCGTGCTCGAGCGGATCGAGGCGGACCTGCTGGAGGGGCGCCTCGCGCCGGGCGACCGCCTGCCCGGCGAGCGCGACCTCGCCGCGAAGCTCGGCGTCGGCCGCTCGAGTGTCCGCGAGGCGCTGCGGGTGCTGGAGTCGATGGGGCTCGTGCGCACGGCGACCGGATCGGGCCCGTCCGCTGGCGCCATGATCGTCGCGGCCCCGCAGGGCGGGCTCGCGACCCTGCTGCGCCTGCAGCTCGCGGCGCAGGGCTTCCCGTTCGCCGACGTGGTGGCGACCCGCGCCGTGCTCGAGGCCTCGGTCGTCGAGGCGCTCGCCGCCCGCGCGCGCGAAGGCGAGGTGCTCGACCTCGCCGAGCCCGACAGCCTGCTCGCCGCCATGGCCGCCGACGGGCTCGACCCCGACGACTTCCTCGCGCTCGACGCGCGCTTCCACCTGTCGCTCGCCGAGGCGTCCGGCAACGCGGTCGTCGTGGCCGTCATGGCGGGCCTGCGCACCGCGATCGAGTCCTACGCGCGCGAGGGCGCCGCCGCCGTGCCCGACTGGCCCGCGCTGGTGGCCGGGCTGCGCGCCGAGCACGCGGCCGTCCTGGACGCCGTGCGCTCCGGCGATCCGGAGCTCGCGCGCGAGCGCATCCGCACCCACATCACCGGCTTCTACACGCGCACGCACGCGCTCGGCGGAGCTCCCGCCGGCGCGGACGCGTGAACCGACCCGAGAGAGGATCCCCATGGTCAAGCGCCAGCTCCCCAACCCGAAGGACATCTTCGAGTACGTCCAGTTCAAGAAGCCCACGTTCAACGGCAGGCAGCGCCGCCTGCAGGACGCCCTGACGATCTACGACCTGCGCGCGATCGCGAAGCGGCGCACGCCCGCGGCCGCGTTCGACTACACCGACGGAGCCGCCGAGGGCGAGCTGTCGATCCTGCGCGCGCGCCAGGCGTTCGAGGACATCGAGTTCCACCCGGACATCCTGCGCCCCGCCGAGGACGTCGACACGTCGACGGAGATCCTGGGCGGCCCCAGCGCCATGCCGTTCGGCATCGCGCCGACCGGCTTCACCCGCCTGATGCAGACCGAGGGCGAGATCGCCGGTGCGGGCGCGGCGGGGGCGGCGGGCATCCCGTTCACCCTGTCGACGCTCGGCACGACCTCGATCGAGGACGTCAAGGCCGCCAACCCGGACGGCCGCAACTGGTTCCAGCTGTACGTGCTGCGCGACCGCGAGGTGTCCTACGGCCTCGTCGAGCGCGCGGCCGCGGCCGGCTTCGACACGCTGCACTTCACGGTCGACACTCCCGTCGCGGGCAACCGCATGCGCGACTACCGCAACGGCTTCTCGATCCCCCCGCAGCTGACCGTCAAGACCGTGCTCGACACGCTGCCGCGGCCGTGGTGGTGGTTCGACTTCCTCACGACGCCCAAGCTCGAGTTCGCCTCGCTGAAGTCGACCGGCGGCACGGTCGGCGACCTGATCGGCCAGGCCATGGACCCGACCATCAGCTACGAGGACCTCGCCACCATCCGCGAGCTGTGGCCCGGCAAGATCGTGATCAAGGGCGTGCAGAACGTGCCGGACGCCGTGAAGCTCATCGACATGGGCGTCGACGGGCTGGTGCTCTCGAACCACGGCGGCCGCCAGCTGGACCGTGCGCCGATCCCGTTCCACCTGCTGCCGCGTGTGGTGCGCGAGGTCGGCAGGGACGCCACGGTGATGATCGACACCGGCATCATGAACGGCGCCGACATCGTCGCCTCGGTGGCGCTGGGCGCGAAGTTCACGCACATCGGCCGCGCGTACCTGTACGGCCTGATGGCCGGCGGCCGCGCGGGCGTGGACCGCACGATCGCCATCCTGCGCAGCGAGATCGAGCGGACCATGAAGCTGCTCGGCGTGCAGTCGCTCGAGGAGCTCGAGCCGCGCCACGTGACGCAGCTGACGCGCGTGCTGCCCGTGCCCGTGGCCTACGGCGAGGCCGCCGAGGCGCTCGCCCCGACGTCCGCGCCCGTCCGCACGCCGCGGGCCACGAGCAAGGCGGCCGCGAAGCCCCGCACCAAGGCCGCCGCGAAGACCCCCGCGGCCGAGACGGCCGCCGAGGCCGGCACGACGCCGCTCGAGGCGGTCGAGCAGTCCTCGGAGGCCGTGGAGGCCGCCGAGAAGGCCGTCGCCGACTGACGCCCTCAGACGCGAACAGGGCCCCGGATGATCCGGGGCCCCGTTCGCGTGGAAGCTCGCGTCAGACGCGCACGCCGAGCGTCGGGATGAGCGCGTCGAGCTTGTCGGCCGTGTCCTCCCAGCCCTCGACCGAGACGCACTCGACCTCGCCCATGGCGAGCACGGGGAAGTCGTTGCCGTCCGGGTCCAGGCGGTCGCCGTAGAACAGCATGTCGGCGAGCGAGATGCCCGTCTCCTCGGCCAGGCGGCGCATTCCGTAGGCCTTGTCGATGCCCTTGCGGGTGATGTCGACCGACGTGGACCCGCCGGAGCGCACCTCGAGGTCGGGCACGCGCAGGGCCACGGCGTCGCGGAGGGCGGACTTGCGCTCGCCCGTGGGGTCCCACGCCTTCTTGGCGTCGACCGGCGCGGCCTGGCCGAGCGCCGAGAACGTGATCTGCGAGCCGCGGTCCTCGAGGATGTCGCCCCAGGTCTGCGACTCCCACAGGCCCAGGCGCTTCGCCTCCTCCTCGACGGCGGTCAGCGCGCGCCGCTTCTCGTCCGGCGTCAGGTCCTGCGCGTAGAGCATGACGAGCTCGTCGCCCTGGAAGCGGAAGTACTGCGTGCCGCACGTGGGCAGCAGGTGGATGTGCGACAGCGTCTCGGACGGCGCCTCCGGCAGCCGCTCGACCACCTGGGTGCGGAACTGCACGATCTGCCCGCCCGAGATGATCGCGACCTCGACCCGGTCGGCCAGTGCGATCAGCAGCTCGCCGATGCGCGGATCGATCGGGCTCTTCGAGGGGGCGAGGGTGTCGTCGAGATCGAAGGCGACGACCCGGGGCGCGAAGGTCATGGCCTCCAGCCTACGACGTCGCCCTGAGGGGGCCCGAATCCCGGCGGCGCGCGCGGGCCGGGCGCGGTTCGTGGCACCGCCCGGCATCAGGTAGACTTGCAGGGTTGCAAAACGGGGTGTGGCGCAGCTTGGTAGCGCGCTTCGTTCGGGACGAAGAGGCCGCAGGTTCAAATCCTGTCACCCCGACCAGCAGAAGAGGGACCCGCCGACAGGCGGGTCCCTCTTCTCGTCTGCGGAGGACGCGACCCGATCAGACCGTCAGCGTGCGCAGCCACGCGGCGGTGAGGTAGTCCGTTCCGCCGGTGTCGGCGAGGCTGTCGTCCGCGTCGTGGTGCAGCACGCCGCGCAGGGCGTAGCCGGCCTCGGCGTGAGCCCGCGCCTGGGGGTCGCGCGGCACGGCGCCCTCGCCGCCCACCGCGACGATCGCGTCGCCGCCGAGATCCGAGCGGTGCATGGTGACCGCGCGCACCCGGACGCGCCCGTAGCGACGCGCCTGGTCCTCGGCCGCCGCGATCAGCAGCCCCTCCAGCCCCGCGCTGCGCCGGGGCACGTACACCGCGACGTCGGCGTGCAGGCCGCCGCGGGGCGCCGCGATGTGGGCCGCGCCGACCGCCCGCGTCCCGCTGCGCGCGAGCAGCGCCGTGCGGAGCGCGTCGTGCTCGTCCTGCAGCTCGGCGAGCAGCTCGTCGGCCGTGCTCAGGGGAGCGCCCCCGCCGGTCTGCTCGTTGGTCACTACGCCCAGGATCTCGGCGTAGTCGCGGAAGTCCCGCGCGCCGGGGACGCCCAGGCTCTGCGGCAGCGCGACGGGCTTGATCTCGACGGGAATCATCGCCGCCCATCCTGCCAGCGGTGGGCGAAGCCCTCGGGCACCTCGGACGGCTCGTCGCCGAACGGGCGTCGGGGTCTACGCGCGGGGCGCGAGGGTGATGAGGGAGACCTCGGGGCGGCACGCGAAGCGCACCGGCGCGTAGATCGAGTGGCCGAGGCCGGCGCTGACGTTGAGCGGCACGATGCGCCCGCGATGCGTCCACATCGACAGGCCGCGGGCCTGGCGCAACGGGATGTCGCAGTTCGCCACGAGCGCGCCGTAGAACGGCACGCGCACCTGTCCGCCGTGTGTGTGCCCCGCGAAGAGCATGTCGGCGCCGAGGGCGGTGAAGCCGTCGAGCACCCGGCGGTAGGGGGCGTGCGCGACGCCGAGCGTCAGCGGGGCCTCGGGCTGGTCGGCCAGCGCGGCCGCCGCGGCATCGAGGTCGTCGGAGTCGTGGTGTGCGTCCGCGACGCCCACGAACCGGATGCGGCTGCCCCGCACCGTGAGCGTCGTCGCGCCGTTGTCGACGTCGACCCAGCCGAGCTCGTCCGTAATGAACCCGTCGAGGGCCTCGGTGTCGAGCCGGACGGCCTTGGGGGCGCGCTCCGAGGGACCACGGAAGTAGTGGAACGGATTGCGGGGCCCGGGGCCCCAGTAGTCGTTCGACCCGTGCACGAACACCCCGGGCACGCCCCGGAGCGGCGCGAGGGCCTCACGGATGCCGGCGATGCCGTCGGCGTGACCGAGGCTGTCGCCCGTGCTGATCACGAGATCGGGGCGCAGGGCGACGAGTCCGGCCATCCACTGCCGCTTGCGGCGCTGCCAGGGAGCCATGTGGGCGTCCGAGATGTGCAGGATCCGGATGGGCGTCGCGCCGCGGTCCAGGAGCCGCACCACGTGGCGCCGGACCGTGAACAGCTGACGCTCGATGCCGACGCCCCAGACGGCGGCCGCCGCGCCGGCCGCGCCGACGGCGGCCAGCGCCGTCAGCGCGCTCCGCGAGGCCGACGCCACTAGTCGCCGTTCCCGTTGCCGCCGCCGTTGCCGTTCCCGTTGCCGCCGCCCTCGCCGCCGCCGCCATCACAGTCGGCGGCTTCGTAGTGCACGACGACCGCAGTCGAGCGGTTCGTCACGGTGCCGGCGGCGGGATCCGTGCCGATCGCCCGGCCCGCCCCGGCCTCGCCGTTGTCTCGACACGGGCCGAGCGACACGTTCGCGAAGCCGGCCCCCTGGATCGCGGCGACCGCCGCGCTCGGCGCCTGGCCGCGCACATCGGGCACCTGCGCGCCCTGGCCGTTGCTCGGCGAGATCGTCACGGTCGTGCCGCTCGCGACGCGGCCCGAGGGCGGATCCTGCGTCTCGACGACACCGGCCGGGCGCGAGCCCGGGACCGGGGCGCCCACGCTGACGCCGAAGCCGGCCGCGCGCAGCGTCCGCTCGGCGTCGGCGACCGACATGCCGACCACGTTCGGCAGCGTCACGAGGATGCGGCGCGTCAGGTTCGGGTCGGCCGGCGGGAACTCGCCGCCGGGGTAGGCCGCGTTCGCGGCGCCCTGCACGGCCCGGGAGATCTGGAAGCGCAGCTGCGACATCTGCCAGCCGTTGACCCACGTGCGGAACACGTCGACCTCGCCGCGGGCGTTGCCGACCCACACCGCCGTCGTGGCCTTGGTGGACGACTGGATCATCGACGTCTGCCACTTCTCGTGCGTACCGGTCTTGCCGATCACGGGGACGCCGTCGGCCACGCGGGCAGGGGTGCCGGTGCCGCCGCTGTTCATCACGGTGGACAGGGCCGACGCCGCGGTCGCGGCCACCTCGGGGGAGAGCTTCTGCTCGCACTTCGACTGGGGCAGCGGCATCTCCTCGCCGTTGGCGTCGACGACCTTCTCGATCGCCTTCGGCGGGCACTGCATGCCGTTGTTGGCGATCGTCGCGTACACCGACGCCATCGCCATCGGGGCGATGTTGAACGAACCGAGGATGTCGAAGGGCACGGGGTGGCCCTCGATGGTCGAGATCTGCTGGCCGTCTCCGGTCTTCACGTTCAGGCGGTCGGCCACGCGCATGATGTCGCACAGGTTCAGGCGCGACGCCATCGCCAGGTAGCCCGAGTTCAGCGAGTCGCGCGTGAAGCTCTGCACCGTGCCGGTGTACCCGCCGACGTTGTTGAAGTTGCCGATCTTCGACGTCTGCGGGATCGGGTTGCCGTCGCAGTTGAAGCCGGGGAACGACGTGCGGTTCACGCCGTTGAGCACCTCGTTGATCGAGTGGTCCTTCTCGAGCCAGTCGAGCAGCGTGAACACCTTGAACGTCGATCCCACCGAGAAGCCGTTCGAGCCGCCGTGCGTCCGATCGCTGGCGTACACGAGCGACGAGTAGCCGGGCTCGGACTCGATGACGGAGGGGTCCTCGCTGAAGCGCGTGTTCTGCGCCATCGCCAGGATCTTGCCCGTGTCCGCCTCGAGCGTCACGGCCGTCGCGCCGAACTCCATCCCGTCGACGTGAGCCGGCGCGTAGTCGCGCATGGCCTGCTCGGCCGGCAGCTGCACGTTCAGGTCGAGCGTCGTGTGGACGCTCAGGCCGCCGCGGCGCAGCAGCTCGCGGCGCTCCTCGGGGGAGTCGCCGAAGGCCGGGTCGTTCTCGATGATGCTCTTGACGTACTGGCAGAAGTAGGCGGATCCGCCGGCCGCGACGCAGCCCTGCTGGCGGGGCTGGATGTTCGGCTCGATCTCGGAGGCGTGCGCCTCCTTGTACTCGTCCTCGGTGATCTTGCCGTCCTCGTAGAGGCGCGTGAGCACGTAGTTGCGGCGGTCCTTGGTGGCGGCATAGCCGTTCGCCTCGCCGTTGTCCTCGCGGTCGGGCTGGTCGATCCGGTAGTAGTTCGGGTTCTGCACGATGCCGGCGAGCGTCGCCGCCTGCGCGATCGTGAGGTCCTTGGCCGTGGTGTCGAAGTAGTACTCGGCGGCGGCCTCGATGCCGTACGTCACACCGCCGAAGTTGGCGATGTTGAGGTAGCCGAGCAGGATGTCGTTCTTCGAGTACTCCTTCTCGATGGCGATCGCGTACCGCATCTCCTGCAGCTTGCGTGCATAGCCCTCGGTGCCCTTGGCCTGGGTCGCCTCGATGAAGCAGGCCTGCTTCTCCTCGTCGGACTGCGCATCCTTCTCGCACTGCTGGATCAGCACGTTCTTGACGTACTGCTGGCTGATGGAGGAGCCGCCCTGCGTGCTGCTGCTCGTGGCGTTGTTGATCAGCGCGCGCGTCGTGCCGATCAGGTCGACGCCGCCGTGCTCGTAGTAGCGGGGGTCCTCGCTCGACAGGATCGCGTCGTACATGATCGTCGAGACCTCGTCGTACTCCACGGGCACGCGGTTCTGGTCGTAGAACGACGCGAGCGGGTACGGCTCGTCGCTGTTGGGGTCGTCGACGTAGATCGTGGTCGGCAGCATGGGCTGGTCGACCTCGAGGTAGCTCGGCAGGCTGTCGAACAGCGAGATCGCGCTCGACGCGGCGTAGCCCGACACGGCGATGGCCGGGGTGACCGTGGCGGTGACGAGGACACCGGCGACCGCGCTCAGACCGACGAGGCCGAGCACGCCACCGAGCACACCGCTGGCCGTCCTTTTCGCAAGAGGCATAGGGTGATCGTAAGCCGTCAGCCTGGACAGGCCCTCCGGATGCCGGGCGCGCCAGGCGACCGGCTCACCCCGATCCCGGCGCCGCGTCGCCGCCTCCCCAACCGGAAGGACGCTCCATGACCACGTGGGAGTACCTCACCACGCCCCTGCTGATCCACAACACCGCGGCCATCCTGAACAACTGGGGCAAGCAGGGCTGGGAGCTCGTCCAGGTCGTGCCGAACAGCGAGGGCGGCCTGGTCGCCTACCTGAAGCGGCCCGTCGGCGGGGGCGCCGCCAACGCGGGACTGTCGGCCGCGCAGGAGGCCGCCAAGCAGTTCGAGGGCGAGCAGTGAGCGTCTCGGCCCGCCTGGCCGAGCTCGGCATCGAGCTGCCGGCGGTCGTGCCGCCCGTCGCGGCGTACATCCCCGCGAAGGCGCACGGCGACGTCGTGCAGACCTCGGGTCAGCTGCCCATGGTGGACGGCGCGCTGCCCGTCACCGGCAAGGTCGGTGAGGGCGACGGCTTCGTCGACGCCGCGACCGCCAAGGACCTCGCGCGCCGCTGCGCCCTGAACGCGATTGCGGCGGCCGCGGACGCGGTCGGCGGCGTCGACCGCCTCACCGGCGTGCTGAAGGTCACGGGCTTCGTCGCGTCCGACCCGGCGTTCACCGGGCAGCCCGGCGTGATCAACGGCGCGAGCGAGGTGCTCGGCGAGATCTTCGGCGAGGCCGGCCGCCACTCGCGCTCGGCCGTGGGCGTGCCCGTGCTGCCGCTCGACTCGCCCGTCGAGGTCGAGGTCGCCTTCACGTTCGCGTGAGTGGCTGTCGCCGGGCTTCGACTGGTCCCGGGCGGCGAGACTGGTCTCGGCGAGACCAGTCTCGCCTCCGAAGACCAGTCAACGCCATCGCGGTGAGAGAGAACGGCCCCGTCGGATGATCCGACGGGGCCGTTCCGCTGTTCAGGTCACTTCACCTGGGCGGAGATGACGCTCATGACCGCGGTGTCCGCGAGGGTCGTGGTGTCGCCGACCTCGCGGCCCTCGGCCACGTCGCGCAGCAGGCGGCGCATGATCTTGCCCGAGCGGGTCTTCGGGAGCTCGCCCACGATGTAGACGTCGCGGGGGCGGGCGATCGGTCCGATCTGCTCGCCGACCCACGCGCGCAGCTGCTGCGCGAGTCCCTCGGGGCCGTGCTCCTTGAGGTAGCTCTCCTTGAGGATCACGAACGCGACAACCGCCTGGCCGGTCGTCTCGTCCGACGCCCCGACGACGGCCGCCTCGGCGGTCGCCTCGTGCGCCACGAGCGCCGACTCGATCTCGGCCGTCGACAGGCGGTGGCCCGACACGTTCATGACGTCGTCGACGCGGCCCAGCAGCCAGATGTCGCCGTCCTCGTCGAGGCGCGCACCGTCGCCCGCGAAGTAGTAGCCCTGCGCCGCGAACTTCTCCCAGTACGTCTCCTTGAAGCGCTCCGGGTCGCCCCAGATGCCCCGCAGCATGCTGGGCCACGGCTCCGTGATCACGAGCAGCCCGCCCGCGTCGTTGCCCACGGGCTCGCCCTCCTCGGTGACCACGTCGATCGAGATGCCGGGCAGCGGCACCTGCGCGGAGCCGGGCTTGGTCTCGGTCACGCCGGGCAGGGCCGAGACCATGATCGCGCCGGTCTCGGTCTGCCACCACGTGTCGGCGATCGGGGTCTTGCCGGCCCCGATGACCTCGCGGTACCAGACCCACGCCTCGGGGTTGATGGGCTCGCCCACCGAGCCGAGCACGCGCAGGCTCGACAGGTCGCGCGACTGGGGGATCTGGCGGCCCTGCTTCATGAAGCCGCGGATGGCCGTGGGCGCCGTGTAGAAGATCGTCACGCCGTACTTCTCGATGACGTCCCACCAGCGGCCGGGCTCCGGGTGATCCGGCGTGCCCTCGTACAGCACCTGCGTGGCGCCGTTGGCGAGCGGCCCGTAGACGACGTACGAGTGGCCGGTGATCCATCCGATGTCGGCCGTGCACCAGTACACGTCGCTCTCGGGGTGCAGGTCGAACACGTTGCGGTGCGTGAACGCGGCCTGCGTCAGGTAGCCGCCCGACGTGTGCAGGATGCCCTTGGGCTTCCCGGTGGTTCCCGACGTGTACAGGATGAACAGCGGGTTCTCGGCCTCGAACGCCTGCGGCTCGTGCTCGGCCGAGGCCTGCGGCACGACGTCGTGGTACCAGATGTCGCGGCCGGGGGTCCAGTCGACGTCGTTCTCGCCGCGCTTGACGACGAGGACGTGCTCGACCGTCTCCTGCTCGCCGAGGCCGTTGCGGTCGGCGAGCGCCTGGTCCACGGCGGGCTTGAGCGGCGACACCTTGCCCTTGCGCCATCCGCCGTCGGCCGTGATCACGAGCTTGGCGCCCGCGTCATCGATGCGCGAGCGCAGGCTGTCGGCGCTGAAGCCGCCGAAGATGACCGAGTGGATGGCGCCCAGGCGCGCGACCGCGAGCATCGAGGCGACGGCCTCGGGGATCATGGGCAGGTAGATCGCGACGCGGTCGCCCTGGCCCACGCCGAGCTCCGTCAGCACGTTCGCGAGGCGCTTGACCTCGTCGGTCAGCTCTGCGTACGTGACGCGGCGCTCGTCGCCGGGCTCGCCCTCCCACAGCAGGGCGACGCGGTCGCCGTTTCCGGCCTCGACGTGGCGGTCGAGGCAGTTGTAGGCGACGTTCAGGGCGCCGTCGGCGAACCACTTCGCGAACGGCGGGTTCGACCAGTCGAGCACCTGCGTGAACGGCTTCTCCCAGTGCAGGAGCTCACGGGACTGCTCGGCCCAGAAGCCCTCACGGTCGGTGTCCGCCTTCTCGTACAGATCCGCGCCGGCCACCGCGTTCGCGGCGAACTCGGCCGAGGGCGCGAAGCGCCGGCTCTCGTTGAGGAGGTGGTCGATCTGGGTGCTCATCAGCTGCGCGCTCCTTTGCGACGTGGTGCCAGGCCGCATCCGAGCGGCCCCGGGCGCGGCGGCGCCCGTGCGGGAAGCCCCGCACGGCGAATGTAGCCCCGGGCTCCGGAGGGTCGGTACCCACTAAAGGGAGTACCGGCGCTCGTCCACAGCGCGCACCCGCCGCCGGTGTTCGTGCGGTCGGGCGTCCGCCGCTCCGCGCGAGGGCGCCGCCTGCCTAGCGTCGGGGCATGACCGAGCCGTTCATCGTGCAGCCGCGGGGCGCGCAGCCCGCCGGCGGCGGCTCGCCTGCCGTGCCGGACGAGCGCCCTGAGGCATCGCAGGATGCGCTGGGGCCGCTGAGCGCGTACCTGCGCGACCCCGCCGTGACCGACGTGTTCGTGAACGGCGCGACGGGCGTGTTCGTCGATCGAGGGGACGGCCCGCGGCCGGATCCGGCCTGGCGCGCGTCCGAGCGCGAGGTGCGCGAGCTCGCCACGGCGCTGATCGCCCGGGGCGGACGGCACATCGACGACGCGACGCCGTGCGTGGACGTGCGGCTGCAGGACGGGATCCGGGTGCACGCGGTCCTGCCGCCCATCGCCACGAGCGGCACGGCCCTGTCCATCCGGATCCCGCGCCTGCGCGGAGCCGACCTCGACGCGCTGTGCCGGGGCGGCTCGTTCGGGGACGACGCCCGGCGCTGGCTCGTGCGGATCGTGCGCGAGCGCGAGAACCTGCTGGTCACGGGCGCCGCGGGCACCGGCAAGACCACGCTGCTCGGCGCGCTGCTCGCGCACGCACCCGGGCACGAGCGCATCGTCACGATCGAGGACGTGGCCGAGCTGCGGATCGCCCACCCGCACCACGTCTCCCTCGAGGCGCGGCAGCCGAACCTCGAGGGCGCGGGCGGCGTCGACCTCGCGCGGCTCGTGCGCGAGTCGCTCCGGATGCGGCCCGACCGGATCGTGGTGGGCGAGTGCCGCGGCGAGGAGGTCCGCGAGCTGCTCACGGCGCTCAACACGGGCCACGACGGCGGAGCCGGCACGCTGCACGCGAGCGGCCTGGCGGAGGTGCCCGCGCGGCTGGAGGCGCTTGGCGCGCTGGCGGGCATGGACGACCACGCCGTCACGCGGCAGGTGTGCAGTGCGATCGGCTTCGTACTGCACCTCGAGCGCCGCCCCGACGGATCGCGCCGCCTCGCGCGCGTGGGCCGGTTCACCGACGCCGGCGGGCGGCTCGGCATCGAGGAGGTGACGCCGTGGCGCGCGTGACGCCGGACGCCGGCGCGGCGGCCGGCGCGACCGTGCTGAAGCTCGCCGTGCTGCTGCAGGCCGGCGCGACGCCCGACGCCGCATGGCGGCACCTGGGGGAGGCCGGCGGCGACGCCGCGGCGGGGCGGATCGCCGAGCGCCACGCGGCGGGCGAGCCCCTGGTCCAGGCGATCGAGGCCGAAGCCGAGCGCGGCGACCGGGGCGCCGAGGTGTGGCGCGACGTCGCGGCCGCGTGGGAGATCGCCGCCACGGTGGGCGCGCCCCTCGCCGACTGTCTGCGGTCGATGGCTGCCGCGCTGCGCGACGCCCGCGAGGCGCAGGACGACGTGCGGATCGCCCTGACCGAGCCCGCGGGAACCGCCCGGCTCATGACCTGGCTGCCGCTCGCGGGACTGGCGATCGGCGCCGCGCTCGGCTTCGACATGCTCGGCGTCCTCTTCGCCTCTCCGATCGGGATCGGCTGCCTCGCCTCGGGCGGCGCGCTGCTGCTGGTCGCGCGGGCGTGGACCCGCCGCCTGGTGCGGGCCGCGCAGCCGCCGCCCGGGACGCCGGGCATGCACGCCGAGCTCACCGCGATCGCCCTCAGCGGCGGCGTCTCGATCGATCGCGCGGCGCGCCTCGTGGCGCAGGCCCCGGGCGGAGCGCGGCCGGGCGGCGACGAGACCGCGGCGGTGCTCACCCTGTCCCGCGACGCCGGCATCCCGGGAGTCGAGCTGCTGCGGGCCACCGCCGCGCACGAGCGGCAGGCCGCGCGGACGGAGGGGCGGGTCCGCGCCGCGCGCCTCGGCGCCCGGCTCCTGCTCCCGCTCGGCGTGTGCACGCTGCCCGCGTTCCTGTGCCTCGGCGTCGCCCCCATGCTGCTCGGCGTGCTGGCCGCCACCCCGCTCCCGGCGCTCGCCGGGTGACCCGAAGAAACCGACACCGACAGGAAGAAGGAGTCATGTCCGAACCCATCCCCACCTCCGCGCGCCCGACCATCGGGGGCCTGCTCGCGGACGACACCGGCGCCTCGACCGCCGAGTACGCGATCGTCACGATGGCCGCGGTCGCGTTCGCGGGCGTGCTCGTCGTGATCATGCGGTCCGGCGAGGTGCGCGAGATCCTCACCGACCTCGTCCGCCGGGCGCTGACGGTCGCGTGATCCGGCGCGTCGCACAGCGGCGCCGCCTGGGCGGCCCCGACGGCGGGCAGGGCGCGGGGGAGCGCGGGTCGGTCGCCGCCGAGCTCGCGGTCGCGCTGCCCGCCGTCGTGGTCGTGATCCTGCTCGGCGTGGGCGCCCTCATGGCGGCCTCCACCCAGGTGCGGCTGCAGGACGTCGCGGCCGACGCCGCCCGGCTCGTGGCCCGCGGCGAGCCCGAGGGGCGCGCGAGCGGCGTCGTGGCGCAGGCGGTCCCGGGAGCCCGCGCCGCGACGTCTCGGCGCGGCGACCTCGTGTGCGTCACGGCGTCGGTCGACGCGCGCGTCGCCGGCGTCCCGATCCCGCTCCGCGCGGCCAGCTGCGCGCTCGGCGGCGGACTCTAGAGGGGAGAGGCCATGGCCGGCTCCGCGCTCGCGGCGGGCGCCGCCGGCGCCGCGGCCGTGCTGATGCTGGGACTCGCGGCGTCCGGTGCGGCCGCCGCCGAGAGCCAGCGGATCGCGGGCGTCGCCGACGCGAGCGCGCTCGCCGCGGCCGACGCGGCGAGCGGCGCCGTGCCGGGCGACCCGTGCGCCCGCGCGGCCGAGGTCGCCGGCGCGCAGGGCGCGACGATCACCGCATGCGCGGTCGACGGGCTCATCGCGACCGTCACGGCATCCGCCCGGTTCGCCGGGCTGCCGGTGCACGCGACCGCTCGAGCGGGCCCGCCGCCCTGACCCCGGGGCCGCGATCCTGGACCCGGTGCGGTTGTGTGAGAATGGTCAAGCGGACCCTTTCCCCTCCGCGCATCCACGATGACACTCCCGGAACCCCAGCCCGCCGTCCGCACGGTCGCCGTCGTCGGGGCGGGTCGCCTCGGCCGCGCGATCTCGCGCGCTCTCGCCGAATCGGGCTTCGAGGTCCATGGCCCGACCGCCCGGGGCGAGGCCGTGCCCGACGCCGACGTCGTGCTGCTGTGCGTGCCCGACGCGGAGATCGCGAACGCGGCGGCCGCGCTGCCCGGCACCGCGCGTCTCGTGGGGCACACGTCCGGGGCGACGCCGATCGCGGGCGTCGACTTCGGCCTGCATCCGCTGCGCGCGTTCGTGGGCGACGAGGGCCGTGAGGCGTTCCGAGGGATCGGCTGCGCGGTCGCGGGCCGGACCCCCGAGGCGCTCGACGCCGCCCGCGCCCTCGCCGAGGCCCTGGGCGCGACGCCGTTCCCCATCGACGACGCGCGGCGGGCGGCGTACCACGCCGCCGCGTCCATCGCGTCGAACTTCCTCGTCACGCTGCAGGCCGCCGCGGAGCAGGTCGCGGGGGCGGCGGGACTTGCGCCCGAGGACGCGCGCGCCCTGCTCGCGCCGCTCGTGCGGGCCACCGTGGAGAACTGGGCCGCGCACGGCCCCGCCGCCGCGCTCACCGGCCCGGTCGCGCGCGGCGACGAGGGCACGGTCGAGCGCCAGCGCGAGGGAATCGCGGAGGCCGCCCCGGAGTTGATACCCCTGTTCGACGTGCTCGTCGACCGCACGCGCGCGCTGGCCGCGCAGAAGGAGGACACCCCATGAGGATCGTCCGCACCGTCGCCGAGGTCCGCGCCGCCGTCGGCGAGGCGCGCAGCCACGGCCACGTCGTCGGCCTCGTGCCCACCATGGGCGCCTTCCACGAGGGGCACCTGTCGCTCATCCGGCAGGCGCGGATCGAGA
The DNA here is from genome assembly GCF_004514465.2 of Microbacterium sp. MEC084. Lineage (NCBI taxonomy): Bacteria > Bacillati > Actinomycetota > Actinomycetes > Micrococcales > Microbacteriaceae > Microbacterium > Microbacterium sp. MEC084. Next base: position 19,639 of record NZ_MYFP02000014.1, on the reverse strand, counting down.
GCGACCTCGTGGTCGTGTCGATCTTCGTGAACCCGACGCAGTTCGGGCCGAGCGAGGACCTCGCCGCGTACCCGCGCGACGAGGCGCGCGACGTCGAGCTGGCCCGCGAGGCCGGCGCCGACATCGTGTTCGCGCCCTCGGTCGAGGAGATGTACCCGAGCGGGTTCGCGACGACCATCCACGTGTCGGGCCTGACCGACGTGCTCTGCGGCGCGAGCCGCGGCCCGCACCACTTCGACGGCGTCGCGACGGTCGTGACCAAGCTCTTCGCCATCGTCACCCCGGATGTCGCGTTCTTCGGGCAGAAGGACGCGCAGCAGGTGCTGGTCGTGCGCCGCCTGGTGCGCGACCTCGACCTGCCGGTCCGCATCGTGGCCTGCCCGATCGTCCGCGAGCCGGACGGCCTGGCCATGAGCTCGCGCAACGTGTACCTCGACGCCGAGTCGCGCCGCCGGGCGACCGCCCTGAACCGCGCGCTCACCGCAGCCGAGCGGGCGTTCGCCGGGGGCGAGACGTCGGCCGCGGCCCTGCTGTCGGCCGCCCGCGACGAGCTCGCGGCCGAGGGCATCGAGCCCGAGTACCTGGAGCTGCGCTCCGCCGACGACCTGCGGCCGCTGGACCGCGTCGACGGCGCCGCGCTCCTCGCCGTGGCCGCGCGCGTGGGCGCGGCGCGGCTCATCGACAACCGGATCCTGGAGGCGAACCGCTGATGCGACGCACGCTGCTGAAGTCGAAGATCCACCGCGCGACGGTGACGGGGAGCGACCTGAACTACGTCGGGTCGATCACGATCGACGCCGACCTGCTCGACGCCGCCGACATCCTCGAGCACGAGCAGGTGCACGTGGTGGACGTCGACAACGGCTCCCGGTTCGTCACCTACACGATCGCCGGCGAGCGGGGCTCCGGGGCCGTGCAGGTGAACGGCGCGGCCGCGCGGCTCGTCCACCAGGGCGACACCGTGATCGTCATCTCCTACGCGGAGTACGACGAGACCGAACTCGACGCCTACATCCCGACCGTGGTGCACGTCGACCGCGCCAACGGGGTCATCGGCGTCGACGCCGCGGTGGCCGAGCTGCGGGGCGTGCCGGCATGAGCGACGCCCCCGACGCGGGGTCGCCCCGCCCGCGCGTGACCATCGAGACGCTCGCCGAGCGCAAGGCGCGACGCGAGCCCATCGTGATGGTGACCGCGTACGACCACCCGAGCGCGCGCGCCGCGGACGCCGCCGGCGTCGACGTCGTGCTGGTCGGCGACTCGGCCGCCATGACGGTGCTCGGCTACGACAGCACCGTGCCGATCACGGCGGACGAGATGATCATGCTCGCCTCCGCCGTCCGCCGCGGGCTCACGTCGCCCCTGATGGTCGCCGACCTGCCGTTCGGCTCGTACGAGGACTCGGACGAGCAGGCCGTCGCCACCGCCCGACGGTTCGCCGAGAGCACCGGATGCGACGCGGTCAAGATCGAGGGCGGCGGGGCGATCGTCGACCGGGCTCGCGCGATCGTCGCAGCCGGCATCCCCGTGATGGGGCACGTCGGCCTCACGCCCCAGACCGCGGTGGACTTCCGCGCGCAGGGCCGCACGGCGGAGGCCGCGCGCGACATCCGCGACGCGGCGCTCGCGCTGCAGGACGCGGGGTGCTTCGCGCTCGTGTTCGAGGCGATCCCGGGCGACGTCACCGAGGCGGTCATGCCCGGGCTCCGCATCCCCGTGATCGGGATCGGCGCCGGCCCCGGGACGGACGGGCAGGTGCTCGTCTTCCACGACCTGCTCGGCATCTCGGAGGGCCGCCCGGCGCGGTTCGTGAAGCGCTACGTCGACCTGCGCGCCGCCATGGTCGCCGGCGTCGCGGCCTACGCCGACGACGTCCGGTCGCGCCGCTATCCGGCGCCCGAGCACGGCTATGCGATGGCCGCGGGCGAGGCTGAGCGGCTCCGCGAGCTCCTCTGATCCGGGGCACCGGCCCCGATCCCGCCGTCCGCACACGGATCGCCGCGGCGCCGCATCCGCCGCCTCACGGGCCGATCCCCCTGAGTCGGCGCTCAGGCGCGCTGTATGTATTGTGTGCAACGACGAAAGGACACCCGTTGTCATCAGGCAAGAAGCTCGTCATCGTCGAGTCCCCGACGAAGATGAGGTCGATCCAGGGCTACCTCGGCGACGAATACGAGGTGCTCAGCTCCGTCGGGCACATCCGTGACCTCGCGGACAAGCGCGACATCCCCGAGAAGGATCGCGCCGCGTACGGCAAGTACTCGATCGACATCGACAACGGCTTCGACCCCTATTACGTCGTCAGCGACCGCAAGACCAAGACGGTCTCCGAGCTCAAGCGGGCGGTGAAGAACGCGTCGGAGGTCCTGCTCGCCACCGATGAGGATCGCGAGGGCGAGGCCATCGCGTGGCACCTGCTCGAGACGCTCAAGCCCAAGGTGCCGGTCAAGCGCATGGTGTTCCACGAGATCACCAAGGACGCCATCCGCGCCGCCGTCGAGCGCACGCGCGATCTCGACCTCGCGCTCGTCGACGCGCAGGAGACCCGGCGCATCCTGGACCGCCTGTACGGCTGGGACGTGTCGCCCGTGCTGTGGCGCAAGGTCGGCACCGGCGCCAGCGGCCAGGCGCTCAGCGCCGGCCGCGTGCAGTCCGCCGCCACGCGCCTGATCGTCGACCGCGAGCGCGAGCGCATGGCGTTCGTCTCGGCGGACTACTGGGGCATCGAGGCGCGGGCCGCGCGCGACGCCGAGGGCTTCACGGTGCGCCTGGTCCGCCTGGACGGCGCCTCGCTCGCCGTCGGCCGCGACTTCGACGACCGCGGTCAGCTCAAGCGCGCCGTCGTCGTGCTGAACGAGCAGGATGCGCGCGCGCTCGCCGCGGCGATCGAGGCCGCCGGCACGGCGACCGTCACCAAGGTCGAGGCCAAGCCGGGCAAGCGTCGCCCGTACGCGCCGTTCACGACCTCGACGCTGCAGCAGGAGGCGGGCCGCAAGCTCGGCCTGTCGGCGAAGAACACGATGTCGGTCGCGCAGAGCCTGTACGAGCGCGGCTACATCACCTACATGCGCACCGACTCGACGAACCTCAGCGCGCAGGCGATCAAGGCCGCGCGCGAGCAGGCCGTCGCGCTGTACGGCGAGCGCGCGGTGCCGCTGAAGCCCCGTGTGTACGCGTCCAAGAGCAAGAACGCGCAGGAGGCGCACGAGGCGATCCGCCCGTCGGGCGAGCAGTTCCGCACGCCCAAGCAGGTCGCGGGCGAGCTGGGCCGCGACGAGCTGCGGATGTACGACCTGATCTGGAAGCGCACGGTCGCGAGCCAGATGTCCGACGCCGAGTTCGAGACCACGACCGTCACGCTCGCGGCGCAGGTGGACGGCAAGACGGCCGAGTTCACGGCCTCGGGCACCGTGTACACGTTCAAGGGCTTCCTCGAGGCGTACGAGGAGGGCCGCGACGAGCGCCGCGGCGACGCGGACGAGGCCGAGAACCAGTCCCTGCCGAAGGTGGCCGCGGGCGACGCGCTCACGCTCACGGACGCGGACCCCAAGGGCCACTCGACCACCCCGCCGCCTCGCTACACCGAGGCGAGCCTGGTCAAGGCGCTCGAGGAGAAGGGCATCGGCCGCCCGTCGACCTTCGCGAGCATCATCGGCGTGATCCTGGACCGCGGCTACGCGACCAAGCGGGGTCAGGCGCTCGTGCCGTCGTGGCTGGCGTTCAGCGTCGTGCGGCTGCTCGAGCAGCACTTCGCCGAGCTGGTCGACTACGACTTCACGGCCGCCCTCGAGGACGACCTCGACGCGATCGCGCGCGGCGAGCAGAAGCGCGTCGAGTGGCTGCGCTCGTTCTACTTCGGATCCGGCGAGCACCCAGGCCTGCGCAACATCGTCGACAACCTCGGCGAGATCGACGCGCGCGCCCTGAACGCCACGCCCCTCACCGACACCGCCACGCTGCGGTTCGGCAAGTACGGTCCGTACATCGAGGTCGTCGACCCGGCCAAGCCCGACGAGAAGCCGCGCATCGTCAACGTGCCCGAGGACCTCGCGCCCGACGAGCTCACCGCCCAGAAGGTGCAGGAGCTCATCGATGCGCCCGTGGCCGGAGACCGCGTGCTGGGGGAGAACCCCGAGAACGGCAAGCTCGTGGTCGTGAAGGACGGCCGCTTCGGTCCGTACGTGCAGGAGCAGGATCCGGTGGACCCCGACGCCGTGGACGAGGAGACCGGCGAGGTCGCCGACGAGGTGCCGAAGAAGCGCACGGCCAAGAAGGCCGCCGCTCCCAAGCCCCGCACGGCGTCGCTGTTCAAGTCCATGTCGCCCGAGACGATCGACCTCGACACGGCGCTCAAGCTCCTGTCGCTGCCCCGCGTCGTGGGCGCCGACCCCGAGACGGGCGAGGAGATCACGGCCCAGAACGGCCGCTACGGCCCGTACCTGAAGAAGGGCGCCGACTCGCGCTCGCTCGAGAGCGAGAGCCAGATCTTCGACGTCACGCTCGAGCAGGCGATCGAGATCTACAAGCAGCCCAAGTACGGCGCCCGTCGCACGGCGTCCAGCGCGCTCAAGGAGTTCGACGCGGATCCGGTCAGCGGCAAGCCGATCCGCGTGCGCGACGGCCGGTTCGGCCCGTACGTCACGGACGGCGAGACGAACGTGACGATCCCGCGCGGCACCAGCGTAGACGACGTGACGTTCGAGCGCGCGGTCGAGATGCTCGCCGAGAAGCGCGCCAAGGGCCCCGCCCCCAAGCGCGGTCGCGCGGCGGCGAAGACCACGGCGAAGGCCCCCGCGGCCAAGAAGACGACCACGGCGAAGAAGACGACCGCGGCGAAGAAGACGACCGCGGCGAAGAAGACGACGGGCACGACGGCGTCCTCGCGGTCGGAGGCGGCCAAGAAGGCCGCGGCCACGCGCGCCGCCAACCGCGCGAAGAAGGCGGCGGAGGGCCAGTGACCGAGTCCGCCGGGCTCTGGATCACGTTCGAGGGCGGCGACGGCTCCGGGAAGACCACGCAGGCTCGCCTGCTGCAGGAGTGGATCGAGAGCACGGGCCGTACGGTCGTGCGCACGCGCGAGCCGGGCGGCACCGACGTCGGGCGCACGCTGCGCGAGCTCGTGCTGCACCACCGGGCCGCCGACGGCACGAGCGACATCGGCCCGCGCGCCGAGGCGCTGCTGTTCGCCGCGGACCGCGCGCACCACGTGGCGTCGCTGGTGAAGCCGGCGCTCGAGCGCGGCGAGGTCGTGATCCAGGATCGCTACCTCGACTCGTCCGTCGCGTACCAGGGCGCGGGCCGCGTGCTCGACCCCGCCGAGGTGCGCGACCTGTCGCTGTGGGCGACCGACGGCGCGCTCCCGGACGTGACCGTGCTGCTCGACCTGGATCCGGCGGCCGCGCGCGCCCGGCTCGACGCCGACGACAAGCCCTTCGACCGGCTCGAGGCCGAGAAGGCGGAGTTCCACACGCGCGTGCGCGAGGCCTTCCTCGCGCTCGCCGCCGCCGAGCCCGACCGCTTCCTGGTGCTCGACGCCTCCCGCCCGATCACCGACCTCGCCGCCGACATCCGCGCCCGCGTCACCCCGCTGCTCTGACCCCTGTGCACCGCCGCTCGACGGCGCCGTCGGCATGTCTGTCGTGCGAGCGAAGCGAGCGTGCCGCGGAGCGGCCAATCGCAGCGCGAAGCGCTGCCGAACGGAGCGAAGCGACGTTCCTCGCTCGCAAGGGTGCTGCTTGCGGCCCCGCAGCGTGCGAGACGCTTCTAGAAAAGAACGTCCCATGCCGCCGTTAGGCTGGAGCGCATGACCACCGTGGCCGCGCCCTCCCTGCCGTGGGGCGAGGTGTGGGGGCAGGACGAGGCCGTCGAGACCCTCCGCGCCGCGGCCGCCGATCCCGGTGCGCTCGCGCACGCGTGGCTCATCACCGGCCCTCCCGGTTCGGGACGCGCGCCCCTCGCGCGCGCGTTCGCCGCGGCCCTGATCGCGGGGCCCGACGACGAGCACGGCATGCGCCAGGTGCTCGCGGGCACCCATCCGGATCTCACCGCGCTGCGCACGGAGGGCGTGATCATCCGGATCGAGGATGCGCGCGCCATGGCCGCCCGCTCCTACCTCGCCCCGTCCGCGGGGCGCTATCGCGTGATGCTGATGGAGGACGCCGACCGGATGACCGAGCGCACGTCGAACGTGCTGCTCAAGGCGCTCGAGGAGCCACCCGCCGACACGGTCTGGATCCTGTGCGCGCCGAGCGACGCCGACCTGCTGCCGACCATCCGCTCGCGGGTGCGCGTGCTGCGGCTGCGCGAGCCGGAGGTCGAGCAGGTCGCGGCGCTCATCACGGCCCGCACGGGAGCCGACCCGGCCGTTGCCGAGCAGGCGGCCCGGCACGCGCAGCGCCACATCGGCATGGCCCAGCGGCTCGCGACCGACGAGGCGTCGCGCCGCCGCCGCGACGAGACCCTGCGGGCCGTCCTGCGCGTGCGCGGCATCGCCGACGTGGTCGAGGTCGCGGGGCAGATCGTGCAGGCGGCCACGGACGACGCCAAGGCCCTCACCGCCGAGCGGGACGAGTCCGAGCGGGCGTCGCTGCTGCGCACGGTCGGGATCCCGGACGGGTCGAAGATCCCGCCCGCGGTCCGAGCCCAGCTGTCGGCCCTTGAGGACGAGCAGAAGCGCCGCGCCACCCGCAGCCTGCGCGACGGCCTCGACCGGGTGCTGACCGACCTGCAGTCGCTCTACCGCGACGTGGTCATGCTCCAGTTCCGGCGCGACGAGGGCATCATCAACCTCGAGCTCGTCGACGACCTGCGCGCGCTGGCCGCCGCGTGGCCGGCCGAGCGCACCCTGACCGTCCTCGATCACATCGCCGAGACGCGCGAGGCGCTCGAGCAGAACGTGCAGCCCACGCTCGCGCTCGAGTCGCTCCTCGTGACGGTCGTCAGCGGAAGGAAGCCGTGACGCGCTCACCCCGGGGCCCTCGCGCCATCCGTCGTCCCCTGTCCGCGCTCGCGCTGCTCGTCGCAGGCGCCCTCACGCTCTCGGGGTGCCTGTACTCCCAGATCCCGCGCGAGGCCGGCGGTCCGTGCGTCGCCGAGCCCGAGGTCGGGGCGGACGTCGCGGCCGACCTGCGCCCGTTCTACGAGCAGCAGATCGACTGGACCGACTGCGGCGCGGGCTTCGAGAAGGCCACGGTCACCGCGCCCCTGGACTGGTCGGATCCCGAGGCGGGCGAGATCGAGCTGGCGATCGTGCGCCAGCCGGCGACCGGCGGCGAGCCGCTCGGATCGCTGCTGGTGAACCCGGGAGGCCCGGGCCGCGGCGGGGTCGACTTCATCGCCGAGACCATCGACTTCGCCGTGAGCGAGGAGCTCCAGGAGAACTACGACATCATCGGCTTCGACCCGCGCGGGGTGGGCGGATCGACCGCCGTGCGCTGCCTCGACGCCCCCGCGATGGACGAGTTCCTCTACTCCGTGCCCGAGAACAGGCGGGACACCCCGGAATGGGAGCGCGAGCTCGAGGAGCGCAACACGCGCTTCGCCGAGGCCTGCGAGGCGAACAGCGGCGGCGTGCTGGAGTTCATCACGACGGAGCAGTCGGCGCGCGACATGGACCTGCTGCGCGGCGTGCTGGGCGACGAGAAGCTCACGTACCTCGGCTACTCGTACGGGACGTTCCTCGGGGCCACCTACGCCAAGCTCTTCCCGGACCGCGTCGGCCGGCTCGTGCTCGACGGCGCGATCGACCCCTCGGTATCGGGAACGGATGTCGGCACGACGCAGGCTCTCGGCTTCGAGCGGGCGCTGCGCACGTACATGGGCTCGTGCCTCGCGGCCGAGGGATGCCCGTTCGACGGCACCGTCGACCAGGCGATGGCCGATCTCGCGGCCCTGCTGGCCGCCGTGGACCGCGCGCCCATCCCGGCCGCCGACGGGCGTGAGCTCGGCGCCGACACGCTGATGACGACGATCATCGCCGCGCTGTACGCGGAGGTGAACTGGCCGTATCTGACCGAGGCGCTGACGGGCGTGCTGCAGGGCGACCCGGCCACCGCGTTCATGCTGGCCGACTTCTACAACGGCCGCGAGAACGGGCAGTACGCCGACAACTCGACCGAGGCGTTCCACGCGTACAACTGCATGGACTACCCGCTGGACGAGACGCAGGAGGAGCTGGACGCGGCCGACGCCCTGATCGCCCGCGAGGCCCCCACCATCGCGCCGTACTGGTCGGGACCCGGCCTGTGCGAGGTGTGGCCGTTCGAGCCGACGGGCGTGCGCGAGCCGATCGCGGCGGAGGGGGCCCCGCCCATCGTCGTGATCGGGACCACGGGCGACCCGGCCACACCGTACGAGTGGGCCGTGTCGCTCGCGGACCAGCTCTCGAGCGGCGTGATGATGACGTTCGAGGGCGAGGGCCACACCGCCTACAACGGCCAGAGCGAGTGCATCGACCGGGCCGTCGACGCGTTCTTCGTCGACGGCACCGTCCCGCAGGACGGGCTCACCTGCCGCTGAACCGGCCGACGTTCCCGGGCGCCCTCCGCGGTTCGGAGCACGGTCCCGGATCGGGTATGATGGTTCATCGTGCCGCGTGAGCGCGCACACGCCGCCTTAGCTCAGTCGGCAGAGCGATTCACTCGTAATGAATAGGTCGTCGGTTCGATTCCGACAGGCGGCTCGACAAGGCCCCCGGACTCCACTCCGGGGGCCTTCTCGTTTTCCCGGCCCCGGAGGCCCGGGCCTGGATGGCCGGATCTCGGCGGCGGATGTCCGTCGCGCGCCTCGCGGGTCGCGTCGCGAGCGGATGGGATGGTCGCATGACCGAATCCGCCACCGTCGCACAGCACGGCGTCAACACCGCCTCGGCGGTCGAGCACTTCGCGCGCAGGCTCCGCCACGAGACCGACCCCTCCGACGTCGCCGCCGCCCGCGCGGCGGGGGAGCCCCTCACGATCGTCGACGTGCGATCCCAGGCCTCGTTCGACCAGGGCCACGTGCCCGGGGCGATCCACATGCCGGCCCGAGAGATCCCGCAGCGCCACACCGAGCTCGCGGGCCTTCCGAACCTCGTCGTCTACTGCTGGGGCCCCGCGTGCAACGGCGCCACCAAGGCCGCTCTCGAGCTGAGCCGGCTCGGCTACGTCGTCAAGGAGATGATCGGCGGCTTCGAGTACTGGGCGCGCGAGGGTCTCGCGGTGCAGACCGCCGACGGCCGCACGCGCCGGCCGATCGACCCGCTCACCGCGCCGGTGGGCTGACCGGACCGAACTCGACCGTGACGCGCGCGTAGCCGAGCGACGCGAGCAGCGTCTCCAGCGTCCGCGCCGTGTTCTCCTTCGCGCGCCCGGCCAGGTCCGACTCCGCCGCGGCGGCGGCGATCTCGTCCCGGCCCTTCGCGAGCGCCTCCTGCCGCGCGTCGGTGTCGGGTGCGAGCAGATCGCCCACCCGGTCGATGAGCCCCCGCTCGTGCGAGAGCACGTGGCTCGCATCCAGATCGATGCTCGGCTCGGTGAGCTCCGGCTCGGGCACCGTGACGGTCACGGCGTCGCCGTCGGGCGAGATCCGGATGGCGCGGGCGTCGAGCGTCTCGAAGTCCACGTACGCCTCGACGGTCCCGTGCGCGACCAGGCTGAGGCGCTCGCCGGCGAGCCAGGCCGGCAGGTGCTCGACATCCGACTCCAGATCCACCAGCACCTCGTACTCGGCCTCGGCGGCCACGAACCGCGCGAGGTCGCGCAGCGACGTGAGGACGGGCTCGGTCGACCGGTCCAGCTCGCTGCGGGAGAAGGGGTTCAGGTCGTCCAGCAGGGCGCCGAGGAACGCGTCGCGCACGCCCTCGCGCATCCCGCCGACGACGCCGGCGACCATCCCCACGACGAGGACCAGCGCGAGCACGAAGCCGATGGCGCCGGCCAGCCACGCGGGCATCCGGCGTCGGGGGCGCGTCGCGTCGGCCATGCCGGAAGCCTAGTCACGGCGGCGCCTCCTCGGGACGCCGGTCGCGCCGCGCGACATCCTGACGCAGCGGGAGCCCGGCACCTGAGAGACTGGTCCGGTGAGTGCGACGGCGACGGCAGGGGTCCGAGGCGACCGCCGCATGCCGCGCACGGCATGAACGGCGCGGGCGCGGCGTTCGCCGCGATCACGGAGATACTGACGTGGGCCGGCCTCGGCGCGGCGGCGGTGTTCGGCGCCGCGGCGCTGATCGTCAAGCTCGCGGACGGGACGTGGCTCCCCGTGCGGGCGGTCATCATCGGCGACCCGGATGCCGCGGATCCCTCAGCGCGCGAGGTCGTCCGCTGGTTCGGGGAGGACGGCGTCCACGAGGCGCCCCTGACCGCCGAGCTGCGCGCGGCCGCCGAGGGCGACGAGGTGACGCTGCATCACCGGGTGGGGAGCCGCGACGACGTGAGGCTCGACGCGCACTCGCCGTGGCCGCGCCTGCTGGGCGGGGTCGCGCTCGCGAGCGGCGGCGTGGGCCTGCTCACCCTGGTCGCGCAGATCGCGGCGATGTTCGCCGCGGGCTGATCAGCCCTCCGCGGGCCCCACGGGCTGCCGCAGGATGGTGCGTCGCCGCTCGGCCGGCACGCGCCGGAAGTCGCTCAGGTCGGGGATCCGGCCTTGGCCACGGCCGTCGCGACTGCGGCGTCGAGCATCGCCGGGTCGATCCAGTCGGGCGTCATGATCATGAGGGTCCAGCTCCAGCGCGACTTGTCCCGCTCGCTGGTGAACGCCGTCATGTCCTCGGCCCACCACGTGCCCTCGAGCGGCATCACGACGTGGTCCCGGCCGAGGTCGCGGCTCGCGAACTTGAGCCGATAGGCCACGGGGTACAGGGCCTCGACCGCCGCGGCGAAGTCCGGCGACGAGTTCGGATCGCCGTGCCCGTCGACCATCAGGTACTGCAGCGGCGGCACGTCGACAACCCGGAAGTCGCCCCGCCGGGCGCGGTAGGCGTCAAGGGTCCGCTTGAAGTCGATCTTCTCGCTCATCCACTCGCTCCCAGGGACCGGGACATCCGTCATCCGACGCCCTCATTCTGCCCGCCGACCGCCCACGCCGCCTCCCCGCCCGCCGGGGTGCGGCGTACGCTCGAGATATGACCAGGGCGCTTCTCATCGTGGATGTGCAGAACGACTTCACCGAGGGCGGCGTGCTCGGCGTGACGGGCGGCCACGCCGTCGCCGAGGGGGTCACGCGTCTGCTGGCCGAGCGCGGCGCGGACTACGCGATGGTCGTCGCGTCGCGCGACTGGCATGACGCGGAGGGCGACAACGGCGGCCACTTCGCGTTCGGCGGCGCCACCGGTCAGCCCGACTTCGTCGACACGTGGCCGCCGCACTGCGTGGCGGGCACCGAGGGTGCGGAGTACGACCCCGGCTTCGAAACGTCGGCGGTCACGCACCACGTCAAGAAGGGCCAGGGGCGCCCGGCGTACTCGATGTTCGAAGGCGCGACCGACGACGGCGAGACCGTCGCGCAGCTCCTCGCCGATCGGGGAATCGAGACGGTCGACGTCGTCGGCATCGCGACCGACCACTGCGTGCGGGCCACGGCGCTCGACGCGATCGAGCACGGCCAGCACGTGCGCGTCCTGCTCGACCTCGTCGCCGGGGTCGGCGCCGAGTCGAGCGAGGCCGCGCTGGCCGAGCTCGCCCACGCCGGCGCCGAGCTGGTCGAGCGCGCATGACGGCCGCCGCGCGCGACATCTCCGTCGGCCTCGACATCGAGGTGCAGACCCCCACCGAGCTCGAGATGCAGATCGCGGTCGCGCGCGTGCCCGGCATCCGCCTCGACGAGGAGCTCGCCGTCACGCTCGACGGGGAGCCCGTCGAACTCGAGGAGCTGGTGGATCCGCTCGGGGCGCGCATCCACCGCATGCAGCTGACGCCCGGGGACCTCGAGGTCTCGTACCGCGCCGCGGTCGAGACCGGCGGGGGAGCGACGCCCGTCACGCCGCACGACCGCTCCGTCTACCTGCGTCCGAGCCGCTACGCCGAGTCCGACCGCTTCTTCGCCCTGGTCGGGTCTCAGTTCGACCGGTCGCTGCCGGCCGCCGAGCTCGCCCGCGAGGTCGTCGGCTTCGTGGCCTCGCGGCTGCGGTACGTGCCCGGCGTCAGCGACGTCAACGACAGCGCGATCGACACGCTGCTCGACGGGGCGGGGGTGTGCCGCGACTACGCGCACCTGACGATCGCCATCCTGCGCGCGCTGAACATCCCGGCCCGGCTCGCCGCGGTGTACGCGCCCGGACTCAGTCCCATGGACTTCCACGCGGTGGCCGAGGCGCTGATCGACGGCGAGTGGGTGGTTCTCGACGCCACCCGCCTCGCGCCGCGCCAGAGCCTCGTGCGCATCGCGACCGGCCGGGACGCCGCCGACACCGCGTTCCTCGACAACCACGGCGGATCAATCCTGCTGCGCTCGTACCGGATCCTCGCGACCGTGCGCGGCGACCTGGCCGTCGACGACGGCGCGGGCCTCGTGCGCCTGCCGTAGCGAGCGGATCAGCCGAGGGCGCGCAGCTTGCGCTCGAACACCGCGCGCTCGCCCTCGTTGGCGGTCAGCCGCGCGGCGGTCTCGAGCTCGGCGCGGGCCTCGTCGATGCGGCCCAGCCGGATGAGCAGCTCGGCGCGCACGCCGGGCAGCTGGGCGTAGCCCGCCAGCGCCGGCCCGAGCCCGTCCACGATGCGCAGCGCGGTCGCCGGGCCCTCGGACATCGACACGGCCACCGCGCGGTTCAGCTCCACCACGGGGGACGGAGCGATCCGGCCCAGGGCCTCGTACAGCACCGCGATGCGCTCCCAGTCCGTGTCCTCCACCGACGTCGCCACGTCGTGGCACTCGGCGATGGCCGCCTGCAGCGCGTACGGGCCCCGGCCGCGACCGAGGGCGTCGCCGCGGGCGAGCGCGTCCCGGCCCAGGGCGATCAGGCCGCGGTCCCAGCGGGTCCGGTCCTGGTCGGCGAGCAGCACCGGCTCGCCGGCCGCGTCCAGCCGCGCGGGGAAGCGCGCGGCGCTCAGCGCCATGAGGGCCACGAGTCCGTGCGCCTCCGGCTCCCGCGGCGCGAGGCCCGCCAGCACGCGCGCGAGCCGCAGCGCCTCGCGGCTCAGGTCGGTGCGCATCCACGTCGCGCCCGCGCTCGCCGCGTAGCCCTCGTTGAAGATGAGGTACAGCACGCTGAGCACGGCCGACAGTCGCGCGGGGTACTCGTCGGGCGTGGGCACCTCGAATGGGATGGCCGCCGCGGCGAGGGTCTTCTTGGCCCGGACGATGCGCTGCTGCACGGTCGCGACCGGCACCAGGAAGGCCCGCGCGATCTCCTCGGTCGTGAGGCCGCCCACGACCCGCAGCGTGAGCGCGATGCTCGCCTCGCGGGAGAGCACGGGGTGGCACGCCACGAAGATCAGGCGCAGGACGTCGTCCTCGATCTGATCCGGATCCCAGGCGGGCGAGTCGACCTCGTCGAGATCCCGCGCGAGCTGCGCGTAGCGCTCGTCCTGCCGCGCCTGCCGCCGCCAGTGGTCGATCGCCCGGTGCTTGCCCACCGCGACCAGCCACGCCCCGGGGTTCGCAGGCACGCCCGACGCGGGCCACGAGCCCAGCGCCTCGGCCAGGGCCTCCTGCGCCACGTCCTCGGCGAGGGAGAAGTCCCCGGTCACGCGGGTGAGCGTCGCGACGATGCGCGCGGACTCGATGCGCCAGACCGCCTCAACGGCGCGTCTCACCGAATCCGGGGAGGCCGTCGAGGCGATCGGGGCGTCGTTCACTGCTGCTGGCGCGCGGCCTGCTCCTCGCGCCATCCCTCTTCCTTCTGGATCCACTCGTTGTCGGCGGGGAAGTCCTCGGGGCCCGTCACACGGCGGATCTCGATCTTGTTTCCGGGCGTGAGCGGGGCGCGCTTGGCCCACTCCGCCGCCTCCTCGATGGTGGGCACCTCGAGCACCCAGAACCCGTTGAACAGCTCCTTGGTCTCGCCGTACGGGCCGTCGGTCACCACCGGCGGCGTCGCCGAGAAGTCCACCACGAGGCCCGGCTCGGGCGCGAGGCCGTCGCCGCCGACCATCACGCCGGCCTTCATCATGGACTCGTTGAACGCGCCCATCGCGGCGATCACCTCCTCGAACGGCACCTCGCTGTACGCGGCGACCGCCTCGTCCGTCGCGCGCATGATGAGCATGTACTTGGCCATGTCGTCCTCCTTGATCCTGGGCGCCTCCGGCGCCGCCTCAGTGGGCCGTGATTCCGACCCTTTCACCCATACGTCGTGCGGCGGAACCGCCGATCGACATCCTCGCGAGAAGTTCTTCCGCGCGTCATGGCGGACCGTCTCCCGGCGCCGTCCACGTGGGCCTCCCGATGGCCGGGAGGCCCACGGAATCTCCGTTCCGCGGGGTCCCCAGGGGGCGTAGCGTCCGGTCATGGGCACCCTCATCTACGACAGCGTCGACCCGCCGATCCTCATCGAGGACCGTGCGCTCTCCCACCTGAAGGTCGTGATCCTCGCCAAGCTGCGGCGCAGCGAGAGCTTCGCGGTCTCCTGGAAGCACCCCGCCGAGCAGGGCGGCCGCTCGACCATCTGGATCCACCCCGGCATCCCGCTGCGCTTCGTGTTCGAGGAGTCCGATCCGCCCGAGCTCAACCAGGAGTGGCTCGCGCGGCTCGCCGAGTCGGCCAGCGAGCTCGGCGGGATCGTCCTCACGGCCGAGGAGGTGAGCGGGTAAGGTCAGCCCGCCTGCCGCCGCACCATCTCGCCGATCCAGATGGGCGCGTAGGGCGAGGTGCAGTTCGGCGGCGTCGGGTAGTCCTTGAGCACCTCGAGACGCTCGCCGATGTCGATCGCGCGCGCCCGGCGATCCGGGTGGTGGATGCCGATCATCGCGAGCGTCGTGTTCATCTCCCACTGGATGCGCTCGTGCGCGTCGCGCATGCCGGCCTCGATCTCGTCGAGCAGCGCGTCGAGGTCCACCTGGTCGGGGCGCTTGACCACCGTGTCGGCCGTGAGGGCCCAGCCCGCGCTCGCGACGACCGGGTCGGCGTCGCCCAGCCACATCGTGCGCAGCCGCTCAACGTGCGGGCTCTTCTTGGCGACGTAGTTGATCAGCCAGTCCTGCACCTTGCGCGCGCGTGCCTCGCGGAGCATCCGGTCGATCTCCTCGGCCGTGAACGCCTTCGGCCGGCAGATCAGCAGCGCCACCAGCATGGCCGGCGTCACGTCGGTCGCCCACAGCTCGGCCGCGAGGTCCTGATCGGTCTTCAGGCCCTTTGCGACCGCGCGCAGCTTCGTGAGGTTGACGCCGTGGTCATCTCCGTGCCGCTCGTTGACCTCCCGCATGCGCGGATCCTCCAGCGCGGCGAGCTCGGCCAGGACGGCGGCGACGGTCGGAGACACGTGGGCCTTCCCGGACGGTTCTCAAACACACGTCCTGCGCTGAAAACCTTGATTTCCCGTGTTCTTCGCGGGCCTGAGGGGCGACGACCACGGCCGCGACCGTCCGAGAGGCACGATGCGCGCGGTTCGGTGGTCAAGAAATCGGTGAAGTCTCAAACCCGATTGAGCCCTGCCAAGCGTGCCGAGCTGATCGCTGACTACGTGGCGGGGATGCCAGTCGCGGCGATCGCGTCCAAGTTCCGAGTGCACCGCGCGACCGTTCCCGAACTCGCGCGGCGAGCTGGAGTTCCGGTCCGCGAGGCGGGTCTGCCTGCCGGGAAGCGTGCTCAAGCCGCGTCGCTCTACGAGGCAGGAATGACACTGGCTCAGGTGGCCGAGCGCGTGTCGATCGATGTCGACACGGTGCGTGCGGCTGTGCTCGCGGAAGGCGGGCGGATTCGACCGCGAGGTCGTCGCCCGCGGAAGCAGCCACGCTGAGCGAAATCGGACCAGGCGGCCGTTCTCGCGGCCATACTGACATCAAGGGAAGTCGAGGTCAGAACGGGCCGAGGTACTTCGTAGACCAGGGACGAAGGGTGCCGCGTGACGACGATCGAGCGTTGTGACATCGACGGCAACGAGTTGTGGTGGCTCAGCGAAGGTCCGGGAGCGCACGCCGAAGAGCCGCAGGACGCCGAAGTCGTGGAAACCGCCCTCAAAGGGCGGTTTCGGTTCGCGGCAGAGACCGAAACAGAAGACGGGCTCCGCCGGCCGCAACTCGGTGCCCTGCACGCGATCTTGGCCTATCGCTCCACCGAAGAGCATGAACCGATCACGGTGGTGATGCCGACAGGGACCGGCAAGACCGAGACGATGCTTGCGGCGTACTGCCACTCACCGGCCCAGACTTTGGTGGTCGTACCCTCGGACGCGCTGCGCACTCAGATCGCGGAGAAGTTCGTGACCCTCGGGGTACTGCCTCGTGTCCATGCCGTCGTCGGGGACTTCTTGTGCCCGGCCGTTCTCGTGCTCAAGAGCGGACTCCAAACTATCGACCAGGTTCAACAGGTTCTCGCGCGATCCAACGTGGTCGTGGCGACTGCACAAGTCTTGAATGCGTGTTCGGAGGAGGCGCGTTCGTACCTGGCTCGGTCGTGTCAGCGTCTGTTCGTCGACGAAGCGCACCACCTGGGCGCCCGCACATGGAGGCAGGTCGTCGAGCTGTTCGATGGGCGGGAGGTTGTCCAATTCACGGCGACTCCCTATCGCGAGGACGGGCGTCACCTCGGCGGCCGCATCGCCTACGCCTACCCGCTCCACCTCGCCCAGGCACACGGCTACTTCGCCAGAATCAACTACCGCTCAGTGATCGACCTCGCCGAGCCAGACCGCGCCGTAGCGATCGCTGCCGTCGAGCAACTTCGAGCCGACGTCGAAGCGGGGATGGATCACCTCCTGATGGCGCGTGTCCGCTCCGTGGAACGAGCCAAGGAGATCATCAAGCTCTACGAGGAGCTCGGCTCAGAATTCGCTCCAATCCGCATCGACACAGGAATGGTCGAGTCAACCCGCAGCAAGCACCGCGACAAGCTCTTCAACCGCGAGAGCCGAATCGTCGTGTGCGTCAACATGCTCGGAGAAGGCTTCGACCTCCCGGCGCTGAAGATCGCCGCGATCCATGACCCCCAGAAGAGCCTTGCCGTCACCCTGCAGTTCGTCGGACGCTTCACCCGCGTGGGCAACGAGTCACTTGGAGAAGCCTCAGCATTCGTACCGCTTCAAGTTGCTGGCGTCGACGAGCGGCTCCGCAAGCTCTACGGCGAGGACGCCGATTGGAATGAAGTCATCCGCGACCTGACCGAGCACGGCGTCGGACAGGAGAAGGACCGAACCGACTTCGAGCTTGCGTTTGGATCGGTCCCCCGCGAAGTCGCGATGCGCAGCATCCATCCGAAGATGAGCACCGTCACCTACCAGTCCACCAAGCCGCTGACATGGAACCCCGAGAGCATCTACGACCTATTCGAGGACCGATTGCTGACGACCCGCATCGGCATCAACAACAAAGACAAGGTCGCGTGGTGGGTCTCGCGAGAGGCGACACCCGTCAGATGGGGCGACTTCTCCAGCTTCAACGAACTCGTCCACCATCTCCACGTCGTACATGTCGACGATGCCGCCGGGTTCCTGTACGTCAACAGCACGAACAACGACTCGATGCACGAAGACATCGCCAAAGCCATCGGCGGCGATGACGTCACCTTGGTCAAGGGCGAAACGGTGTACCGAATCCTCTCCAAGGTCAAACGCCGAGTGCCCACCAACGTCGGCCTCCTCGACTCAGTGAGCCGCAACCGGCGCTTTTCCATGCACGTCGGCCAAGACGTACTCCACGCATGGCGCGGAGAAGGCGGCACGAAAATGAAGACCAACATCTTCGCCCACGGCTTTGCTGACAGCCGAGCCGTGAGCTTCGGGGCATCCCGCAAGGGGCGCGTATGGAGCCACGAACAAGCTCGCGACATCCACGACTGGGTGCGCTGGGCAACGCAGGTCGGACCCACCATCACGGACACATCCATCTCCCTGGAGTCCGTCATGTCAGGTTTCCTGCTTCCTGAGCCTGCCTGGGAGCGACCGCCGTACGTCCCCCTGTCCATCGAGTGGCCGTATCAACTCGTCGCAACATTCAGCGAGCGACGCAAGGTCAGCTACGGAAACCAGTCGTTCTCGCTGCTCGACACCGAGCTCTCCCTCAGCAATCACACGGCGGACCAACCGCTCCGGTTCCAGCTCAAGACACCAGCGTGGGAGCTCGAGTTCGAGTTCGACTTTCATGAAGACGACCCGCCCACTATCCGCCCCGTTACCGAAGACGGGCAGATCATCACGCCAGCGGGCGCAGGAAGCCTCGCAGCCTTCCTCACCGCTAACGGACTGCTCATTACGTTCGAGGGCGAGGCGGTCCTCGTTGAACAAGGATTCATGCTGCGGCCAGATCGCGAGCGACGGCTCTTCCCAGTCGACGCCATCGAGACGATCGACTGGTCTGGCGTCGACATCAAGCGCGAGTCGCAAGGCACCGATCGCGACCCGGCCACGATCCAGCACCGCGCGATCCAAGCCCTCTCAGCAGAGCACGAGTGGGAGGTCGTCATCGACGACGACGGCGCCGGCGAACTGGCCGACATTGTTCTCCTAAAGAGGACCGAGGATGCCCTCGACGTCTTGATGGTGCACTGCAAGTACTCGTCCGGCGACAAGCCGGGCGCTCGGATCGACGACCTGTATGACGTCTGCGGGCAGTCGATGAAGATGAACCGCGCTAAGTCGATCCCAGAGCTGCTCACCAAGCGGCTCTTCCGCCGAGAGCAGCAGCGCCAGAGCTCTGGAAAGAGCGGCCTGATCGCTGGCGATATCGCGACACTCGCCGCCATCGCCCGCGAGGCGCGCTATCGGACACTCAACGTCGCCGTCGCGATCGTCCAGCCGGGGATGTCCAAGTCACGCGCGAGTGAGGACATGCGCGCTCTGCTTGGCGGGACCGAGCGTTTCCTCGTTGAGACGCACGGAATGAAGCTGCGGGTCATCGCAAGTCCGTGACGGGCTCCGTCTCATTCACCGCGCCCGATAGCCCAGGGCTCGAAGGCGGGAGCGGATCGGTGACGGAACGCCAGTGAGTGCGATCCGTCGGCATGGCGGCGAGCCGCCGCCTCTTGGGCGCGCATCCGGTCAAGCAGTCCCGCACGCGCCGCGGTGCTCGCGGCGGCGATGAGATTCGGCCATGTCTCAACCACGCTGGGCGGCCAGACATTCTGGGGAGAAGCCGGAGCGGCTGGCGGCAGCCAGTGAGAGCTCGAGCCGGGCGCCCGAGGCCCCATCTCAAGGGATGCTCGAATGTCGGAGCCCTTCGCTAGTGTGAGCGAACGCAAGGTATTCGAGGAGGAAACGTGAAGCTTGTCGCGGTCACCGTTCAGAAGTTCCGCAACTTCGTGGAACCGCAGCGCATCGAGATCGGGGTCTGCTGAACGAATAGGTGACACCTGATCTGTGGTGCCTGAGGGTGCCGCTGGGAGGATGTCATCATGCCCAAGCCCTATCCGCGCGAGTTCCGTGAGGACGTGGTTCGCGTTGCTCGTGGTCGGGATGCCGGGGTGCCGTTGCGGAAGATCGCGGCGGACTTCGGGATCAGCGAGACCTGCCTGCAGAACTGGATGCGCCAAGACGACGTCGAAGCCGGGGTCAAGCCCGGCGTGACGAAGTCGG
>NZ_MYFP02000013.1:0-71282 GCF_004514465.2 Microbacterium sp. MEC084 | reverse complement strand
GATCAGTTCCGCGACCGGCGTGCCGATGTCCCCGTGCCGCATCGCGGCGGCGACCTCGGGATGCCGGGGAGGGAGGGCCTCGCCGGTGAGCGCCGTCTCCGCGCGCAGCCGCTTGTCCAGCCGCACCCGCGCGAGGACCTCCCGCGTCGGCGCCTGGGTGAGTCGTTCGAGCAGCTCGATCCCGTTCCGGCATCCGTGCTGCGCGGACAGCCGCTCGTCGAGCATCCGGTCGGAGCGGGCGTCGATCTCTCCGGCGGTGCGGACCCGGACCCCGTCCGTGAGGCGGCCGAGCTCCTCGGCGAGCGGCGCGAACGACACCGTCTCCGCGTCGCTCATCCCCGCGATCTGCGGCTGCACCGACCGCAGCACCGCGATCGCCGCCCGCATCGCCTCGTGCGGGGAGAGAGCTTCGAAGATCGGCTGCTCGGCCATGACCACAGTATAGTACGTATGTACGACATAGACCAGGAAGCAGCTCGAAAGTATCGAACAGAACTACGAGACCAGCCCCGCGGCCTCGAAGGCCTTCGCGTAGATCGCCCGGATCACCGCCTGCTTGCGCACGTTGTACTGCATGACCGTCTCGCGGCCGGCGTTCGCCGCGTCAGCCGCCTCCCGCTTGACGGTGGCGTAGCGTGTGCGGTCCTCCGCATCTCGGCGCAGGTGATCGCGGAAGATGCGATGCCTCCACGGCTCGGGTGCCTCGGGACCGAACACGTGGATGTTCGACTCGCACCCGTCCCATCTCAGACCCCGGTGGCCATCCCACCACGGCTCCCGGATGACCAGGGTGAACCCGGCGCGCTCGAGCGGTGGCAGCCACGCCCAGGGGCTCGCCCCCGGCGGCGGCGGGCTGTCGGCGAAGGCCATGATGTCGCGGATGCTCGGCATGCGGTCACTGTCTCACAGGCTCCGCCGACCCATCCGCTCCACCCCGCGACCGGTTCCGCGCACGAACTAGGATTGAGGCATCCGCGCGCGCATCCCGACGGACGCGCGCGCCCATCCCGATCCCTCCCGACCATTGGAGCCACCATGGCCGAGCCCTCCCGCCTCGACAAGGTCATCAGCCTCGCCCGCCACCGCGGGTTCGTCTTCCAGGCGGGAGAGATCTACGGCGGCTCCCGCTCGGCGTGGGACTACGGCCCCCTCGGCACCGAGCTCAAGGAGAACATCCGCCGCCAGTGGTGGCAGACGTTCGTGCGCGGCCGCGGCGACATGGTCGGCCTCGACTCGTCGATCATCCTGCCCTCGAAGGTGTGGGAGGCCTCGGGTCACGTGGCGACGTTCACCGACCCGCTGGTCGAGTGCCTGCAGTGTCACAAGCGCCACCGTGAGGACCACCTGATCGAGGCCTTCGTGGAGAAGAAGGGCCGCCAGCCCGAGAACGGGATGGCCGACATCGTGTGCCCCGACTGCGGCACGCGCGGCCAGTGGACCGAGCCGAAGTCCTTCTCGGGCCTGGTGAAGACCTACCTCGGCGTGATCGACGACGAGTCGGGCCTGCACTACCTGCGCCCCGAGACCGCGCAGGGCATCTTCGTGAACTTCGCCAACGTGCTCACGGCGTCGCGCAAGAAGCCGCCGTTCGGCGTGGGTCAGGTCGGCAAGGCGTTCCGCAACGAGATCACGCCCGGCAACTTCATCTTCCGCACGCGCGAGTTCGAGCAGATGGAGATCGAGTACTTCGTGCCGCCGGCCGAGGCGCCCGAGTGGTTCGATCACTGGGTCGAGGAGTGCTGGAACTGGTTCGTCGACCTCGGCATCGACCCGGAGCACATGCGCAGGCTCGACATCCCGGACGGCGAGCGCGCGCACTACTCCGACCGCACGATCGACGTGGAGTACGACTTCGGCTTCCCGGGCAAGGGCTGGGGCGAGCTGATGGGCATCGCCAACCGCACCGACTTCGACCTGACCAACCACATCGAGGCGTCGGGCGGCAGCAACCTCACCTACTTCGACCAGGCGTCGGGCGAGAAGTACGTGCCGTACGTGATCGAGCCGTCGTTCGGCCTGACCCGCTCGATGATGGCGTTCCTGATCGACGCGTACACCGAGGAGGAGGTGCCCAACGCCAAGGGCGGCACCGACACCCGCACGGTGCTGCGCCTCGACCCGCGCCTCGCTCCCGTGAAGGTCGCCGTGCTCCCGCTCTCGCGCAACGAGCGCCTGTCGCCGCTGGCGCGCGAGATCGCCGACGACCTGCGCGGCACGTGGAACGTCGACTTCGACGACGCCGGCGCCATCGGGCGCCGCTACCGCCGCCAGGACGAGATCGGCACGCCGCTGTGCGTCACGATCGACTTCGATTCGCTCGACGACCGCGCCGTGACCGTGCGCGATCGGGACACGATGGGCCAGGAGCGCGTGCCGCTCGAGGGCCTGCGCGCCTACCTCGCGGAGCGCCTCCGCGGCGCCTGACCCGTCCGCCATGGGAGGTAAACCCGGCCTCCCAGTGCTCGTCAGCCGTAAGGCTGGATTGGATCGTTCAATGTCCCCGCTCGACTTCGGCGCCCCGCTGCGCCCGCCGCAGGCCCCGCGACTCTCAGACATGGTCTTCGACCAGATCGCCGAGGCGATCGTCCACGGAGAGCTCAAGCCCGGCGAAGGCCTTCGCGACCAGGCCCTCGCCGACCGCCTGGGCGTCTCGCGCATGCCCGTGCGCGAGGCCCTGCTGCGCCTGGAGCGCGCGGGCCTCGTCGAGACGGCCGCGAGTCGCTACACCCGCGTCGTCGAGATCACTCCCGAGCGCGCGTCCGAGATCGTCGAGTACGCGGGGTACCTCTACGGCGCCGCGACGCGCATGGCGACGCGTCGCATGGACGACGCGCAGCGCGAGGAGGCCGTCCGGCTGCTCGATGCGATCGTCTCGGCCGGCACAGATCGCGACGCGTACTTCAACGCTACGCGCGCGTTCAACCGCCACATCATCGCCACGTGCGGCAACAGCAACTTCAAGCTGCGCAGCGACCTTCTCTACACGGTCGACTACGTCACGCGGAACATCCCGCTCGCGGGCGTGCTCGACGCGGTCCTTCCGCTGATCGCCCGGCTGCGTCGCGCGATCGAGGAGAAGGACGCGGATGGCGCCGAGGCCGCCGTCCGCGAGCTCCACGGCATCGACGGCGCTCTCGGGGAGGTCGCGCAGCGCGTGCGGCAGTGATCGCGCCCGGCGCGTCGCGGCCGCCTTGCCGCATGGGTACCCTACCCGGGTACTAGCACGGGCAGGGGAGGGGGTTCCCTGTTCTCTCTGCGGAAACGGAACGCCCCATTGGACGCTGTACTCGATCTCGACACCCCGCTCCGCAACCGGGGTCCACGCCTGTCGGACCTGGTCTACGACCGTCTCCGCGAGGCGATCCTGGACGGCCGCCTCGCGGCCGGGGAGCTGCTGCGCGACAGCGAGCTGTCGGCCGGGCTCGGAGTGTCCCGCATGCCGATCCGCGAGGCCGTCCAGCGGCTGGAGCGCGCGGGGCTGGTGGAGACCTCCGCCAGCCGCTACACGCGCGTCACGGCGCTGACCGAGCAGCACGTCGCCGAGGCGTGGGAGTACGGCGGCTACCTCTACGGATCGGTGTCGCGCCTCGCCGCCTACCGGATGTCCGAGGACGACCGCGCGCTCGCGCTCACGATGCTCGACGAGGCGACCGCAGCCGCCGAGCCCGGGGAGACCGCCGCGACGCTCGGCCGCCTCTTCAAGCACCTGATCGCGTGCACCGGCAACAGCCTGATCCGCGGCTGCACCGACGTGACCGCCATGATCGACCGCGCCATCGGGTCTCCTGCGACGCCGCGACAGCGGCCCGCATCCTCGAGCACCGCGCGGCGCTGCGTGAGGCCGTCGTGGCGTGCGACGGCGTCGCGGCCGAGCGGGCGGTCCGGGCGATGTTCGGCGTGCTCTGACGCGCCGTCATCCGGTGACGGTGAGACGCATCCCCTCGCTGCCGCCCGCCTCGACCCAGGCGAGCGAGCGGGTCAGGATCCCGCGGAGCACGTCGAGGTCCACGTCCTCCAGGCGCTTCACGTAGAGGCACCCCACCCCGGTCGTGTGCGGGCCGAGCCGTGCGAGCTCGGCGTGCGCGTCGACCCCGTCGAGGAGGTAGATCGTCGTGGCGGCCTTGCGCGGCGCGAAGCCGAGGATGCCGCAGTCGCCCTCGGTGCCGGTGGGGTAGCGGTAGTGGCACGAGCCGAAGCCGATGATCGTGCCCCACAGCACCGGCTCGCGCCCCGAGATCTCCCGCATGAGGTCGATCAGGATCTCGGCGTCCGCGCGGCGACGCTCGGGCGTCACTCCCAGCAGGTGCGCGGCGACGTCGCCGCCCGACGGCTTCACGTCAGCCGTTCTTGGCGGCGGCCTTCGCCGCGCGCTTGTACTCGCGCACCTTGGCGAGGGTCTCGGGGCTCGTGATGTCGGCGACCGAGCGGAACGCGCCCTCCTCGCCGTACGGACCCGCCGTCTCGCGCCATCCGGCGCCGTCGTAGCCGTACTGCTTGCCCAGCAGCGCGAGGAAGATCCGCGCCTTCTGATCTCCGAATCCCGGCAGGGCCTTGAGGCGCTTCAGCACCTCCTTGCCGTCCGGGTCGCCTTGCGTCCAGATCGCGGCCGCGTCGCCGCCCCAGTCGTCCACGATCGTCTGGCAGAGCGTGCGCACGCGGTCAGCCATGGAGCCCGGGAAGCGGTGCACGGCCGGCGTCTGCCGGAACGCCTCGGTGAACGCCTCGGGGTCGTAGCCCGCGATCGTGGCCGCGTCGACGGATCCGATCCGCTGCCGGATCTTCTCGGGGCCCGTGAACGCCGTCTCCATCGCGATCTGCTGGTCCAGCAGCATCCCGATCAGCAGGGCGAGCGGGTTCTCGGTCAGCAGCGCGTCGGCGGCGTCGTCACCGGTGATGGAGAGCGTCATGTGACCATTCTCTCCCCGGCTTGCTGGGGCGACGGTGCTTCTACGCGCCCTCAGCGATCAGCGGTGCATTGCGCTCCGCGACCGCGCCAGGAGGTGCGGTCACCGCCGCCCAGATGTCTCGCGCTATGAACCTGCGGTTGTACGTCCCGATCGGACCGCTGAGGATACCGAGGCTTACCAGCCTTTCGAGTGCAGCGTTGACTGTCGGCGCGGCCTTGCCGAAGCGTCGTGTGAGCATGGGGACCGTCACGAGCGGGTCACCGATGAGGATGTCGGCGATATCGCGGATGACGCCCTTGCTCCCAGCTTCTTGGAGGAGCTCGACGTAGCGGCGCTGCACTGAGAGCAGGCGATCGACGCGAAGCGCGGTATCCGTGGCGGATGCGGCGATGCCCTCTGCGAAGAAGCGAATCCAAGGATCCCAACGACCAGTGGCGGAGACCGAAGCGAGATGATCCTGGTACTCCGTCTTTCGGGCTTCGAACCAGGGTGAGACGCTGAGCAGCGGTTCGCGCAGCACGCCGTCGACCATGAAGTGGAGCACAACGAGCAGGCGTCCAATGCGTCCGTTTCCGTCGTTGAACGGATGAAGTGTCTCGAACTGGTAGTGCGCGAGGGCGGCCGCGACGATCGGGTCGCGCTCGATCTCTCGCGACCGTATCCAATCGATGAGGTCTCCGATCGCTGCTCTGAGCTCGACGCCCGGCGGCATGGGCACGAACCTCGCGTCTTCGATCGAGCCGGTCGGGCTGCCGATCGCGACCGGTGTGGTCCTCACGCGTCCGGCATCCTGCGTATCCGAGTCTGTGCCTCGTACAAGGACCTTCTGACATGTCTCGAGGAGGCCGACCGTGATATTCCCGGACTCTGCCACGTAGTTGAACGCGACGCTCGCAGCTTCCACGTAGTTCAGCACCTCGACCAGCTCCTTGCTGAGCTTCTCGTCGCTGGTGTCGGCCCCGAGCACCTGCTCAAGGGGAGCGAAGGTTCCCTCGAGAGCTGAGGTGCTCTGTGCTTCGCGCCGAAGCGTCGGCCGACGGAGGAGATCAGGGCTGGGGACCTGGCTCGAGGCTTGGTCCAGTCGCGCCAAAGCGCGGTTCGCTTCGTTCACTGCCCGCCACGTCGCGGACTCGAGTGGAGGTTCGTCGCCCAGCGGGTCGGCGACGTACGCGACATGGTTATAGGGCGATCCGAAGCGCCCGTCGATGGAGAACCGCGTACAGACCTTGAATCACATCGCTGTAGTTAACGTTCTCTGCGACTTGACCTTAGGTGCCCGTCAGGCGGGTCCTGCGGGGTCACGCACTCGCTGGTCCAGCAGCATCCCGATCAAGAGCGCGAACGGGTAGTCGGTCAGCAGGGTGTCGGCCGCAATGTCGCCGGTGATGGTCAGAGCCCAGGACTCCATGCTCGCCTCACAGACGCGTGCGTGTCCCGCGATCCGCGGCTGTCTTGACAGAGCAGCCCCCGGGCGAGGTAGATTGGTAAGTCCAATAGATGTTTACGCGGAAGGAGGCTCGCGTGCCCAAGGTCGTGTACGTCGAGAGTGACGGTACCGAGCGCATCGTCGAGGCTGCCGATGGTGAGAGCGTCATGAGCGCTGCCGTGCGGACGGGCGTGAAGGGGATCGTCGGTGAGTGCGGCGGCCAGCTCTCGTGCGCCACGTGCCATGTCTGGGTCAAGGACGAGTTCCGCGACAAGGTGGGCGGGCCCGGCCCGCTCGAGGAGGACCTGCTCGACATGGGGGTGTCCGAGTTCACCGAGGCGAGCCGTCTCGGCTGCCAGATCAAGATGTGCGACGAGCTCGATGGACTCGTCGTGGAGCCGCGCGCTGAGGCGTGGCACTGAGAGGAGACAGAGAATCATGTTGCGCCCTGACATCAACGAGCTGCTGACGCAGACCGGCCCTGGCACGCCCATGGGCAATCTGTTCCGCCGCTACTGGCAGCCCGTGCTGCACACCGAAGAGCTGCCGGAGGACGGCTGCCCGCCCGTCCGGGTGAAGATCCTGTCGGAGCGCCTCGTCGCGGTGCGCACCCCCGAGGGCAAGTACGGGCTCATGGACGAGTTCTGCGCCCACCGCGGCATCTCGCTCTTCTTCGGACGCATCGAGGAGGGGGGGATCCGCTGCCCGTACCACGGCTGGAAGTACAACCAGGACGGTCAGGCGATCGACGTCCCCAGCGAGCTGAACAACTCGGAGTTCTGCAAGAACGTCAAGCTGCGCTCGTACCCGCTCGTCAAGGTGGGCGACATCCTGTGGACATACATGGGCGAGCCCGATAAGCAGCCGCCGCTGCCCACGTGGGAGTTCGCGACCGTCCCCTCGAAGCAGACCTTCACCTCGAAGCGCTACCAGGAGAACAACTGGCTGCAGGCGCTCGAGGGCGGCATCGACTCGAGCCACGTCACCTGGCTGCACGGCGGTGGCCCGACCGGCAAGGGCCTCGAGGCCGACCCGCTGTTCAAGGGCGCCAAGGGCAACGAGTACAACAAGAACGACCTCAAGCCCTTCTTCGAGGTCGTCGAGAACGAGGGCGGCCTGCTGATCGGCGCTCGCCGCAACGCCGAGGAGGGCCACTACTACTGGCGTGTCACGCCGTGGGTGCTCCCGAACTTCACGATGGTGCCGCCGCGCGGTGACCACCCGGTCCACGGCCACTTCTGGGTCCCGATCGACGACGAGAACTGCTGGGCGTGGTCGTTCGACTACCACCCCACGCGTGAACTCACCGAGGCCGAGGTCCAGGCGATGAAGGACGGTGCGGGCGTTCACTCCAAGAACATCCCCGGTACGTACCGCCCGGTGGCGAACAAGGAGAACGACTACCTCATCGATCGCGAGAAGCAGAAGGCCGGCATCCTGTTCTCGGGTGTCGAGGGCATCGCGATCCAGGACTCGTCGCTGCAGGAGTCGATGGGCCCCATCGTCGACCGCACGAAGGAGCGGCTCGTCGCGACCGACGCCGGCATCATCAAGGCGCGCCAGAAGCTGCGCCGTGCCGCCGAGGCGCTGCGCGACAACGGGACGGAGCCGGCCGGCAACATCCCCGAGCACCAGCAGATCCGCTCGGTCGCCATCGTGCTGCCGGCCGACCAGCCGTTCGTCGAGGGCATCGGCGAGGCGTTCAAGGCGCGTCCGGGCGTACCGCAGACCTCGGTGTGAACATGTCGAAGCCGATCATGGTGAGCAGTCACGTGCTCGCGACGACCGCCAAGGAGGCCTCGTTCCGCCTCGACTACCCTCTGGCCTTCGCGCGCTCGACCCGTGTCATCGCATTCGATGACGCGGCCGAGGCCGTCGTGCGCAGGATCGCGGACAACCCGTGGGGGCAGGCGCAGTTCTACACGGTGTCGGACACCGGCGTGGAGCTGTTCACCCTGGACGGTGAGACGCGGCTGATGGAGGCCGAGATCGAGCACTCCGACTCGATCATCTTCGTGGCGACCAACGGCATCAAACCCGACGCGACCTGGGCGGTCGGCAAGGCCGCGTGGGAGCGGTCCATCATGACCGCCGGTCTGCTGATGCTCAACGAGGGCGACCTCGAGAGCTCGACGCTGGCCGCCATCCGTCCGCACTGCCGGATCCTCCTGGTTCCCGCTGACGAGGACGACCTCTTCCAGCTGCTGGTCGCGATCCGCGCATGACGACGATCCCTCAGCTGCAGGCGATGAAGCAGGCGGGCGAGAAGTCCGTCTGCTTCGTCGCCTGGGACTATCACATGGCCACGATCGCGGACCGGGTCGGCGCGGATATCGTCTCGGTCGGGGACACGGTCGGCACC
Source organism: Microbacterium sp. MEC084 (assembly GCF_004514465.2). Classification (NCBI taxonomy): domain Bacteria; kingdom Bacillati; phylum Actinomycetota; class Actinomycetes; order Micrococcales; family Microbacteriaceae; genus Microbacterium; species Microbacterium sp. MEC084. Next base: position 62,587 of record NZ_MYFP02000013.1, on the reverse strand, counting down.
AACCTGTGGGGACAGCCGAACCCGCTGGAGATCACGTTCGACGAGCTGCTGGTGGCGGCCAAGGCCGTGCGCCGCGGGGTGAAGAACGCGCTGGTCAGCGCCGACTTCCCCTTCGGTCCGCTGCAGTCCGGCGATGCGGTTCCCGCGGCGATCAGGCTCGTGAAGGAAGCCGCCGTCGATCTCGTGAAGCTCGACGGCGCCGCCGACTTCCCCGAGGCGGTCGAGGCCGTGACGAAGGCGGGCGTGCCCGTCTTCGCCCAGTTCGGCATCACGCCGCAGACGTCGTTGAAGTACGGCATCGAGTACAGCGCGGCCCACACCGCGGAGATCCCCGACGAGATGGTCGAGGAGTTCATCGGCGAGGCCAAGCGTCTCGAGGACGCCGGCGCCGTGGCGCTGAACTTCACCAACTCCGGTCCGGTGATCGGCGCGGCCGTCGTGGACGCGGTGAGGATCCCGGTGCTGGGCGGGTTCGGCGGCGGACCGTGGCTGGACGGCCGCATCCGCATGATCACCGCGGCCGTCGGCTACAACTCGAAGAACGTCGACGCGGAACCGGACACCTACGCCAACGTCGCCAAGGTGATCCACGACGCGCTCGCCGAGTGCGCGGCGGACATCCGCGGCGCCCGCAAGCTCAAGGGTCAGAAGTGACAGGGGTGCGATATGCCTGAGGTGGAACTCGGAGGGATCCGGACTCGCTACGAGGTGATCGGGGATGGTCCGCCGATCCTGATGTTCAGCCCCGGCGGCTTCGACGCGAGCCTGGACAACTGGACGACGTTCGGCCGGTACAAGGACCTCGGCTTCGTCGAGGCGCTCTCGAAGGACTACACCTGCGTGGTCTACGACCGGCGCGAGTCGGGCCGTTCGGGCGGACGCCTGGAGCGGCTGTCCTGGCCGAAGTACGTGGATCAGGCGCTTGCGCTGATCGACCACCTCGGCTTCGAGCAGGTGCACACCATGGGCGGCTGCGTCGGCTGCACCTCGGCGGCGATGCTCGCCGTGGCGCAGCCCGCGCGCGTGCGCAGCATGGTGCTGTTCTCGCCGGCCGGCGGCGTGACGTACCGCGCGGCGCAGCACAAGCGCTTCACGCAACACCTCGGCTTCGCACTCGAGCACGGCGTGGCCGCGGTGGTGGAGCACGCCCGCTCGACCGAGGCCGGCTTCAGCAAGGACCCGCGGGTCAGCCCCTGGGCGGCGGCGCTGCGCTCGGACGACGAGTTCGCCAAGACGTTCGCGCAGACCAGCATCGAGCGCTACACGACCATCGTGTCGGGATCGGCGCGCCTGCTGTTCGACCGCGACACGGTGCCCGGCCCCGAACCGGAGGATCTGCAGCTGCTGGACACCCCCGCGCTGATCGTGCCGGGCGAGGACCTCTCGCACACGCGGTCGGCCGCGCGGTACCTGCAGGAATGCCTGCCCGTGAACGAGTACTGGGATGTGCCGGTCGCGGAGCAGACACCGGAGGCGTCAGTGGCCCGGGTGCGCGACTTCCTGTCGAAGTACTAGGCGCACACGTGAGAGGGGCGGTGGCTTGCAGCCACCGCCCCTCTCACGTCTGTCGGCGTCAGATGCCGCCGGATTCCTCGAGGCGCGCGATCTGGGCGATGCGCTCGGCGTGCACGCCGCCGTTGAACGGCGTGGCGAGCCAGCGGTCGAGCAGCGAGAGCGCCTGCTCCTCGTCCAGCACCTTGGTGCCGATGACCATGACGTTGGCGTCGTTGTTGCCCCGCGAGATGTCCACGGCGAACTCCGAGTAGGCCAGGCCCGCCCGGATGCCGCGCATCTTGTTGCACGCGACGACCTCGCCCTGCCCGCTGCCGCCCAGGACGATGCCGAGCTCGGCGCGTCCGGACTGCACAGCGCGGCACAGGTCGGCGCACAGCTCGGGGTAGTCGACGACGTCGGTGACGTGCGCGGCGAGGTCGATCACGTCGTGCCCGCGCGCGGTGAGCACCTCGACCATCCGCGGCCGCATGCCGATGCCGTGATGGTCGCCGGTGATCGCGATGCGGGTCATCAGCCGCGCATCCCGAGCGTCGACGGCACGAAGATGCTCTCGAACGCCGGACGCTCTGTCAGGATGCCCTGCGTCATGGCGTTGTCGATCAGCTTCTCGAGCGTCACACGCGAGCCCTCCACGCCGTACGGGAGCGGGTCGGATCCGGTGAGCTCCATGACGGCGGTGAGGGTGCGATCCTGTCCCTTCTTCGCGCCGTCACTGTGCGCACGCAGCTCGTCGACGTAGCGGCGCTTCGCCTCGGTGAAGGCGTCGAAGATCGCGCGGGGGAGGTCGGGGCGCTCGGCGACGAGCGAGTCCTTCACGACGACGAGGTGGTTGATCGGGAAGACACCGGTGTCGCGCAGCACATCCAGGCCGGCCCGCAGCGGGTCGGCGAACAGCGGCACGACGTCAGGGTGGTCGATCGAGGCGCCGATGACGGCGTCGAGCTCGCCGGCGAGCAGCAGCTCCTCGAGAGTGCGGCCCTCTGGGGCCTGCACGACGTTGGCCGGCGGCACGTAGGTCGCGACGTGCTCGTCGCCGGAGCGCACCCAGGTGACGCTCGTCAGGTCCAGTCCCGCCTCAGCGAGGGCCGCACGGGCCCACACGCCGGTGGTGACCGTGTAGCCGCGGTTGACCCCGACGCGCTTGCCCGCGAGGTCGGGCGCCGTCATTCCGGAGTCGGCCTTGCGGATCTGCACGGCTCCGTGGTGGAAGTCGCGCACCAGGAAGATCGGAAGCGCGGTGAACGGGGCGCCGTGCTCCTTGGCCGTCAGGTAGGTGGTGAGCGCCATCTCGGCGACGTCGTACTCGAGGTTGCGCACCATCTTGCGGAAGCCCTTCACGAGGACCGGCTCATCGACGAAGTCGAGGGTGTACCCGGCCGGGGCGACGCTGCCCGTGATGAGCGCGCGGTTCGCGCCCTGCAGCCGGGTGAGTGTGGACAGGTGCATGGTGCCTCCGAGATCGTGTGGTGCGACTGCCTCGAATGCTAACGTGGTATGACCATTTATCCAATGAAGAGCCCAAGGATGTGCGCATGAGCGAAACGGTTCTGGCAGCGGTGCGGACCGCGCCGGGGGTCACCGAGATGCAGGAGCTCCCGAAGCCCCGCATCGACGCTGACTCGGCCCTGCTGAAGGTGGAGGTCGCCGGCATCTGCGGCACCGACGCCAAGCTGTACTTCAACCCGCCGAGCACCCCGGCCACGCAGGGGCGCGTGATCATGGGCCACGAGAACGTCGGCGTGATCGTGGAGGCGGGCGAGCAGTTCAAGATCCGCCACGGGCTGCAGGAGGGCGACCGCGTCTTCGTCGAGCACTACGTGGCCTGCTTCAACTGCGAGTGGTGCCGCATCGGCGAGTATCGCCACTGCGAGGCGACCGACTGGCGCACCAATCCCGACGCCCGCCGCTTCGGTTATACGTCGGCCGACTTCGACGGCAACCTGTGGGGCGGCTTCTCGGAGTACATGTACCTGCCGTGGAACGCGGTGCTGCACAAGGTGCCCGACACCGTCACCCCCGAGCTGGCCGGTCTGGTGATGCCGATCTCGAACGGCATCGAATGGGCGCTGCTCACCGCCGGCATCGGCTACAACGACACCGTGCTCATCCAGGGCCCGGGCCAGCAGGGCCTGGCCCAGCTGATGGCGGCCAAGCAGGCCGGTGCATCCAAGATCATCGTCTCGGGCACCACCCGCGACAAGGACCGCCTCGCGCTGGCCGAGGAGCTCGGCGCCGATCACACCATCGACGTGCTCACCGAGGACCCGCGCGAGAAGATCATGGATCTCACGAACGGTCGCGGCCTCGACTTCGTGCTCGACTGCACCTCGCGCGCCGGCACCGCACCGGCACTGCTGGGCATCGACGTGCTCAAGCGTCGCGAGGGCACGCTCGTCGTGCAGGGCGAGCTCGCTGCGTTCCCCGACTTCCCGCTCAAGCAGGTCACCGAGAAGGCGATCACCATCAAGTCGGCGCGCGGTCACTCGTTCAATGCGTGCGAGCTCGCGATCGCGCAGATCGCGTCGGGCCGATTCCCGATGCACAAGCTCGCCACGCACCGCTACGGCATCGACCAGGTCGACCTCGCGATCCGCGTGCTCGCCGGCAAGACCGACGAGGACGCGATCCACATCTCGATGATGCCCGAGCTGATCGGCAAGCCCGGCGGCCGGAAGGACGCCGCCTGATGCCGGGCGTCGTCGTCACCGACCCGCCCCGCACGCCGCTCGATCAGGTCGATGCGCTCGCCGCGTTCGGCGTCGCGACCATCCACGAGGCGCAGGGACGCACCGGTCTGCTCGGATCGTCGATCACCCCGATTCAGCAGAACGTACGGGTGGCGGGCAACGCCGTCACCGTGACCGTCGCCCCGGGCGACAACACGATGATCGGCGTGGCCGTCGAGCAGTGCCAGGAGGGCGACATCCTCGTGGTCGTGCCGACCTCGCCGTGCGACATGGGCTACTTCGGAGACCTGTTGGCCACCTCGCTCAAGGCACGGGGCGTGCGCGGCCTGGTCATCGAGGCAGGAGTGCGCGACGTGGCCGACCTGCGAGAGATGGGCTTCGCGGTCTGGTCGAGCCACGTCTCCGCCGAGGGCACGCGCAAGGGCGCGCTCGGCGACGTCAACGTGCCGATCTCCGTCGCGGGCCGCATCGTCGAACCCGGCGATGTCGTCGTCGCGGACGACGACGGCGTGGTCATCGTCCCCCGCGCTCAGGCCCCGGCCGTCGCGCGCGCCTCCCGCGAGCGCGAGGAGAAGGAGGAGCGCGCCCGTGCGCGCTATCTGGCGGGCGAGATCGCGCTCGACGTGAACGACATGCGACCCATGATCGAGAAGGCCGGCATCCGCTACGTGGACTACCAGGCCTGGAAGGAAGAGGCCGACAAGTGATCATCGACGTCCACGGCCATTACACGACCGAGCCCAGCGCGCTGCTGGACTTCCGCAAGGCGCAGCTGAACGGCGAGAGTCCCGCATCCGCGGACCTGTGGAACCGGATCAGCGACGACCAGGTGCGCGAGAGCGTCGTCGGCAATCAGATCCGCGTGCTCACCGAGCGCGGCGGCGACCTGATGATCTTCTCGCCCCGCGCGTCGGGCATGCAGCACCACCAGCCGGACGCCCGCATGGCGGACGAGTGGGCGCGCGCGTCGAACGACCTGATCTCGCGAGTCAGCTCGCTGTTCCCCGAGCACTTCGCGCCGGCCGCGCAGCTGCCCCAGACGCCCGAGGGCAATCTCGACGGCGCGATCGCCGAGCTGCGCCGCACGGTCACCGAGCTCGGCTTCGTCGCGGCCAACCTGAACCCGGATCCGTCGGGAACGTGGGCGGGCAAGCCGCTCACCGACGAGTCGTGGTTCCCGCTGTACGAGGCGGCCGAGGAGCTCGACGTGCCGTTCATGGTGCACGTCTCGACGGCGGACAACCCGAACTTCCACACGCTCGGCGCGCACTACCTGAACGCCGACACCAGCGTGTTCATGCAGCTGCTGCAGTCGGACCTGTTCCAGCGGTTCCCCGGTCTGCGCCTGGTGATCCCGCACGGCGGCGGGGCCGTTCCGTACCACTGGGGACGCTACCGCGGCCTGTCCGTGCGCAACGGCTGGCAGGATCCGTCCGAGCTGCTCGCGAACGTGTTCTTCGACACAGCCGTGTACCACCAGCCGGGCATCGACCTGCTGACCGAGGTCGTGCCGGCCGCGAACGTGCTGTTCGCCTCCGAGATGCTCGGCGCGGTGCGCGGAGCCGACCCCGAGACGGGCGTGGAGTGGGACGACACCCTCGTCTACCTGCGAAGCGCCGACCTGGACGAGGACGACTTCGATCGCATCACCCGCGCCAACGCGCTGCGGGTCTATCCGCGCCTTGCGGCGCGCCTGGAGGGCACGAGCGCATGAGCAGGATCCCGCTGACATTCGCGTGCGGCGACTACGACCGCACCCGGTCCATCGCGGAGGGCACGGTCCCCGTCGACGGCGTCGACCTCAACTATCTGCGCCTGCCCGTGGAGGAGACCTTCTTCCGCATGCTGCGGCACCGCGAGTTCGAGGTCGCCGAGATGTCGCTGTCGACGTACACGGCGACGCTCGACAGGGCCGGCGGCCTGGAGAACTCGCCGTTCGTGGCGATCCCGGTCTACACCTCGCGGGTCTTCCGTCACGGCGGCATCTTCATCAACACCGAGGCGGGCATCGAGCGGCCGTCCGACCTGGTCGGCAAGCGCATCGCCATGCCGGAGATGCAGCTCACGGCGGTGGTCTGGCAGCGCGGCATCCTCGCCGACCACTACGGCGTGCCGCTCGACTCGGCGACGTACTTCACGGGCGGCGAGGAGACCCCCGGCCGGATCGAGAAGGGCAAGGTCGACGTGCCCTTCGACGTCCGCCCGATCCCCGAGGACAAGACGATCTCGCGGATGCTTGCCGACGGCGAGCTCGACGCGCTGCTCGCGCCCCGCATCCCGAGCACGTTCGATCCGAAGGGCGGCACCGTCGCGCGCCTGTTCCCCGACGCGAAGGCGGCCGAGCAGGAGTACTTCGCCCAGACCGGGATCTTCCCGATCATGCACGTCGTCGTGATCCGCCGGGACGTCTACGAGCGAGCGCCGTGGGTGGCGCAGTCGCTGACGAAGGCGCTGAACATCGCCAAGAAGGAGGCGCACGCGCGCATCTACGACGCGTCGGCGCTGCAGCTGATGGACCCCTGGCTCATGGTGCACCTCGAGCAGGCGCGCACGCTGATGGGGGAGGACTTCTGGTCGTACGGGCTCGGCCCGTCCGACCGCAAGGTGCTCGAGACCTTCCTGCGCTATCACCACGAGCAGGGCCTGTCGCGCACGCTGCGCGCACCGGAGGAGATCTTCGCCCCCGAAGCGCTGGAGTCGTTCGTCATCTGACACCGCGGATCTGCCGCGCACACGCAGAGGGCCTGGAGCTTGCGCTCCAGGCCCTCTCAGCGTGAGTGCGGTGATCACGCCGGGGCGTGCGCGCTCAGGTGGGTCTTCAGCGGGATGTCGAGGTCGCCCGCGGCGTCGGCGGGGATGGTGCGGCCCATCTCGAGGACGCGGCGCACGGCCATGTAGTCGCGCGGCGAGTTCACCGCCTCGACCGAGACCAGCCGCCCGTCGCGGTAGTAGAGGGCGGAGAACTGCTCGGTGTCGGGGTCGCCGCGCAGCACGACCTGGTCGTACCCGATCGACAGGCCGGCCATCTGCAGCTTCAGGTCGGCCTGGTCGGACCAGAACCAGGGCAGCGGCGGCTCGACGGGCTCGCGGTCGAGCAGGGCCGCTGCGGCGGCCTTCGCCAGCGCGATCGCGTTGGGCACCGACTCGAGACGCACCTGGCCGTGGTCGGGGTGCGCCACGACGGCACAGTCGCCGGCAGCGACGACGCCGGGCAGGCGGGTGCGGCCCTGCTGATCGACCTCGATGCCACGGTCGGTGCCGATGCCCAGCTGCTGCGCGAGCTCGGTGTGCGGGATGAGTCCGATGCCCACGACGACGACGTCCGCATCGATGACACGACCGTCGGCCAGCTCGACGCCGCTCACGCGGCCCTCGCCGCGGAAGCCGGTCACGGCCGCGCCGGTTTCGATCTGCGTGCCGCGGCGGCGGTGCGCGGCGGCATAGAACGCCGACATCTCGGGCGCGACGACGCGGGCCATGAGCCGATCCAGCGCCTCGAGCACGGTGACCTTCTTGCCTTTGGCCGTCGAGGCCGCGGCGATCTCGAGGCCCACGAAGCCGCCGCCGACGACGACCACGTGCTCGGCCGCGTCGAGGTCGCGACGCAGGTTCGCGGCGTCGTCGACGTCGCGCAGGTAGTGGATGCCAGCGAGGTCGGATCCGGGCGCCTGCAGACGGCGCGGGTGGCCGCCTACGGTGAGGGCGAGCTTGTCGAAGGCAAGCGTCAGGCCGCTCTTCGTCCGGGCCTGGCCGGCGCCGTTGCCGCCCTCGACGAGCGTGATGGTCTCTATCCACTCGCCGCGCAGCACGTCGATGCCGTTGGCCTCGTAGAAGTCCTCCCCGCGCAGCGAGAGCTCGGTCTCGTCGGCCTTGCCGGAGAGATACGCCTTGGACAGGGGCGGGCGCTGGTAGGGGAGCCGGGGCTCGCCGCTGACGAGCGTGATCCTGCCGGCGTGATCCATCTCTCGGAGGCTGGTGGCGAGCTGCAGGCCCGCCTGGCCGGCCCCGACGATGAGGGTTCCGGCTGACAGCGGGCGCGCCGTTGCGTCGGTCATCATGGTCCTCCTTCTACGGTTAGACCATTAGACCACATTTACCGCATGCGCGCACCGGCGAAGTCTCCGCGGGGGCCGGTGGCCGCTCGCAGAGGGGCCGCGTCGGCGCCTTCGCGGCCGACGCGGCTCAGCGGACGCTCACTCGTCGCCCTCGAGCAGCCTGATGCGATCGGCTGTGCGCCCCAGGTGTTCGGTCATGATCGCGCTCGCGCGCTCGAGGTCGCGTGCCTCGACGGCGTCGATGATGTCGTCGTGCTCCTGGATGCCGCGCATGCCCATGACCGGGGCGGCCGCCTTCGCCTCCGTGAGCGAGGTGAGGATGGGGCCGTAGAAGCTGCGCATCAGCACCTCGACGGCGCCGTTGTGCGCGCACGCGGCGAGGCGTACGTGGAACGCGGCCGACATCTCCGTAGAGTACCGGCCCTCGTTCTCGAGATCCTTCGACTCGGCCACGATGGCGCGCAACGCCGCGATGTCGTCGTCGGTGGCGTACTTCATCACCAGGGGCAGGATCGCGACTTCGAAGGCCAGACGCGCCTCCGTCGCGGCCGTGCCCGTGATCGGCGAGAGTGAGAGAAGGTGCGCGAGGTTGTCGCCAACCAGCTCGGCGGAAGGGGAGGTGAGGAACGAGCCGCCCTGGGCGCCGACGCGCACCTCGACCAGGCCGTTGGCCTCGAGGATGCGCAGCGCCTCGCGCACTGTGACCCGGCTCACTCCGAACTGCTGGCACAGGTCCCGCTCGTTGGGCAGTCGATCCCCGGCCTTCAGCTCGCCATCGCGGATGAACTGCTTGATCTGATCGACGATGGCGTAGGACGTCCGCCCGACGTTGACCGGCGTGAACTTCGGTGTACTGCGGCGGTCGGGTGAGGTGGAAGACATGATCTCTTTCTGTGGCCCCACGACGCTCAGGATGTGATGGAGTGGGGTGCGCATGGGGCGGCGCTCGCGAAGTTCGCGAGACCGAGCACTTCGGCAAACATATATTATCGTTCTCTATCTCTGCGGCGCTCGTGGCGTTCCGGGTGGGGGAAATCGGCATATGGACCTGCGGCAGTTGCGGTACTTCACGGCGGTGGCGGAAACCTGCCATTTCGGGCAGGCGTCTGAACGGCTGCAGGTCTCGCAGTCGACGATCTCGCAGGCGATCCGGGCGCTCGAGGATGAGCTCGGCGCCACGCTGCTGGAGCGCACCACCCGCCTCGTCACCGTGACGACCGCCGGCGCGTTCCTCTATTCAGAGGCCGAGCAGATCTTCCGCCGGGTCGACGAGGCAGCGGTCGCGGTGAAGCGGCTCGCGGCCGGCAAGTCGGGATTCCTCCGGCTGGGGATGACGGGCATCGCCACGTACGCGTACCTCCCCCGCATCGCGCGCCTGCTGCGCGAGGAGCTGCACGGCGTGGTGCTGTCGGTGCGCGGCGACATGCTGACCCCCGACCAGTGCGACGCGCTGCGCTCCGGTGCGCTCGGGCTCGGGATCCTGCGTCCTCCGGTCGTCGGCGATGGAATAGAGACGCTGCCGTTCGTGAAGGAGCGTCTGCTGCTCGCGATGCCGGAGGCGCACCCGCTGGCGGACAAGCCGGATCTCACGCTGATCGATCTGCGTGACGAGTCGTGGGTCGCGTACGACGGCGACCACTCGCCCCTGAATGACGCCGCGAGCCACGCCTGCCTGCAGGCCGGCTTCACGCCGCGTCGGGCGCATTTCGGCCTGACGACCTCGGTGCTGCTCGGCCTCGTCGCGGCGGGCCTCGGCGTCACGCTCGTGCCCGAGGGCGCGCGCGCCCTGCCGCGTCAAGGGGTCCGCTTCCGGGAGGTGGACGGCGTCGGCGAGCTCGAGCAGGTGCTCGCCTTCCGTAAGGACGCGCGCGATCCGGTCGTCGACGCCGCGGTGTCTCTCCTGCAGGCGCGCTGGGCCGAGGAGCCGGTCGAGGCGTAGCGCCTGCCGAGCGGTGCCCGTCGCCCCCTGGGCCCGGCCCCCGGGTTCCCGCGCGCCTGCGCCTGAGTGGCTCCCGGCGTCCCCGGCGGGGACGCCGGGTTCGGCGCGTCCCTCCGCCGCCCACCCACCCTTTCATCGATATTCTGCTTGCAATAGCTTTGATTAAGTGTTAGCTGGCATCAATCGGCCCGCACTTCTCCGCGACGAAGCGGAGGGACGAGAGGGAAGTGATGATGCTTCGCAGAAACGTGACGTCGGTCTGTGCTCTGGTCCTCACCGCGTCGGCGCTCGCCGGCTGCAGCACGGCCAAGGCTGCCGAGGGGTCCGAGGAGATCGCCCTGGCATCTGGCGCCGACCGGCAGCAGATGCTCGAGGAGGGCGCCAAAGACGAGGGCAAGCTGATGTGGTACACCACCACGATCCCCGACCAGCTCGCCAACCCTCTCGCGGAGGCCTTCGAGCAGAAGTACCCCTTCGCCGACGTCGAGATCTACCGCGCCAACTCCACCGACGTCGCGTCGAAGGTCATCAAGGAGTACCAGGCCGGCAGCCACTTCGTGGACGTCGTCGACGGCACCGGCACGGCCACCATGCTCGAGAGCACCGACGCCATCCAGCCGTTCACGTCGCCGGAGCTCGATGCCTATCCCGACTCGGCGAAGGACCCCGAGGGGTTCTCGGCGCCGCAGCTGATGTACTTCATGGCCGTCGCGTACAACACCGACATGGTGTCGCCGGACGACGTGCCGCAGACCTATGAGGACCTGCTCGACCCGAAGTGGAAGGGGAGGATGTCCTGGAGCACGAGCCCGACCTCCGGCGGGCCGCTGTTCCTGGGCAACCTCATGGAGGCCTGGGGCGAGGACCGCGCGATGGACTACTTCGACGACCTCGCCGCGCAGCAGATGCAGAACGTCGACGCCTCCGGTCGCGCCGTGCTCGACCGCGTCATCAGCGGCCAGGTGCCGATCGGCGTGCAGCTGTTCAACGACCAGATCGTGGACGCGGCGTCCAAGGGCGCGCCCGTCGACTGGGCCCCGCTGAACCCCGTGACCGCGCAGTACTCCCGCGTCGCGCTGGCGAAGTACCCGCCGCACCCCCACACCGCGATGCTCTTCCTGGACTTCATCCTCTCCGAGGAAGGTCAGGAGATCATCCGCGACGGCAATGGCATTCCCGCGCATCCCGAGGTGGACGCGCTGACCCCCGAGCTCAAGCCCGAGCAGGGCGGCTTCGAAGCGCAGTTCACCGATCCGGAGCAGGTGATGAAGCAGACCAACGAGTGGGCGGACCTTTACGCGGAGAAGTTCATGTGACGTCCGCTTCGCGAATACCGCGGCACGGCAGTGAGAGCGATTCGAGCAAGGAGAGAGATGAGGATGGGTGACGACGTGAAGGTTCCCCTGCGCGGAATGCTGATCGACGGACAGCTGGTGGGGGCCTCGGACGGCGGCGTCCTGGATGCCGAGGACCCCACGACCGAGAAGGTGATCGGGCAGCTGCCCGACGCGACGGCCGATGACGTCGACCGTGCGGTCGCCGCCGCTCGCCGGGTCTCAGGGGAGTGGAGCGGCACGTCGTGGACCAAGCGCGCAGCGCTGCTGCGTCAGTTCGCCGACGTGCTGGACGCCAACCGCGACGAGCTGGCCGAGCTGGACGCGCGTGACGCGGGACTTCCGATCGCCAGTATGCGCTCCGACGTCACGAGCGCGGCGAACGAGATCCGCTACTTCGCGGGGATCGCCGGCGAGACGAAAGGCGAGACGATCCCGAGCGGTCCGGATCAGGTGACCTACACCGAGTTCGTGCCGTACCCGGTGGTCGCGCGCATCGTGCCGTTCAACCACCCGATCAAGTTCATCTCGGGCAAGGCCGCCGCCGCGCTCGCCGCGGGCGCGCCCGTGATCGCCAAGCCGGGCGAGCAGACCTCGCTGTCGGCGCTGCGGCTGGCGGAGCTCGTGAAGGACCTCTTCCCGGCCGGCGTGCTCAACATCATCACGGGGTCGGGCGGGAAGGCGGGCGCGGCTCTCTCGGCGCACCCCGACGTGCCGCGCGTCGCGTTCACCGGATCCGTCCCCACCGGGTCGCGGATCATGGAGGCCGGGTCGGCCGCGATCAAGCACATCAGCCTCGAGCTCGGCGGCAAGAACCCGATGGTGGTCTTCCCCGACGCCGACGCCGAGAAGGCGGCGGTCGCCTCGGTCGCGGCGATGAATTTCGCCCGCTCGATGGGACAGTCGTGCGGATCGACTTCCCGCGTGTTCGTGCACCGCGACATCAAGGACCGCTTCGTGGCGGCGCTCGTGAAGCGCCTGTCCGAGCTGAAGGTCGGCGACCCGATGCAGGACGACACGGACATGGGGCCGGTGGCGTTCCGCGGTCACTACGAGAAGGTGGTCCGCTACGTGCAGTCCGGCATCGATGAGGGCGCGACGCTCGCGTATGGCGGCAAGCGCCCCGAGGGGCTGGACACCGGCTACTTCATCCAGCCCACCGCGTTCACCGGCGTGACCATGGACATGACGATCGCGCAGGAGGAGATCTTCGGTCCCGTCGTGTCGGTTCTCGACTGGGACGACTACGACGAGCTGCTCGATCAGGTCAACCATTCCGAGCTGGGTCTCACCGGCAACATCTGGACGCGCGACATCTCGCAGGCGCTGCGCATGGCCCGGCACATCGACTCGGGTTACATCTCGATCAATGGCACCGGCAAGCGCCCGACCGGCGCGCCATTCGGCGGCTTCCGGCAGAGCGGCATCGGCAAGGAGAGCTCCGTCGACGAGCTGCTCAGCTACGGCCGCCAGAAGTCCGTGACCATCACCCTCTGATCCGATCCCCTAGGAGACACCATGAGCAACACCACGACCACGGAGCGCGGCGCCGTCATCATCACCGGCGCGGCGCACGGGATCGGCGCGGCGTATGCCGACCGGCTCTCGTCAGACGGCTACCCGATCGTGATCGCCGACCTCGACGAGGCCGGAGCCAAGGCGAAGGCCGAGGCCCTCATCGCCGGTGGTGGCCGCGCTCTCGCCGTGCGGGCCGACATCTCCAAGGAAGAGGACGTCCAGGCGCTCGTCGACGCTGCGGTCGCAGAGTTCGGCACTATCACGGGCCTCGTCAACAACGCCGCCGTCTTCTCGGTCGTGCCGATGTCGCGTGCGCCGTACGACGAGATCGGGCTCGACGAGTGGGACCTCATGATGCGCGTGAACCTGCGCGGCACATGGCAGATGTGCAAGGCCGTCGCCCCGCACATGGCCAAGAACGGCTACGGCAAGATCGTCAACATCTCGTCGGGCACCGCCCTGAAGGGATCGGCGAGCCGGATCCACTACGTCACGAGCAAGGCGGGGATCCTCGGCTTCACCAAGACGCTGGGCGCGCGAGGTCGGTGACGACGGCATCCGCGTCAACTGCATCGCGCCGGGGTCGACCCTCAGTGAGGAGAACGCGTCGGAGAAGGACATCGAGTACCGCAAGTCGCGCGTCGGCGACCGCGCGCTCGGCCGCGTGCAGATGCCCGAGGACCTCTCGGGCGCCGTCTCGTTCTTCATCTCGCCCGACAGCGACTTCGTCACCGGTCAGACCCTCGTGGTCGACGGCGGCTCGTGCATGCACTGATGGCTGCCGAGACCGTCTACGACCGCCTCGTGCGGGATGCCGTCGATCTGCACTGCCACATCGACGTCGAGTTCTCCCAGACGCTGTTCCGCAAGGCCGCATCGGAGTGGGAATGGCTGCCCGTGGCGGAGGACGCCGGCATGCGCGCCGTCGTGCTGAAGTCACACCTGTGGCCGACGACCACCGCGATCCCGTACATCCGGGAGCTGTACCAGGGGCCCGTCGAGGTCTACGGCAGCATCACGCTCAACAGCCACGTCGGCGGGCTCGACCCGTTCGCCGTCGAAGCGGCCGCGCACCTCGGCGCCAAGGCGGTGTTCATGCCGACCTGGAGCTCGAGGAACGACGCCGAGCGAGGCGGCTTCGGCAAGCGCCTCGGCGACGCGTTCGAGCACTTCGACCACCAGCGGCTGGGCGTGCTCAGCGTGCTCGACGAGGACGAGAGGCTCACCGACGTCGCGAGCGAGATCATTCGGCTCGTCGCTGAGAAGGACATGATGCTCAGCACGGGGCACCTGTCGTGGCGCGAGTCCCTCGCGATCGCCGAGGAGGCGCACCGGATCGGCTTCGACCGCGTGCTCTGCGGACATCCGCTGTCCGGATCCGTCGGCGCGCCGCACGATGCGGTGCGCGAGGCCGCGAAGCTCGGCGCGTACATCGAGTTCTGCTGGCCCACGATCTCGCCCGGTCGGCACGATCCGGCCGAGGTGGTCGGGCTCGTCGGTGAGATCGGCGCCGAGCGCGCCGTGTTCACGAGCGACTTCTTCGGAGGCAGCAACCCGTCGCCGTCGGCGCTGCTGCGGATGCTGCTGGGCGCGGTGTACGACGCGGGCCTCTCCGAAGACGCCGTCCGTCGGGCGGCGTCCGACAACCCCGCAGCGCTGCTGGGACTGACATAGCCGCACGGCTGCGGCATCAAAGGAGATGCGATGAAGAAGAGGATGCGGACCGGTGCAGCAGGCATGGCTGCGGCGGCGCTGCTGCTGACCGGTTGCGGCGGAGCAGGCGTGGCGGGAGTCGCCGGCGGCGAGGGCGGGGAGGAGGAGACGTCGGCCACCGCCGTGTACGACGAGATCAACGCTCTGAGCGGTCAGGAGCGCACCGACCGGCTGGTCGAGCTGGCGCAGGAGGAGGGCGAGCTCACGATCTACCACTCCAACACCGACCTCGGGGCGGTGATCGAGGCCTTCGAGGAGACCTACGACATCACCGTGGACGCCACCCGGGGCAACTCGGAGACGGTGCTGCAGAAGGTGATGAGCGAGAACAGCGCCGGCAGCCTGGGCGTCGACGTGCTGGAGAACCCGTTCAAGGAGAACGTGATCGCCAATCAGCAGGGACTGTTCTACGCCTATGAGAGCGAGTTCCGCGACGCTGTCGTCGACGAGGCCCGGATGGACGGCTGGACCGCCAACTACTTCAACGTCTTCGTCGTCGGCTGGAACGCCGACAACGTCGACGCGGAGGAGATCCCATCCGAGATCAAGGACTTCGCCGAGTCGACGTGGGACGGGCGCGTCGCGCTCGAGATGAACGACACCGACTGGTTCGCGGCCGTGTCGAAGCACTACCTCGACCAGGGCATGAGCGAGGCCGAGGTCGACGGGATGTGGGCCGGCATCGCCGAGAACGCGTCGGTCGAGAAGGGCCACAGCGCGATGGGCGACATGCTCGCGGCCGGCAAGCTGCAGATCGCCCTGTCGATCTACCAGCACACGCTCGACGGTGCCTCCGAGGAGCTCGGCGCACCTGTGCAGTGGAAGAGAGAGGGCGGCGGGCACGTCGGCCCCGTCGTGATCAGCCCGACCGGGGCTGGCGTCCTGAAGGCCGCCGAGCACCCGGCGGCGGCGATGCTGTTCATGGACTTCATGCTCGGTGAGCAGGGACAGCAGATCATGCACGACAACTTTCGTGTCGGATCCGTCCCGCGTGAGGACAGCTGGATCGCGGGAGTCGAGACGATCCCGATGCCGCTCGAGGTCGCGACCGAGGACTTCGAGTACTGGGACGACAAGTACCGCGAGCTCGTGGGCGGCTGAGCCGCGCCCCGGGGAGCGGACTGCCGCCCAGGTCGCTCATAGCCCGGCCTGAGATATCCGACGAAGGGAACAAGGAGGTCCCCATTGCTGAGACATCGTTTCGTATCCGGCGCGGCGTCGGTCGCCTTGATCGCAGCGACCGTCCTGGGTGCTCACACCCTCAGCGCGCAGAAGGCGCCGGCTCAGACCGTCGCCGGCATGGTCGCTGACGACGGCCCACCCGCGCCCACGTTCGTGCAGTTCTCGCCCAGTGCGGTGAAGGGCGCGCTCTACTACCCGGATGCGTCGGCGCACCCGGATCCTTCAGTCGCCGTCATCGCAATGCACCGCAACTCGAACTACATGTCGCACATCAGCACCGGGGAGCTGCCGGCGCGTGGCTTCGTGGTGCTGGGAATGAACCCCGTGTGCGACAACAACGAAGCAGCCTGCGCGCCGTGGGAAGACAACGCGCTGGCCGTCAAGCAGGGCATCGAGTACCTGCGTGACTTTCCTGGCATCCAGAAGGTCGTCCTTCTGGGGCACAGCGGTGGCGGACCCACCATGAAGCCGGACCGTTCGGATCCAGTTCGCGGGGACGGACATGAGCGCCCACATGTCGGTCTTCGCTCCCAGGACATACAAGAAGGGGCACCGTCACGGCCCCGGTCGCGCGATCCTGATCCCGAAGGGTGAGGGGTACTCGCTGATGTGGAAGGAGGGCGAGGAGAAGGTCGTAGTGCGCTGGCAGGAGGGGTCGATGTTCGTGCCCCCGAACCGGTGGTTCCACCAGCACTTCAACGTGGGCGCCGAACCTGCGCGGTATCTGGCCATTCACCCGCCGATTCAGCTCAATGGGTATACCGAGAAGGTCGTCAACAAAAATGATCAGGTCGAGTACGTCGACGAGGACCCGTCGATCAGAGCCATGTTCGAGAGCGAACTCGGGCAACGCGGGCTCAAGACGCTGATGCCTGACGAGGTGTACACGGATCCGGACTTCGCCTGGAGATGAGGCCGGATGATCTCTGGGAGATCGCGCGGCACCGGAGACCGCTCGCGACCCGATGGTGCTCCTTCACCTCGGTTCGCGGGTTGCCGCCACGTGGGCGGCGTGGCGGACTGACCCGGCGGTGCTCCTTCACCGCCGGGTCAGTCCCGTGAAGCCGGCTCAGGTCAGGAGCAGCTCATCTTCGCGGGCGGCGAGGTCGCTGAGCAGACGCACAGCGGGTTCGACGGCGGGGTTGGTGATGTCCGCCCGGTAGGCGAGGACGAGTTCCAGCGGGGGCGCGTCGGGGACCTCGCGGAGGGTGATGCCCCGCAGCGCGAAGGACTGTGCGCCACCGGGCACCATCGCGATCCCCATGCCGGCCGCGACCAATGCCATGATCACGGTCGTCTCCCAGCAGAGGTGCGCTCGCTTCGGCTCGAAGCCGGCGTCCCGGCACAGCCTGGTGGCGGCGGCATTGATGAGCGAATGCTTCGCTCGGTAGGCGATCCACGCCTCGTCCTTCAGGTCGCGCAATCTCAGGTTCGGCTGATGAGCCAGGGGATGAGCGGCCGGGAATGCCAGGAGCAGCGGCTCCTTGGCGAACGGGACCGTCGCGAGGTCCGAACCCACGGCGGGAGGGCGCAGGAGCCCGATGTCGAGCGCGCCCGTGCGCAGTGCTCACACTGCTGTGGCGTGAGCATCTCCACTCGGAATGACAGGTCGACCCCCGTGAGCGCCGTCCTGAGTGTCTGGGCCATCCGTGGGAGGTAGGCGAAGCCCGACGTCCCGGTGAACCCGAGACCCAGCTTGCCGGCCGCGCCCGTGGAGAATCGCCGGATCGCCAGCGTGGCCCCATGCAGCCTGCTCAGGATCTGCGCAGCCTCCTCCTGCAGCCAGAGTCCCGCCGGGGTCAGTGTGACCCGTCGAGTCGTGCGGTGGAAGAGCACCACGTTGAGCTCGGCCTCCAATTGGCGCATGGCCTGAGACAGCGCGGAGGGCGTCACGTGCAATGTCTGGGCGGCGTGCCCGAAGTGGCAGGTCTCTGCCAAGACCGAAAAATAGCGAAGCTGTCGTGAATCCATGCATTCTCCCCATCGCGACGCTGCGATCGACCTGGATCTCCGTTGGGTCCCGCTCCGGGTGCCCGGCCCTGGGCACGTGCCCTGGCGTAGATTCTGGCACGCGTGGCCCTGTTTTGGTCTGATGTTTAGTTTTTCGCTTGTCTTGCGACTGAATCGCGTCTAGCCTTCAGGAAGGCTCGAGCGAGACCCGTGCGCCCGCGGCCGATTCCATCCCGTCGTCGTGAGGAAATCCATGCGCAGACCAGCCCTCGCCGCGCTCGCGGTCACCGCCCTGATGGTCCTCGGCGTCACCGGTTGCGCCTCGGGCTCCGGGGGCGGCGCCACGGCCGAGCACGCGGGATCTGAGCTGCGCCTCGCCATCGGGGGCGAGCCTGAAGATGGCTTCGACCCCACGCTCGGCTGGGGCCGGTACGGATCTCCGCTGTTCCAGTCGACGCTGCTGAAGCTCGATGCCGGCATGAACATCGTGAGCGACCTCGCCACCGACTATGAGGTGAGCGAGGACGGGCTCACGTGGACGCTGCACCTGCGCGACGACGCCCACTTCTCCGACGGGACGCCGGTCACCGCCGACGACGTCGCCTACACCTTCCTCACCGCGAAGGAGAGTCCCGGCCTGACCTCCGTGGCGGGCCTCGCCGACGCCCAGGCCGTCGACGATCAGACGGTCGTGATGACGCTCGAGAAGCCGCAGAGCACCTTCGTCTACCGCCTCACGTCGCTCGGGATCGTGCCGAAGACCGCGCACGAGGCAGACGGCTACGCGCAGCACCCGATCGGATCGGGCCCGTTCACGCTCGTGCAATGGGACCAGGGTCAGCAGCTCATCGTGGAGCGCAACGAGAACTACTACGGCACCAAACCCGAGTTCGAGCGGATCGTGTTCGTCTTCACCGACGAGGACGGCACCCTCGCCTCGGCGCGCGCCGGCGAGCTCGACATGGCAGGCGTGTCCTCGTCGCTCGTCACCGGCGACATCGCGGGCATGAAGCTCGTGGACGTGCCCTCCATCGACAACCGCGGAGTGAGCCTGCCGACCGTGCCGGACGAGGGTAAGACGACCGACGCCGGTGCGCCGATCGGCAACGACGTCACCTCCGACCTCGCCGTGCGACGCGCCCTCAACATCGGTGCCGACCGCCAGAGCCTGGTCGACGGAGTGCTGAACGGATACGGATCGCCCGCGAGCGGCCCTGTGGACGGCGCGCCCTGGCACAACCCCGACTCGGCGATCGAGGACAACCGCCCGGACGAGGCCAGGGCCATGCTCGAGGAGGCCGGCTGGATCGATTCGGATGACGACGGGATCCGCGAGAAGGGCGGCATCACCGCGCGATTCGAGCTCCTCTACCCCGCGGGCGACTCGGTGCGCGAGGGCATCGCGCTCGCGTTCGCCGACCAGATCCGCCCGCTCGGCATCGACATCGAGGTCGTGAGCGCCACGTGGGACGAGATCTACCAGCGCCAGCACGCCGACGCGGTGCTGTTCGGCTGGGGCGCGCATGACCCGACCGAGATGTACAACCTCTACAGCGCGCATCTCGCGGGCATCGAGAGCTGGAACCCCGGCTTCTACGACAACCCCGCCGTACAGGCGCACCTCGATGCGGCAATGAGCAGCACTGACCCCGAGGCCGCCAACGAGGAGTGGAAGGCCGCCCAGCTCGACAGCGCGGGCAACGGCTTCACGGCCAAGGGCGACGCGGCCTGGGCGTGGCTGGTGAATGTCGACCACACCTATTACGTCAGCGAGTGCCTCGACCTCGGCACCCCGCAGACCGAGCCACACGGGCACGGCTGGCCGATCACGGCGGGCATCGAATCGTGGAAGTGGACGTGCTGACGCACGCCCGCGGCGAGAGGGCCGTCGCGGCATGAGCCGGATGGCGGCGGCACAGAATCCGGGCGTCCGGCCTGGGCGGATGCAGATGCCCTGGTTCGCATTCGCGGGGCGTCGTCTCGTCCGACTCGTGCTGCTGCTGGGGGCGGTCGCGGTCGCCTCCTTCAGCCTGATGATGGCGTCACCCGTCGACCCGGTGCAGGCCTACATCGGGGCCGAGACGGCGAAGATCGGGCCCGAGCAGCGCGCGCAGATCGCCGAGGCATGGGGCTTCGATCGCCCGCCCGTCGAGCGGTTCTTCGCCTGGCTCGGCCACGTCGTGCAGGGCGAACTCGGCACGTCGATCGTGTTCAATCAGCCCGTCGCGCAGGTGATCGGCGACCGCTTCGCTGTGAGCCTTGTGCTGCTGGGGGCCGCGTGGCTGCTCTCGGGGGTCCTGGGCTTCGCGATGGGTGTCGCGGCGGGCCTCAACCGCGGGCGCTGGATCGACCGCGTGCTCACCTGGTGGTCGTACACGCTCGCCTCGGCGCCGACCTTCTGGGTCGGTCTGCTGCTGCTGTACGTGTTCGCCGTCTGGCTGCAGGTCGCGCCCGCGTGCTGCGCGGCGCCGGTCGGGGTGCTCGCGGGCGACGTCACCGTGCTGCAGCGCCTGCAGCACCTGATCCTGCCCGCCCTGACACTCAGCCTCGTAGGCGTCGCGCCGATCGTGATGCATACCCGGCAGGCCGTGATCGAACTGCTCGGCAGCGAACACATCGCGTTCGCCCGCGCACAGGGTGAGCGCGGCTGGGGGCTGATCCGTCACCGGATTCTGCGGGGCGCGAGCGTGCCGGCGGTGATCCTGTCGTTCGCGTCGTTCGGCGAGCTGTTCGGCGGCGCCGTGCTCGCCGAGCAGGTGTTCGCGTATCCCGGTCTGGGACAGGCCACGACCACGGCCGCGCTGCGTCAGGACGTGCCGCTGCTCCTCGGGATCGCCCTGTTCACCACCGTGTTCGTCTTCGTCGGCAACCTGCTCGGAGACATCGCGCACCGCCTGATCGACCCGCGCGTGAAGCTGGTGGAGCCGCGATGACCATGACCGACACCCAGGCCGTCGCCGTCGCGCCTTCCGGACGTGGGCTGAGGGATCGCCGCTTCCGCGTGCTGCTTCACCTCTGCGTGGGCGTCATCGTCGTCGCGGCCGTGATCATCGCCAGCGGCTTCGCGCAGCAGGCCGCCGACACCACGCACCTCGACGCGGTCAACCAGGCGCCGTCGTGGGAGCACTGGTTCGGCACCGACCGGCTCGGCCGCGACATGCTCGCGCGCACGCTCGTCGGCCTGCGGCTGAGTCTCGTCGTCGGCACGACGGCCGCGCTGATGTCGAGCATCATCGCGTTGACCCTCGCGGCTGCCGCGGTCTCTCTCGGCCGGTCGGTCGCGACCGCGGTCGACTGGCTCGTCGACTTCGTCCTGGCTCTGCCGCACCTCGTGCTGCTGATCCTCATCGCGTTCGCGATGGGCGGCGGCACCCACGCCGTCATCCTCGCCGTCGGTCTCAGCCACTGGCCGACGCTCACCCGCGTGCTGCGCACGCAGGCCAAGCAGGTGATCGCGTCGGATTTCGTCTCGGTCTCGCGCGGGCTCGGCACGCCGCGGCTGACGGTGATCCGGCGCCACCTGGCGCCCCACCTGCTGCCCCACTTCCTGGTGGGCACCGTGCTCGTCTTCCCCCACGCCATCCTGCACGAGGCCGCGCTGTCGTTCCTCGGATTCGGGATCGACGCCACGCAGCCCGCCATCGGCAACATCCTCGCCGAGTCGATGACGCTGCTGTCGGCGGGCATGTGGTGGCTGGCCGTGCTGCCCGGCGTGTGCCTGCTGGCCATCGTCAAGCTGATCGACTCCACCGGCGAGAACCTCCGTTCCGTCACCGATCCGAGGAGCTACCACCTATGAGCGCTTCCCTCACCGACACCGCCGTCCTCGACGTCGAGCACCTGCAGATCTCGTTCAGTCAGTACGGCAGGGGCCTGCGGCGGCGCACCGTCACGCCCGTCGTCGACATGTCACTCGACGTCGGGGCGGGGGAGGTCGTCGCCGTGATCGGCGCGAGCGGGGCCGGCAAGAGCCTCGTCGGCCTCGCCGTGATGGGCCTGCTGCCGCTCAACGCACACGAGTCGGGATCCGTGCGATTCCGGGGGCGGGCGGTCGACGCGGGGGAGCGCCGTGCGCTCGCCGGCCGGCGGATGGCGCTGCTGCCGCAGTCGCCCGCGCACCTGGACCCGCTCATGCGTGTGGGCGCCCAGGTGGCGCGCGCCGCCCGTCTGGCGGGCCTGCCCGATCCGGATTCCGCCGCCCGGGCCGCCCTCGAGCGCCGGGGCCTGGCCGCGCGCGTCGACCGGCTCTTCCCGCACGAGCTCTCGGGCGGAATGGCCCGCCGCGTGCTGTTCGCGATGGCGACGCTGGGTGAGCCCGAGCTGATCTTCGCCGATGAGCCCACGCCGGGACTCGACCCGGCGAGCGCCGCCGAGGTGATCGACGACATCCGCTCGCTCGCTGACGCGGGATCCGCCGTGGTGCTCGTCAGCCACGACATCTCGATCGCCCTGCCGGTCGCGGACCGCGTCGTGGTCGTGCGCCGCGGGCGCACCATCGAGTCGGCGTCGCCCGAGCAGTTCTCCGGCGACGGATCGCGGCTGGCGCACCCGTACTCGCGCGAACTGTGGCGCGCTCTGCCGCAGCAGGACTTCGCGCTTCCCGGGCGTCGCTCCCTCGCGGGTGTCAGCCTCGGGCGCGCCGCATGACGGCACCGGCCGACGAGCCGCTGCGCGGCACCGACCTGTGGTTCGGCTACGACGGCGAGCAGGTGCTGCGCGGCGCGAGCATCGCGATCGAACCGGGTGAGGTCGTCGCGCTGTGGGGGCCGAGCGGCTGCGGCAAGAGCACGCTCGGCAAGGTGCTCGCCGGCTGGCACAAGCCCGACCGCGGCGAGGTCAGCGGGCCACCCGCCACCGGACGCGCGCGCCCGACGCAGCTCGTGCTGCAGCACTCGGGGCGCGCGATGAACCCGCGATGGAAGATCCGCGAGGTGCTCGCCGAGGGCGGGTCCGACCTCGACGAGGTGCTGCGCACCCGGCTGGTGCGATCCGAATGGCTCGACGCGTTCTCGCACGAGTTGAGCGGCGGCCAGCTGCAGCGCGTGAACCTGGCGCGCGCGCTGCTGGCGAAGCCTCGCCACGTGATCGCAGACGAGATCACCGCGAGCCTCGATCCGATCACGCAGGCGCAGATCTGGCAGATCCTGCTCGACGGCGTGCGCCGCGACGGAATCGGCGTGCTGGCGATCTCGCACGACCGGGCCCTGCTGGACCGCGTAGCCGACCGGATCGTGGCGATGGACGACATCAACGCCTGACCCCGAGGTCGCCGGCGCCCGCCGTGCGTTCGGCGGCGCGCGATCCGCAGCGAGTGTGACCTCTGAACCGCATGCTGTGACTCCAGGTTCGCAGTCCGCCGCCGGCTCTGCGTTCGGCACGGCGTCATCTCGACGCGGCACACGCCGCGCAGATGCCCACCAGCACGGAGGCGCGCAGATTCACCCGGAACGCGGTCTCGTCGGCCACATGATCGCGGGCCTCACGAAACGCCTCGCGGGGGAGCGCCTCGACGCGGCCGCACTGCTGGCATCGCGCGTGGAGGTGGTCGTGTCGGGCAGCGACGACGGCCAGGTGATAGCCCGTGCCCTCGTCCATGCGCGATGCGGAGACGAGGCCCAGCGCAGCGAGCTTGTCGAGCGTGCGGAACACCGTCGCCCGGTGGACGTCGGGGAGCGCACCTCCGACCTGCTCCGCAGTGAGGTGTGCGTGTTCGGCCGCGAGCACGCGCAGCACGGCGACGCGGGGCGACGTGATCCTCTCGCCCATGCCTCGCAGCGCCTCGAGGGCCGCCGCCAGCGCGCCGTCTGCGTTCTGGCTGTGCAGTTCGGAATGGCCCACGACATCGACGGATGAGGCCTCCGCGCCGGGATAGTCCCGTGTCATGGCACCAGCCGCTCCGGGGAATCTTCGCGGGCAGGGTCCATGCGGCGCACGGGCCCGTGATCGACAGGCGGGAGCCGAGGAGGGAGGAACCGATCGCGCATCACACCACCCAGCCTTTCAGAACCTCCGACGTCTGGGACCGGCGGCGACCGGTCGCCGTATGCTTGCAAAGGGTATAACGTTCATATTGAGCGACGTTGCTCCGACAGCTTCGACTGCAGAGACGCAGCGCCACTCCATCGACGTCCCCGTGCCGCTTGGAGGCTGAATCATGTCCGACGACGAGAAGAAGATCGCCTGGCAGGAGCCGGCGGGTCAGCAGACGCGCGCCGGCTTCGGTGATTTCACCAAGAAGCCCACGCCCTACGACCTCTTCATGGAGTCCGAGGGCATCCCCGTCTTCCGTGGCCTGGGCGTGCGCACCGTCGCGGACCTGCCTCGCGAGGACTGGGCTCGCAAGGGCGGTCGCGGGAGCTACATCCAGACCTACGGAACCGAGACCAAGTGGGGTCACTTCGTGGTCGAGGTGCCGGCCGGCGGCGCGCTCAACCCCGAGAAGCACATGTTCGAGGAGATCTACCTCGTCGTGGAGGGGCGCGGCACCGTCGAGGTGTGGCAGGAGGGTGACGTCAACAAGCACACCTTCGAGTGGCAGAAGGGGTCGATGTTCTCGATCCCGATCAACGCGTGGTTCCGCATCGTCAACGCCACCTCGAAGCCGGCTCTCCTGATGGGCGGCAACACCGCGCCGAACGTGCTGAACCAGCTGAACAACGTCGAGGCCGTCTACAACAACCCGTTCGTGTTCCGCGACCGTTTCAGCGGCGCAGACGACTTCTACGCCTACAACGAGGAGATCGAGGCCGACCCGGTGCGAGGTCTCGCCATGCGCCGCACCAACTTCATCCCCGACGCGGTCAACTGCGATCTGCCGCTCGACAACCGCCGCTCGCCCGGCTACCGCCGCGTCGAGCCGTACATGACCAGGAACCAGTTCTACTTCTGGATCGGTCAGCACGAGAACGGCCGCTACTCGAAGGCGCATGCGCACACCTCGGCCGCCATCCTGATCTGCCTCAAGGGCAAGGGATACACCTACACGTGGCCCGAGCACCTCGGCCCCACCCCGTGGCTCGACGGCAACGGCGACCAGGTGCAGCGCCTCGACTACGAGCCCTTCGGCTTCATCACCGCGGCACCGGGCGGGCAGCGCTGGTACCACCAGCACTTCTCGGTCTCCAAGGACCCGTTCCGCCTCACAGCGTGGTTCGGCCCGCACAACCCGGGTCGCGACCCCGGCGCGCCGGGATCGAAGCACACGGACTACACCGCCCGCGAGCTGCACGAGGGTGGCACCGCGATCGCCTACTGGCAGGAGGATCCGCACATCCGCGCCGAGTACGAGGCGCAGCTGGCGGAGAACGGCGTCGAGTCGCGCATGAAGGACGAGTGGTTCGAGCAACCCGCCGATGTCGAGTGGGACGTGCGGAGCCGGCGGATGGCCGATGGGATTCAGTGACCCCTCGGCGCTGACGCCCCTCGACCACGAGGGGGGCAGGTTCTTCTCCGGATCCGGTTCGATGGTCGAGGAGGAGGACGAGATCCGTCTCGTCAGCGTGGGCGTGGACATCGGATCCTCCACGACGCACATGGTGCTCTCGCGGATCGTGCTCGAGCGCCGCGACAACCGCTACATCGTCACGCGACGCGAGGTGACGCACGAGTCGGAGGTGCTTCTGACGCCGTACAGCGATCCGGAGACACTGGATCGCGACGCGCTCGCGGCCTTCTTCGAGCGCCAGTACGCTGCGGCGGGCGTCACCCCCGACGAGATCGACACCGGCGCGCTGATCATGACCGGCGTGGCCGTGCGCCGCACCAACTCGCGGATCATCGCCGACGTCTTCAGCGAACTCGCCGGTCGCTTCGTGTCGGTGAGCGCCGGCGACGCCCTCGAGACGCAGCTGTCGGCCTACGGATCGGGCGCGGTGGATCGCTCGAGGGATCAGGGTCGGACGATGAACGTCGACATCGGCGGCGGCACGTCGAAGATCGCCCTCTGCGAGTCCGGCGAGGTGATCGCGCTGACTGCCATCGACGTCGGCGCGCGCATCGTGGCCTTCGACGCCGAAGGGCGCGTCGTGCGCGTCGAGGAGGCCGCACGTCGGCTGGCGGACGAGGTCGGCCTCGGGCTCGCGCTCGGCGAGGTCCCCGAGGCGGGCGGGCTCAGTCGTCTCGTCGAGCGCATGGCCGACCACGTGTTCGCAGCCATGCAGCCCGGCGTCACCGCTCCCGAGACCGCCGCCCTGCTGCGCCTCGATCCGCTGCCGGCCGGCGCCCTGCCCGACACGTTCTCGTTCTCGGGTGGCGTCGCCGAGTACGTATACGGCCGTGACAGTGTGGATCACGGTGACCTCGGCCCGCGCCTGGCGGCCGCGATCCGTGCGCGCGTCGACGGCTGGGACCCGCGGCTGGAGGCGGCGGAGCAGGGGATCCGCGCGACTGTGGTCGGCGCCTCGCAGTACACCGTGCAGGTGAGCGGCACCACGATCTTCGTGGAGCCGACATCGCTGCTGCCCGTGCGCAACGTGCCGGTGCTCATGCCGCACCTGCCGCTCGACGCCGAGGAGCTCGACGCCCTCGCCATCGCCGGAGCCGTGCGGGCCGGCCTGACGCACTTCGCCGAAATGCCCCAGGATCAGCCCATCGCGCTGTGCTACCGCTGGCGAGGACTGGCCACCTTCGGCCGCCTCGATGCGTTCTGTCGCGGCGTGGTCGCGGGCATGGCGGACCATCTCGCGGCCGGTCAGCCGCTGGTGCTCGTCGGCGACGGCGACGTGGGCGGTCTGGTCGGCATCCACATCAACGAGGAGCTCGACGCTCCGCGCCCTGTGATCTCGATCGACGGTCTCGACCTTCAGGCGTTCGACTTCATCGATGTCGGCGAGCTGCTGCCCGCCACGGGCGCTGTGCCGGTGGTGATCAAGTCACTGGTGTTCCCGACGTCGGCGGCGCTCGGCCGAGAGGCCATGGCGACCGTCTGACTCGATCATCCGACACCTGTCGGATGATCGTCCCTCTCACACTGCAATCACACTCATCAAGGGAGATGACATGCGAAAGCCCATCCTGGGTCTGGTCGGCGCGGCAGCGCTCGCCCTCGTCCTCACCGGTTGCGGAGGTGCCGGCGTCGCCGCCGGCGCGGCCGCGGGCGGTTCAGAGAAGACGGCGGCAACGGCCATCTACGACGAGATCAACGCTCTCGAAGGTCAGGAGCGTCACGACCGTCTCGTGGAACTGGCTGAGGAGGAAGGCCGGCTCAACCTCTACACGTCGAACACCGACATGGACTCGATCGTCGAGGCGTTCGAGGCGGAGTACGACATCGACGTGCAGCCGACGCGAGGCAACTCGGAGACGGTGCTGCAGAAGCTGGTCGCCGAAGGCAAGTCGGGACAGACCAGCGTCGACCTCGTCGAGACGAATTCGGGTGAGCTGAACATCCTGCACCAGCAGGGCTTCTTCTACGAGTACGAGAGCGAGTACCGCGATGCGGTACGCGAGGAGGGTCAGATGGACGGCTGGACCGCCGACCGCTTCAACGCCTTCGTCGTCGGCTGGAACACCGACTCGGTCGACCCGGCCGAGCTCCCCGCGGAGATCAAGGACTTCGCCGACCCGAAGTGGAAAGGTCTCATCACCCTCGAGATCGGCGACGTCGACTGGTACGCCGCCGTCACCCAATACTACCTCGACCAGGGGATGAGCCAGGAGGAGGTCGACGCGATGTGGGAGGGCATCGCGGCCAACGCCTCCGTCGAGAAGGGCCACAGCGCGATGGGCGACCTGCTTGCCGCCGGCAAGCTGAAGATCACGCTCTCGATCTACCAGCACACCATCGACGGCGCGGCCGCCGAGGACGGCGCCCCCGTCGCGTGGCAGGATGGCGACAAGCATGTCACCCCGGTCGTCATCCGCCCGAACGGCGCCGGCCTGATGGCCGGTGCGCAGCACCCCGCGGCCGCGATGCTGTTCATGGACTTCCTGCTGACCAAGGGCCAGGAGGCGATCGTGTCGGACTACCGCGTCGGCTCGGTCGAGTCGGCCGAGGACTCGCTCGCGGGCATCGAGACGATCTCGGTTCCGGAGGATGAGATGCTGGACAACCTCGAGTACTGGGACGAGAAGTACCGCGCGCTGGTGGGGGGCTGACCCGCGCTCAGCGTTCGCGGCCACGAACGGGCAAGACGCCGGCCGCGTGCGTCGGCCGGCGTCTCGCGGCATCCGGCTCGTCGATGAGGTCTCCGTCTGGAAGGTGCAGTTATGACACGGACGTCATGGTTCCGCTCTGCGGAGCACGTGGTCGACGCGCTGGGCGCGGCCGGCTATCTCGCCGACGAGGTGGCGGCCACCACGGTCTTCCTCGCCGATGCGCTCGGCAAGCCGGTGCTCGTCGAGGGCCCGGCGGGCGTCGGCAAGACCGAGCTCGCCAAGGCGATCGCTCGCGCCGCCGGCGCCGAGCTGATCCGCCTGCAGTGCTACGAGGGGCTCGATGAGGCCCGCGCCCTGTACGAGTGGAACTACAAGAAGCAGCTGCTGCGCATCCAGGCCGCGGGGGAGCAGTCCTGGGACGCGACGCAGGACGACATCTTCAGCGAGAGCTTCCTGCTCGAGCGTCCGCTGCTCTCGGCCATCCGACGTGAGGGCCCGACCGTGCTGCTGATCGACGAGGTCGACAAGACCGACGTCGAGGTCGAGGGCCTGCTGCTCGAGGTGCTCGGCGACTTCCAGGTCACGGTGCCCGAGCTCGGCACCATCACGGCGGTGCAGCGACCGCTCGTGGTGCTCACATCCAACGCGGCGCGCGAGCTGTCGGAGGCGCTCAAGCGCCGCTGTCTCTACCTGCACCTCGGCTACCCGGGCCCGCAGCGCGAGCGGGAGATCCTGCTGAGCCACGTTCCCGAGATCGGCGAGCGGCTGGCCGAGCAGGTGGTCGATGCGGTCGCGCGCCTGCGGCAGCTCGAGCTGCGCAAGGCTCCATCGATCGCCGAGTCGGTCGACTGGGCGCGCACGCTGATCGCCCTCGAGCTCGACACGCTCGACGAGGACGCCATCATGCAGACGCTCGGCGCGGTGCTCAAGCACGTGTCGGATCAGGATCGTGCGCGCCGCGAACTCGTGACGTCGCGCTGATGAAGCGATCGCGCTGATGGCTCTCCTCGAGCGGCACCTCGAATTCGTCGACGCATTGCGCAGGGCCGGCGTGCCGGTCTCGATGACCGAGGATCTCGACGCGATCGCGGCGCTCTCGCTCGTGTCGCTTCGCGACCGCGACACGGTACGCGAGGCCTACGCCGCGACCATCGTGAAGCGGCAGCTGCAGCGGCCGACGTTCGACGCGCTCTTCGACATCTACTTCCCGCGCCGCGTCGGCGACGGCGCTCGCGGCATGCCGACGCCGGAGGGCGAGCTCGACACGCCCGTGGGCGACAACCTCGACGTGCTCGAGACCATGCGCCGCCGCATCGAGCGGGCGCTGCGCGACTCGGACCTCGATGATCAGCTGCTGCGGCAGCTCGCGGCCGACGCGGTGGGTCGCTTCGGGAGCGACCCGAACCGTGCGGATGGGGCGCCCAGCTGGTCGATGTACGAGACGCTGCAGCGCCTCGACGTGCAGGGGGTCGTGAACCGCCTGATCGAGCGGCTGCTCAGCGAGGGCACGGACGCCTCGGTTGCCGACACGCTCGCGCAACGGCGCATGTCACGGTTCATCCAGGCGGTCAGCGACGACATCGACCGCCGCCGGAACGAGCGGCAGTCGTCCGAGCGGCGGGCGACCGAGACCGTGCGGCCGGTGCTCGACAGGCTGGCCTTCTCGGCGGCGCGTCATGCCGACCTGGTGGCGATGCGACGCGAGATCCAGCCGCTCGCGCGCCGCCTGGCGACCCGGCTCGCGCGCGAGAGACGCGCGCTCGGCGGTGGCCCGCTGCACTTCCGGCGCACGATCCGCGCCGCGATGGGGACGGGTGGCGTGCCCTTGACGACCCACCACCGGCCGAAGCGCCCGCACCGCACGGATCTCGTGGTGCTGTGCGACATCAGCGGGTCGGTCGCCGACTTCGCGCACTTCACGCTGATGTTCGTGTTCGCCCTGCGCGAGGTGTTCCATGGTCTGCGCGCTTTCACCTTCGTCGACGGGATCGCCGAGGTGACCGACCGGTTCCGCCCCGGCGCCGACGCGGCGGAGGTGATGGCCGAACTCGCCGGCAGCACCCGGGAGGCGCTGCTTGCTGGGCGCAGCGACTACGGGAAGGTGTTCGAGCGCTTCGTGGCCGAGCACGCCGACGCCCTCGGGGCGAAGACGACGCTGCTCGTGCTGGGGGACGCGCGGTCGAACTACTCGGCGCTCGGCGAGGAGGCCGTCGAAGCGATGGTCGGCAAGGTCAAGCACGCATTCTGGCTCAACCCGGAGCCGCGGCAGGACTGGGGGATCGGCGACTCGGCCGCGCATCAGTACGCGCAACTCATCGAGATGGTCGAGTGCCGCAACCTCGAGCAGCTGGGTGCGTTCGTGCACGATCTCCTGTGAAGGACTCATCTGCCTTGTCGATAGATCGTAGCAGCACGTTCGAGAAAAATACTTGACCGAGGCCTGACCATCCTATTGACTGACCACAGTCAACGATGATGGAAGGTGGCCGATGCCGAACTACCGCCTGACAGTCGATACCGGGGGCACGTTCTCCGACTTCGTGCTGTTGAACGAGGAGACCGGCGAGCACCGCGTGCTGAAGGTGCCTTCGACACCGGACGACCCAGGGCGGGCCATCCTCGACGGCTTGGACGTGCTGGCGAAGGACGGCGTGAAGGCCAGCGACATCGTCTTCTTCTGCCACGGCACGACGGTCGCGACCAACGCGCTGCTGGAGGAGAAGGGGGCGACGGTCGGCCTGGTGGTGACCAAGGGCTTCCGCGGCATCTACGAGACGCAGGAGCAGAGCCGCCCCTACGGGCCGGCGGTCTTCGACCTGAAGTACAGCAGGCCGCCCCTGCTGGCGCCGGGCCGCCGCACGGCCGAGGTGACCGAGCGCATCGGCGCGGAGTACGAGGGCATGCTCTCGATGGAGATCAACGAGGTCGACTGGTTCATGGCCCTGTACGAGCACTATCTCGAGCAGGGCATGAGCGAGGACGAGGTGATGGAGATCTTCAAGGGCATCGCCGCCAACTCGGTCATGGTCGACGGTCACGCCACGCAGATGGACCAGCTCGCGGCCGGGCAGTACGCGGTCGCGATGTCGACGTACGACTACCAGACCGCAGGCATCGCGGCGACGGGCGCTCCGCTCGATTACGAGCCGCTCGTCGAGCCCGTGGTGCAGCGGCCGAACGGCGTCGCGCTGCTGAACAGCGCGCCCCACCCCGCGGCTGCCTACCTCTTCTACATGTGGATCCTCACGGATGGACAGGAGGTGCTCCGCGAGGCGGGCCTGCGATCGTCGCTCGAGGCGGAGGCGGACGACGGCCTGCAGGGTGTCGAGACCCTGTTCGTCGACCCCAGCGAGCTCGTGGAGCAGTACGACCACTACGAGCAGCTGTACGCCGAGGTCACCGGACGGTGATCGACGCAGGACGGAGGCGGGCTCCGCGCACCGCGCGCCCGGCTCCGTCCTGAGGCAGAGAGAGAGAACATGCAACGACCCGCAGTGCCGCCCACGACCTACGACCCGCAGCGCACGGGCCTGATCGTCTTCGACATGCTCGAGGCGTACCGCGCGCCGATCGAAGCGGCCGGAACCCAGAAGACCACCGCGCGGCTGATCGCGGCCTGCCGCACGGTCGGCGTGCCCATCTTCTACGCGCGCGCCGACCACCGCATCGACGGCGCCGACTTCGCGCGCAGCATCGCCGACACCGACGCCTCCTTCCGCCCGTGGACGACGGAGCACCCGGCGAAGCATCACCCGCCGTACGACAGCGGATCAGTGCAGTACCAGGTGCTTGCCGAGCTCGCGCCGCAGCCGGGCGACTACGACGTGCCCAAGCACCGCTGGAATGCATTCCACGGCACGCACCTCGAGCTGTCGCTGCGCAGTCGCGACATCGACACGATCCTGCTCGTCGGCGGATCCACGCACGTCGGCATCGCGTCCACCGCGTACTCGGCGCGCGACAAGGACTTCCAGGTGACCGTCGTCGAGGACTGCTGCCACGGCTACGAGGAGCAGCGCGAGTTCTTCATGCGCAAGGTGTTCCCGCGCATGGTGAACGTGCGCACGCTCGACCAGGTGATCGCAGGGCTCGGCATCGAGGAGGGCTCATGAAGCGCTGGCTCGAGAACGTGCCGGAGGACGAACGCGCGAAGATGCGCGCGAGCGCGATGGAGCTCGGTGGGAAGACCGCGCTCATCGTCGTCGACGTCACGTTCGGCTTCACCGGATCGGAGGGCCTCTCGCAGGAGGAGGCGAGCAGGGAGTACTCGACCGCGGCGGGTCCGCGCGCGTGGGAGGCGATGCCGACCATCGCCCGTCTGATCGAGCTGGCCCGCAGCAAGGGGGCGCGGGTCGTCTACACGCGCTCGAGCGCGAACGACCAGCAGTTCGCCGGCAACGCGACCAAGAAGGAGCGCACGGGCACCAAGCTGACGGCGGACTTCGGCGACTTCCCCGACGCCATCGCCCCTCTCGAGAGCGAGTGGGTGCTCGAGAAGTCGAAGGCGAGCGCGTTCTTCCAGACCCCGCTGTCGGTCTACCTCGTGCGCGAGGGGATCGAGTCGGTCATCGTGTGCGGCGTGTCGACCTCCGGGTGCGTCCGCGCGACGACGGTCGACGCGTGCTCGAACGGCTACCGCACGTTCGTGGTCGACGACGCGTGCTTCGACCGATCCTGGTTCGCGCACTGCAACAACCTGTTCGACATGAGCATGAAGTACGCCGACGTGATGTCGCTCGACGACCTCGTGGAGAAGTGGAACGCGACATGAGGCCCGCCCTCCTGGTCGTCGACGTCACGTATGGCTTCACCGGGGCCGAGTCGCCCGGTGACACCGGGGTGGGCGCCTGGGAGGCGATGCCGACGATCGCCTCGGCCATCGGCCTCTTCCGCGACCGAGGGCTGCCGGTGGTGTTCACCCGCGCCGACACGGACGGTCAGCGATTCACCGGCCGCGCGAGCGCGCGGCGCGGACCCGGGCGCACCACGGTGCCGGACGACTTCGGCGACTTCCCGGCGGCGATCGCGCCGCGCGACGATGAGTGGGTGCTCGCGAAGACGCGCGCGAGCCCGTTCGTCGCCACGCCGCTGCCCGTCTACCTGACGCGGGAGCGGATCGACACCGTCGTGATCTGCGGCGGGCTCACGTCCGCGTGCATCCGCGCGACGGCCACCGACGCGACCTCGAGCGGTCGCGATGCGATCGTGATCGCGGATGCGTGCTTCGACCGTGCGCGGCCGGCGCACGACGGCACGCTTGAGACCCTCGGCGCCACGTACGCCGAGGTGCTCACGCTCGACACCCTGGCCAGCACGGTGCTGGCGCAGAAGCCTCTGCAGGCGACATCGAAGGAGACACCATGAACAAGCGGATGCCGGCGGTCGCCAGCGGCCTGGCGACCATCACGATCCTGCTCGCGGGCTGCGGCGGAGCACCCACCGTGCAGGCCGGGGCTGAGGTCGACACCGAGGCGGCCGTGTTCGACGAGATCGCGGGCCTGACGGGTCAGGAGCGCACCGACCGGCTCGTGGAGCTCGCCGAGGAGGAGGGGGCGCTGACCATCTACACCTCGAACACCGACGTGGATCCGATGATCGCGGCGTTCGAGGAGGCGTACGACATCGAGGTCGAGGCGACCCGCGCCAACTCCGAGACCGTGCTGCAGAAGATCATGTCGGAGAATGCCGCAGGCAGCCTGAACGTCGATGTCGTCGACAACAACTTCAACGAGAACAACGTGATGGCCCAGGCCGGCCTGTTCGCCGACTACGAGAGCGAGTACCGCGACGCCGTGCCCGAGGAGGGCCGCTTCGACGGCTGGACATCGACCTACGTCAACGCGTTCGTCGTGGGGTGGAACACGGACAACATCGACGGCTCGACGCTGCCGGACGATCTCGCCGGGTTCGCTGATCCGAAGTGGAAGGGCAAGATCGCGTTCGAGATCGGCGACGTCGACTGGTACGCGGCCGTGTCGCGGTACTACCTCGATCAGGGCCTGAGCGAGGCGGAGGTCGACGAGATGTGGGCCGCGCTCGCCGCGAACGGCACGTTCGAGAAGGGGCACAGCGCGATGGGCGACATGCTCGCGTCGGGCAAGATCGACATCGCCCTGTCCATCTACCAGCACAACGTCGACGGGACCGCCGCCGACCAGGGCGCCCCGGTCGCATGGAAGCACGGCGAGAAGGTCGTGGCTCCGGTCGTGACCCGTCCGAACGGGGCGGGGATCCTCGCGTCGGCAGAGCACCCCGCGGCCGCGATCCTGTTCATGGACTGGATGCTGTCGGATGGGCAGGACCTGTGGCCCGACGTGCACCGGATCGGATCCGTGCCGCGCGACGACAGCCCGATCGCCGGCATGGAGACCGTCGCGGTGCCGCTGGAGGAGATGACGGAGAACTACGAGTTCTGGGACGACAAGTACCGCGACCTCGTCGGCGGCTGATCCGTGGAGATTTCTTCGCCGCCCCCCGGGCCTTTAGGCTATTGTTTAGACCGTTCCCCCTCATAGGCGAGGTGCTGTGGCTCCTGCCAGGTGAGGTCCTCTCCCCAATTGGAGGAAATAGATGGCAAAGAAGTTGCGCACCTTCGTTCGCGGCCTGGATTCCGCAACGTACGGTCTGAATGAGTTCCGCCAGCAGCAGCTCTCGTACAACCGCGTGCGAAACGACGAGTACGTCACCGACGACGCCAAGGTCGGTCACTCCGGTGACAGTGAGAAGTCGCGGACCTGGTGGCGCATCGGGCCCGGTGACGAGGAGTTCCTGACCCAGACGATCCACGTCCACTTCGTCGAGCTGCCGCCGCAGTCCTCCAACCACGGGCATGGCCACCAGAACGAGGCGGCCTTCTACATCCTCGAGGGCAAGGGCTACGAGATCCACGACGACCAGCGCTACGACTGGAAGAAGGACGACCTCGTCTACGTGCACACCGACTCGGTGCACCGTCACTTCAACCCGTACGACGAGAAGGCCGTCGCGCTGGTCGTCAAGGCGAAGAGCACCTGGATGTTCATGGGCCTGATCCAGCAGGGTCGCTCGGGCCCCATCGACCGCCCGGAGGAGTTCGGCGAGCGCGAGGAGTGGGGCCGCATCTGGACGCCCGGCGTGCTCGACCGCAAGAAGGTCGTCGGCGTCGAGGACACGACCTGGGAGGTCACGCCACTCGGCAACCAGCGCATCATCGCCTCGAAGGAGAAGACGGACGGCCGCATCTTCTCGACCGACTCGTACGAGCTGCAGATCGACGCGGGCTCGCGCTCGGGCAAGTACTGGAAGATGGCCGACGAGGTCTTCTACGCACTCAAGGGCAGCGGTCATTTCCTGATGTGGGAGGTCGAAGCCGAGATCGCGGAGAAGTACTACGCGCGCATCGCGCTCGAGCCGAAGCGCTTCGACTTCGTCCAGGGTGACACGATCTACGTGCCCCAGAACCACGTGGTGCAGATCTTCGCCGGCGATGGTGAGGAGGTGCGTCTCTTCCAGTCGGAGAACCGCATCTTCAAGCACCTCGGCTACGACAACATCCACTTCTTCGAGGACGCCCCGAACTACAAGGGATGATCGCGTCGATCGCCACGATCTGACCCGCATGTGTCACCCCCGGTCGTCGTCTCGGCGCCGGGGGTACATGGCCCTCTCCACCTACTGGCTGGAGCAGGGGAAGACGCAGGAGGAGGTCGACGCGCTCTTCGCCGACATCGCCGACGGCGGAGTGGTGTACGACGGTCATATCGCGATGGTGGACCGGCACCAGTCGGGCGCGTTCGACCTCGCCGCGTCGAACTGCACCTATATCGTCGAGCAGCAGAAGCGGGCGGGTGCCCCGCTCGAGTACGCACCGCTGGTCGAGCCGGTCTTCGCGCGTCCCAACGGCGTCGGGCTGATCGCGCAGGCCGAGCACCCGGCGGCCGCCACGCTGTTCGCCGACTGGATGCTCGAGGAGGGGCAGGTGCTCCTGGCGGAGAAGGGCTTGACCACGGCGATCGTGCCCGATGGTGCGGACGACCCGCTGCAGCATGTCGATGTCCGGTATGTCGATGACGGCGAACTCCTCGAGAACGGCCCGGAGTGGGAGGGATCCTACGAGGAGCTCCTCAAGAACGCGGGCGCGCAGTGATCACGCGAGACAGCAGCGCCCGATGACCGGTGTCATTCCGGCTACGGCGCACGTGTGCCGGCGGTGACGTGCGCCCGCCCGTGACCGGAGGAGCCCGGATGAGACGACCGACGTGGCCGAGAGCGCTGCGCGCGATGAACCACCGCAACTACCGGCTGTTCATCACCGGCCACGCTGTCAGCACGATCGGCACCTGGATGCAGCGGGTCGCCCAGGACTGGCTGGTGCTCGAACTGAGCGGATCGGCGGTCGATGTCGGGATCGCGGCGGCCCTGCAGTTCCTGCCGGTGCTCTTCCTCGGGCTGTGGGGCGGCGCCGTCGTCGACCGCCTCGACCGGCGCAAGCTCATCATGCTGACCCAGGTCATCAGCATGATCCTCGCGGGTGGGCTCGCCGTGGTCGTGCTGGTCGGCGCCGTGCAGCTGTGGGTGGTGTTCGCCTTCTCGCTGGCGCTCGGCTTCGTCACGGTCTTCGACAACCCCGCGCGACACGCGTTCGTGGCCGAGGTGACCAGGCCGCAGGACTACGTCAACGCGCAGGCGCTCGCTTCGACGGTGCACAACGTCGGGCGGCTCGTGGGGCCGGCCATCGCCGGCGTGCTGATCGCGTTCGCCGGCAGTGGCTGGGCCTTCGCGGTCAACGCGCTGTCGTTCGTCCCCGTGCTGTGGGGGCTCGCGCTCATCCGGCTGGACGTCGTGGGGGGCGGCAAGGGCGAGCGCAAGCGCGGGAGCGTGCTCGAGGGTCTCGCCTACGTGTTCTCGCATCCCGAGCTGCGCGCGTGCATGATCCTGATCGCCGTCGTGGCGCTGTTCGGGCAGAACTTCCGGGCGGTCCTGCCCATCCTGGCGAGTGAGACCTTCCACGGCGACGCCCAGACGTACGGCTGGCTGACGTCGGCGCTCGGGGTCGGCGCCGTCATCGGCGCCCTGATCACAGCCGCCACCGAGCGCGTGACCGGCTGGCGCCTGCTGCTGGCGGGCTTCGGCTTCGCCCTGACGAACGCGATGATCGCCGTCTCGCCGTGGCTGTGGCTGGCGATGTCGACCGTGCTGCTCATGGGCGTCACGAACCTGATGTTCAATACGCTGTCCAAGACCCTGCTGCAGTTGCGCACGGAGCCGACGATGCACGGTCGGGTGATGGCGCTGCATGGTCTCGTCTTCCTCGGGACCACGCCGATCGGCATGCCTCTGCTCGGCTGGGTGTGTGATCAGTGGGGCCCGCAGGCGGGCCTGTGGGTGGCCTCGCTGACGGCACTCGTCGCCGCCGTCGCGGTGACGCCGATGCTGCATCGACTTCGGGGCGGTCATAATCCTCCGCCGCCCGGAATGTGAAGAGTTTTCGCTATGCGCATTCTCGCAACCGTCGTTATCCAAACTTCATGGACGGGGGATGCAAAAGTGTGATTACATGATGTTCTAATGGTCGGACCATCGGCCAGATCTCGTAGACCCTCAAGGAGGAGGATCATGATGAAACTGACGCGCACGGGCGCTGTCGCCATCGCCGCATTCACGACTTCGGTCGTTCTCGCGGGCTGTGGTGGCGCCGGCACGGCCTCGGCCGGCGCCGCGGGCGCCGGCGAGCCGACCGAAGCCGAAGCGTTCTACGAGGAGATGGCGGCCCTCTCCGGCACTGAGCGCCGCGAAGCCCTCGTCGAGGCGGCCGAGGAGGAGGGCCAGCTGGCCCTCTACACCTCGATGACCTCCGACATCACCGCAGCGGTCGAAGAGGAGTTCGAGAAGGCCTTCGACATCAAGATCGAGGTCTACCGCGCGGGATCGAGTGACGTGCTCACGAAGATCGCCCAGGAGGTCAAGGGCAACTCGGCCAGCGCGGACGTCGTCGAGACCAACGCGCTCGAACTGCTCGCGCTGAACCAGATGGGCGTGCTCGCCGAGTACGCCGGCGAGCGGCGCGACATGGTCGGCGAGGAGGGCCAGTACGAGACCTGGACCGCGACGCGCTACAACGTCTTCTCCCCGAGCTGGAACACCGACTTGGTGAGTGCAGACGAGGCGCCCAAGAGCTGGGAGGAGCTGGCCGATCCGAAGTGGGACGGACGCCTCGCGCTCGAGCTCGAGGACTACGACTGGTTCATGGCACTCCACCAGTACTGGGAGGAGCAGGGCAAGTCGCAGGAGGAGATCGACCAGCTGTTCGGCGACATCCGCGACGGTGCCGAGGTCCAGAAGGGCCACACGGCGATGGCCGACCAGCACCAGGCGGGAGCCTTCGATGTCGCCGCCTCGAACTACACCTACATCGTCGAGCAGAAGAAGCGCGACGGTGCGCCGCTGGACTACCTGCCGCTGGTCGACCCGGTGTTCGCCCGCGCGAACGGCTTCGGACTGCTCAAGAGCGCCGCGCACCCGGCCGCCGCGATGCTGTTCGCCGACTGGCTGCTCGAGGAGGGCCAGCAGCTCATGTTCGATCGTGGTCTGATCGTGGCCATCGTGCCGGAGGGTGCCGACGACCCGATGGCCGACGTCGAGGTGCGCTACGTCGACAACATCGAACTCGCCGAGAACAGCGACAAGTGGGATGAGGCCTATCAGGAGCTCCTCCAGGGCGGAGGTGGGCAGTGACCGCCACCCTCGAGGTGATATCACGCACGAAGAAGCGTCTGCCGCGCGGATTCAAGGCCCCGGCCACGGGACCGATCCGCAATGACGAGGAGCCCGGTACCGGCTTCGTCGCCCTCGTCGGGCGCCTGATGACGCCGAAGACCCTGATCCTCGCAGTCGTCGCGCTGGTCATCTTCTGGTTCGGCGTCGTGCCGCTGTGGTTCATGGCCAGCAGCGCGTTCAGCGACCCGCTGACCGGTGAGTTCATCGGCCTCGAGGGATTCATCGAGGCGTACGCCGACACCAAGCTGTTCCAGATGCTCGGCCACTCGCTGTGGTTCGCCGCGGCGTCGTCGGTGCTCGCGGTCGTGGTCGGCACGACACTCGCGTACCTGCTGGTACGCACGGACGTGCCGTTCAAGTCGCTCTTCTTCGCCTCGTCGATCATCCCGCTCGTGATCCCCGGCATCCTGTACACCGTCGCGTGGATCTTCCTGGCCGACAAGGAGATCGGCCTGCTGAACCACTACCTCGGTGGCGCGGGCCTGTTCGACATCAACACTGTGTGGGGCATGGCCTGGGTCGAGGGCCTGCATCTGTCACCCATCGTGTTCCTGCTGATGGTGGCGGCGTTCCGCGCCATGGACCCCTCGCTCGAGGAGTCGGCGACGATGTCGGGCGCGAGCCGCGCCACGGTCATCCGCAAGATCACCCTGCCGCTCGTGCTGCCGGCCCTGGTCGGCGCGATCGTCATCATGATCGTCCGCGCGCTGGAGAGCTTCGAGGTGCCCGCCCTGCTCGGTGTGCCGGCGAATATCTACGTGTTCACCAGCCAGATCTACTTCGAGCTCCGCGGCTGGCCGCCGGGAACCGACACCGCGTCGGCTCTCGCCTTCGGCCTCCTCGCGATCGCCCTGATCGGCGTGACGTTCTCGAATCTCATCTCGCGCAACGCGAAGAAGTTCCAGACGATCACCGGCAAGGCGTTCCGCCCGCGTCCGATCGAGCTCGGCAAGTGGCGTCCGCTCGCGGGAACGGTGATCCTCGCCTACTTCCTGGTGACGGTCATCCTGCCCATGGCGGTGCTGCTGTTCAACTCGTTCCTGCCGTACCCGCAGACGCCCTCGGCTGAGGCATTCGCGTCGATGACGTTCCAGAACTACCTCGACGTGTTCGAGATCCCGGCGGCCCCGCGCGCGCTGACCAACTCGCTGATCCTGGGCCTCAGCGCCGCGACCGCCTGCATGGCGTTCATGGCCGTCGCGTCCTGGATCACGGTGCGCACCAAGCTCCCGGGCCGTCAGCTGATCGACGCGTTCACGTTCGTGCCGATGGTGATCCCGGGCCTGATCATGGGTGTCGCACTGCTGAGCACCTACCTCTGGCTGGACGCCAATGTCGGCACCGCCTTCTACGGCACGCTGTGGCTGCTCGGCATCGCGTACTTCACCCGCTACATGCCTTACGGCATGCGGTACGCGGTGACGTCGCAACAGCAGATCGGCGCCGAGCTCGAGGAATCCGCGCTGATGAGCGGCGCTTCGTGGTGGCAGACCTTCCGCCGCGTGCTCCTGCCGCTGCTGATGCCGGGTCTGCTCTCGGGCTGGATCTACATCCTGGTGGTCTCCTTCCGCGAGCTGTCGAGCTCGATCCTGCTGTACAAGTCCGGCACCGAGGTGCTCGGTCTGCTCATCTGGGAGCAGTGGGAGAACGGCTCGTCGGTCATCGTCGCCGCCATCGGTGTGCTCATGGTGCTGGCGCTGATCGTCATGGTGTCCATCGCTTACAAGCTCGGGGCCAAAGTCGGCATCCAGCAGGACTGAAAGAAACTTCGAAAGGTAATCACCCCATGTTGGAAATCGCGAACCTCATCAAGAGCTTTCCTGGTGAGAAGCCCAAGGGGCACAAGGGTGCGCCGCCGAAGGTCCTCGCCATCAACGATGTGAACCTCCAGGTCGAGCGGGGGGAGATGTTCACGCTGCTGGGGCCCTCCGGCTGCGGCAAGACGACCACGCTGCGTTCGATCGCGGGTCTCGAGGCTCCGGACAGCGGCAAGATCACCGTCGGCGGAAGGACGTTCTTCCACGCGGGAGACGGCGTGTCGACCGTGAACGTGGCCGCCAACCAGCGCGGCCTGGGCATGGTGTTCCAGTCGTACGCGATCTGGCCGCACATGACCGTGTTCGACAACGTCGCCTTCCCGCTGCAGGTCATGCCGCGCAACACGCGACCCAGCAAGAAGGAGATCAAGGCCCGCGTCATGCGGGTGCTGGAGACCCTCGAGCTGGCGCACTACGCGGACCGTCAGGCCACCAAGCTGTCCGGCGGCCAGCAGCAGCGCCTCGCGCTGGGCCGCGGCATCATCATCGAGCCGGAACTGCTGCTGCTCGACGAGCCGCTGTCGAACCTCGATGCGAAGCTGCGCGAGTCGCTGCGCTTCGAGCTCAAGCGCCTGCAGCGCGAACTCGGCATCACGTCGATCTACGTCACGCACGACCAGGTCGAGGCGCTGTCGCTGTCGAGCAACATCGCCGTCATGAAGAACGGCGCGGTGCAGCAGGTGGGTAAGCCGCGCGACATCTACGAGCGGCCGCGCAACCACTTCGTGGCCGACTTCATCGGCACCTCGAACTTCATCGAGGCGAAGGTGATCGAGAGCTCGAACGGGGAGTACCGGCTCGAGACGGCGGCGGGCGTGCTGAAGGTCAGCAGCGGCGCGTCGGTGCCCACCGGCACGAAGGTGGTGGCCTCGATCCGGCCGGAGGCGATGGACCTGTCGACCCAGCCGATCGCCAGCGAGAACGTCTGGCAGGGACGGGTCGTGGCACGCGCCTTCCTCGGCGACGCCGTCGACCACGTCGTCGCCGTGGGTGAGACCGAGGTGCGCGTCCGCACGGCGGCCTCCGTGTCCCTGGAGCAGGGCACCGAGGTCTACGTCCACCTCAAGGCCGAGAGCATCTCGCTCGTCCCGGCCGACTGAGGACGCGAAGGTGGCACTGCCTGAGATCCTGAAGAACCGCGGCTTCACCTTCTATTGGGGCGGTGTCATCCTCTCTGAGATCGGCACCCGCGGGACCATTGCGGCCATTCTGTTCCACGTCTATGCGCTGACGGGTTCGTTTGTCCACACGGGTCTCGTGGGTGCCGCTCAGGCGGTGGCCATCCTCGTTCTCTCGCCGCTCGGAGGGGTGTACGCGGACCGGCTCGACCGTAAACGGCTGCTGCAGGCGACGCAGTTCGTGGCGATGCTGGTGGCCCTCGCGCTCACCATCGCGACCGTGGCCGGTGTCGTCACGATCTGGGCGATCTACGCCGCGGTGCTGCTCACGACGGCGGCCGCGACGTTCGACGCCCCGGTGCGCCAGGCCATCATCCCCGCGATGGTGCCGCGCGAGCAGCTGCCGCAGGCGTTCGCGCTGATCAACCCGTCGCGAGAGCTGGCGGTGCTGGTCGGTCCGGGCCTCGGCGGCGTGCTGATCGCGATCGGCGGGCCGCAGCTGATGTACGGCTTCGACGCCCTGTCGTACCTCGCCATGGTGCTGGCGCTGTTCTACATCAAGGTGCCGCACCTGCCGGGTGCGCCGAAGCACGAGTCGATCTTCCGGCAGATCCGCGAAGGCGCCTCGTACATCCGCCGGCGGGGCGTGATCTGGATGCTGATGTCGCTCGACCTGTCGGCGACCATCTTCAGCGCGTATCGCGTGCTGCTGCCCGCCATCGCGACGGACGTGCTGCACGTCGGCGGCGTCGGGTACGGGGTGCTCGCGGCGGCTCCCTCGGCGGGAGCGCTGCTGGCGTCGTACACGATCTTCCGGCTCGTCACGCGCAGCAGGAAGCTCGGCAGGATCCTGCTCGCGACGACCATGCTGTACGGCGGCGCGGCGATCCTGCTCGCACACGCGGGGCTGTTCTGGGTGGCGCTGCCCGCGTGCCTGCTGCTCGGCGCTCTCGATGCGGTCACCACGACGATCCGCCACGCGGCGGTGCAGCTCGAGACTCCGGATGCCGTCCGCGGTCGCGTGACCTCGCTGTATCAGATGGCCTCTCGCGGCGGCCCCGCCGTGGGCGACGCGGTGATGGGCAAGCTCGCCGCCATGGTCGGCCCCGCGGTCGCCCTGACGCTCGGAGGCATTCTGACGGCCGTGTATGCGGCTGCCTTCCTGCCGCGCGCGAATGCCGTGCGCGAGTACGCCGGAGCGAAGGCAACAGCGCACTAGACATCACGACTTCCTCCACCCGACAGAAGAAGAAAGGAACGCAAATGGCCAAGGATGCGCTCGTATCTCCTGAGCTTGCGAACAAGTTCAAGACGGAGAAGGACAGCCCGTATGTCCGCTGGGTCGCCGCGGAAGGGCTGGACATCATCGCCGCCCACTACGTCGAGGACCTGAAGACCGTCGAGCTGAAGCCGTGGGACCGCCGCGGTGGCCGCGGGGTGTTCATCAACCACGAGGCGTCCCGCACCTCGAACGACTGCTACGTCGCCGAGATCCCGGCGGGCGGCTCGCTCGCTCCGCAGCGTCAGCTCTTCGAGGAGCAGATCCTCGTGCTGTCGGGCCACGGTTCGACGACCGTCTGGAACGACAAGGGCAAGAAGATCACGTTCGAGTGGGGCCCCAACTCGATCTTCGCGATCCCGCTGAACACGAACTTCCAGCACTTCAACGCCTCGGGCTCGGAGCCTGCGCGGTTCGTCTCGTCGACGAACGGCCCGCCGATCATCAACATGTTCGACGACCCCGAGTTCGTGTTCAACACGCCGTACGACTTCCCGTCGCGCTTCAACGGAGAGCCCGACTACTTCGACAACAAGGACGAGCAGGATGGTCTGCTGCTCAAGACGAACTTCGTCTGGG
Source organism: Microbacterium sp. MEC084 (assembly GCF_004514465.2). Taxonomy (NCBI): domain Bacteria; kingdom Bacillati; phylum Actinomycetota; class Actinomycetes; order Micrococcales; family Microbacteriaceae; genus Microbacterium; species Microbacterium sp. MEC084. The sequence continues at coordinate 19,051 of NZ_MYFP02000013.1, read as the reverse complement.
ACTCGGTGGGCCTGCCCCTGATCTCGGCGAAAGAGCGCGGCGCGGGCGGCGGTCACATCCGCTTCACGATGGCGCGCGGTTCGCAGAACAGCCACATCTCGCAGTTCCCGCCGGCGACCTACAAGAAGGGTCACCGTCACGGACCGGGTGCGCACGTCATCATCCTCTCGGGTGAGGGCTACTCGCTGATGTGGCCGGAGGGCGAGGAGCCCCGGCGCTACGACTGGCACGCCGGCTCCATGATCGTTCCGCCGAACATGTGGTATCACCAGCACTTCAACACCGGTTCGGAGCCGGCCCGCTACCTCGCGTTCAAGCACGAGGTCGTGTCGATCCGCAACGCGCAGGGCGTGCCGAAGGCGTGGATCTCGCAGCGCATCGGCGGGGACCAGATCGACTACGCGGACGAGTCGCAGATCGTGCGCGACACCTTCGCGACCGAGCTCGCGAAGATCGGCCTGAAGCCGCAGATGGACGCGGTCTACGAGGCCGAGCTCGCCGACCTGCCGCCCAAGCAGTAAGGAAGCCCCCGGTGCACGCCCACGCTGACACCATTCACACCCACGCCCCCTACGACGTCGCGGCGCTGAGCCCCAACGGGCTCGACGCCGCCGGCATCTACCGAGGGAACGATCACGGCCATGACCACGATCACCACGGTGATCACGATCATGATCACGATCACGCGCTCGACGCCCGGGAGCTGGCGGCGGCCTTCGCCGACAACCCGATCTGGCAGCGCGACAACGTGGAGATGGTCAGCGTGGGCGTGGACATCGGGTCCGCAGGAACGCAGATCGTGTTCTCGCGCCTGGTCCTGCGCCGACGCGGCGAGGACCTCACGTCGCGCTACATCGTGGTCGAGCGCGAAACGCTGCACCGCTCGCCGCTGCATCTGACGCCCTTCGCCGCCGACCTCACGATCGACGCCGAGGCGCTCGGCGGCCTGCTCGACCGCGCCTACGACGACGCGAAGCTGGACCCCGCGGCGGTGGACACCGGCGTGGTCATCCTCACCGGCGAGGCACTGCGTCGCGAGAACTCCGAGGCGATCGCCACGGTCATCGCGGAGCGCGCCGGCGACCTCGTCACGGCGACCGCCGGTCATCACATGGAGGCCATGCTCGCCGCCTACGGCTCGGGTGCCGTGCGCGTCTCGAACGCGGCGGGTTCGCGCATCCTCAACATCGACATCGGCGGCGGCACCACCAAGCTCAGCCTCATCGAGGCGGGCGAGGTGAAGACCACCGCGGCCCTGCACGTCGGCGGCCGCCTGCTCGCCCACGAAGACGGGCACATCGTCCGACTGGAGCCCGCGGGCCGCAAGCATGCCGAGGACGCCCACCGCTCGCTCGAGCTGTTCGGCTCGGTCGCCGAAGAGGACCTTGACGCCATCGCCGCGCGCATGGCCGAGGCCGTGTTCGAGCTCCTCGACGGCGCCGGCGATGACGAGCTCTGGCTCACCGATCCGCTGGTCGTGGACTTCGCCACGATCGACGGCGTCGTCTTCTCGGGTGGCGTGGGCGAGTACGTCTATCGCAACGAGACGCGCGACTTCGGCGACCTGGGGCTCCGCCTCGGACACGCCCTGCGCGACATCGTCGACGGCCGCACGCTGCCGCTGCTCGAAGCGGCGGAGCGCATCCGCGCCACCGTGCTGGGCGCGTCGGAGTACAGCGTCCAGCTCTCGGGCATCAGCACCCACCGCGAGGACGCCGATCTCCTCCTCCCGCGCCGCAATCTCCAGGTGATCGCGCCGAGGTACGACCTCCCCGAGGACGCGTTCGGCGACGTCGACGCCGAGGCGATCGCCACGGCGATCCGCGAGCGCCTCGCCGCGTTCGGCGTCGAGCGCGATGACGAGATCGCCGTCGCGCTCGACTTCCGGGGCGCCCCGGCATACCCCCGCGTGCGCGCCCTCGCGGACGGCGTCCGCGCCGGACTCGCCGAGCGCATCGACGTGGGTCGCCCGACGTTCCTCGTGCTGCACGCCGACGTGGGGCTGAGCCTCGGACGCATCCTCCGCACCGAGCTCGGCGTGACGAGCGGTCTGCTCGTGCTCGACGGCCTGTTCCTGCGCGACTTCGACTACGTCGACCTCGGTCGGCTGCGTCAGCCATCCGGCACCGTCCCCGTCACGATCAAGTCGCTGATCTTCGGCGATCGGATGATCGACTGAACGCGGCGTGACCGAGCGCGGGGCGTTCAGCTGGGACAAGCAGGACTGGCTGTCCGAGGGGTCGATCTTCCTCTTCTCGGTGTCGGTCGGCATGGCCACGGTGCTCGTCCCGCTGGTCGCGGACGACGCCGGCTACTCGCTCGCCGCGATCGGCTTCTTCGTGGCCGTGTCGGCCGTGTTCCAGCTGCTCGCCCGCATGGGGATGGGCGTGCTGATAGACCGGTTCGCCACCAAGACGCTGATCGTGGTGGCGCTGGTGATGATGCTCGTCTCATGCGCCATGCTCGCCACGAGCAGCGTGCTGTGGGTCTTCCTGGTCTCGCAGGTGCTGCATGGCGCCGCGCGCGCGTACTTCTTCACCGGATCGCAGATCCACGTGGTGCGCAACACCAACCGGAAGCCCGTCAAGTCGGTCGCGCTGATGAATGTGACCAACGGAGCCGGCATGCTCGCGGGCCCGATCCTCGCGGGTGTGATCGGCGAGTTCTCCCTGCAGGCGGCGATGTGGGTCGCGGCGATCGCGGCCGGCATCGGCGTGCCCGCGAGCATGGTGTTGGCGCACCACGCGCCGTTCCCGCGTCCGCCGCTGGATCCGGACGCCGAGCCCGAGAGGCCTGTCTGGATGCGTCCGGGCGTCGTGGCCGCGGGCCTGATGGGCGTCACGGCCGGAACCTGGCGCGGCATCCTGAGCTCGTACGTGCCGGTTCTGCTGACCGCGGCCGGGCACTCGCTCGCCCTCACCGGCATCCTCGGCACCGTCGCGAACCTCGCCGCCCTCATCGGCTCGTCGGTCGCGCACCAGGTGCGCCGGCTGGGCGTGCGCCGTTCGGCGGTGACCGCCACCATGATCACGGTCGTGAGCCTCGTCATGCTCACCTTCGTCACCCAGTCGATCTGGCTCGCGGCGACCTTCCTGTTCCTGTCGGGCATCGGCGCCGGTCTGCTGCAGACCTTCCAGCCGACCCTCGCCGCGGAGGCCGTCGGCCCCGAGGACCAGGGGCGCTCGATCGCCGCGGCCGGCACCTACCGTGCGGCGGCCCTGCTGCTCGCCCCGATGGGCATCGGCGCCCTGGTGCTGATACTGCCCAGTGCGGGTCTTGCGACGGCCGTCATCGCGGTGCTGGTCGGTCTGCCGAGCGTGCTGGTGAGGCCGGGGAGGTCCTGATCACCGTATCGTCGTGCGGGGCTGCCTACGGCGGCGAGCAGCTGTTGGTGAGACCATTAGACCTCGAGTAGAGTGGTGCGAAGCACTGCACCGCGGCACCCGAAGTCCGGCGCAGGAACGGGCGCCTGAGGGCACGGACTTCGACGTCTCGCACCCCGAACAACGACGTTTGAGAGGACCTCATGATCGAAGCCATCGGCAGCGGGCTCGCCCAGCTGCTCCAATGGGAGACGCTCGGCCTGATGGTCGTCGGCATTCTCGTCGGCTTCCTGGTCGGCGTGCTGCCCGGCCTCGGCGGAGCGGTCGCGATCGCCCTTCTCCTTCCGTTCACCTTCGTCATGGAGCCCGTCCAGGGCCTCGCATTCCTGCTCTCGATGTGGATCGTCACGACCACGTCCGGTGACATCACGTCGGTGCTGTTCGGCATCCCCGGGGAGGCGACCTCCGCCGCGGCGGTGCTGGACGGCTACCCCATGACGAAGAGGGGCCAGGGCGGCCGCGCGCTCGCCATGGTGCTGATGAGCTCCGCCGTCGGCATCGTGTTCGGTGCCGTGGTGCTCGGCCTGTTCGTCACGATCATCCGCCCGCTTGTCCTCCTGATCGGCCCGCCCGAGTTCTTCATGCTGGCGCTGGTCGGTCTGTCGTTCGTGGTGTCGCTCGCGGGCAAGAGCCCCGGAAAGGGCCTCATCATGGTGGCCCTGGGCCTGCTCGTGTCGTACATCGGCATCGACCCGACGTATGGCGTGGCCCGCTTCGACTTCGGCCAACTGTACCTGTGGTCGGGTATCGCGCTCGTCCCCGTCGTCGTGGGCCTGTTCGGTGGAGCCGAGGTGCTGCAGCTGATGTTGTCGCGCTCGTCGATCGCCGCGCCCTCCCTGGGCGGCGCCAAGCTCTCCGGCGTCCGCGCCGGTCTCGCGGTGCCGTTCAGGCACTGGTGGCTCATGATCCGCACGTCGGCCATCGGCGTCGCGGTGGGTCTGCTGCCGGGCCTCGGCGGCACGGTGGCGCAGTGGATCGCGTACGGCCACGCCCGCCAGACGTCGAAGGACCCCGAGAAGTTCGGCAAGGGCGCGGACGACGGCCTCATCGCCGCCGGTGCGGTCGGCGTCGCGAAGGACGCCGGATCGCTCATCCCCACCATCGCGTTCGGCATCCCCTCGGGCGCCGCGACTGCGGTCCTGCTGGGCGGCTTCCTGATCCTCGGCATCAACCCCGGAAAGGAGATGCTCGAGGACAAGCTCGACGTCACCTTCTCGATGGCTTGGACCGTGATCATCGCCGGCCTGCTCGGCATCGTCCTCGCGCTGCTGCTGGCCCGTCCGCTCGCGGCCCTGACGAAGATCAACGGCGCCGTCATGACGCCGGTGCTGCTCCTGTTCCTCATCGTCGGCGCCTACACCGCCAGCAGCAATTGGGGCGACCTGTTCGTCATGCTCGGCTCGGCCGCGCTCGGCGTGGTCTGCCTCCGCTGGGACTGGCCGCGCGTGCCGTTCCTGCTCGCGCTGGTGCTCGGGCCGCTCATCGAGCAGTACCTGAACCTCTCGCTGACCATCTTCGGCGCCGAGTGGCTCGTCCGTCCGGGCGTGCTCATCCTCGCCGTCGTCGTCCTCGGCGTCGTCGGCTTCGGCATCCGCTTCGCCCGCAAGCAGGGCGAGTCGGACGCGGCTCCTGTCGGTGTCGGCACCCGTGTCATCCGCACCCTGGGGAAGAAGAAGTGACCATCGTCGACAAGAAGGCGCTCAGGCCCGACCTCATCATCGCGGGCATCCTCCTCCTCGTCTTCGCGGGGTTCCTCGCGGCGAGCTTCATGTACCCGGCCGATGCGGTGCTGCTGCCGCGGCTGGTGTCGATCGTCGGCATCCTCGGCACCGCCTGGACCGTCGTGCGCAGCCTCATCAAGATGCGCACGGCCCCGGAGGTCGCGGAGGAGTCCACGGCCGTCGAGGACGAGCTCGTCGCGCTGAAGCACCAGGCGGAGGAGGCGGACCCGGACAACCCCGAGGAGGCCTTCGCGACCGCCTCGCGCAAGGACTGGCTGACGGCCCTCGGCTTCGCCGCGGGATTCCTCATCGTGATGTGGCTGGCGGGCATCTTCGTCGCCACGGCCGTCTTCTCCTTCGCCTACCTGTCCTGGGTGGGCAGGAAGAAGTGGTACTTCGCGCTGATCTACGCGGTCGTGCTGACCGGTGCCCTGTACACCCTGACGCGCATCGTCACGCTCATCCTGACGCCGGTCGGCGTCCTCCTCCCCGGCGGTTGATCCGAGCCGTCGGCATCCCACCTACGTAGTCGACACTTCACCAAGGAAGGTCCCTGTCACATGACTCTCAAGCGGTTCACCTGGACCCGCATCGCCGCGAGCTCGCTCGCGATCGGCGCACTCGCTCTCGCCGGCTGCTCGGCGCCCGGCCAGCAGGGAGCCGCCGCTCCCACCGGCGACGGCGCGGATGCCTGCGCGGCGTTCGAGGGCAAGACCGTCGAACTGGTCATCCCCTACTCGCCGGGCGGTGGCTACGACACCCTCGCGCGCACGGTCCTCCCGGGCCTCGAGAACGCGCTCGGCGCCGAGGTCGTCCCGATCAACAAGCCGGGCGCCGGCGGCCTGCTCGCCATCAACGAGCTGTCCAAGGCCACGCCCGACGGCTCGCAGATCGCGATCGTGAACGGCACGGGCGCCGCCTCGGCGATCCTGGCCGAGGCCGAGGGCCCCACGTTCGACTTCGACGGCCTGAGCTACGTCGGCCGCATCGCGATCGACGACCCGGTGGTCGCGACCGCGACCTCGGGCGATTTCAAGACCTGGGACGACGTGCTGGCCAGCGACGGCTTCACGTTCGGTTCGACCGGCCGCGGCTCGTCGGACTACATCCTCGCGCAGACGCTCATCGAGGTCTTCGACCTGAAGAACGCCGAGGTCGTCACGGGCTTCGGCGGCCAGTCCGAGACCGAGCTCGCGCTCATCCAGGGCAACGTCGACGCGATCGCCGGCCCGCTGGACAGCCGTCGCGCCAGCATCGAGAGCGGCGAGTCGCACGCAGTGCTCGCGTTCGCGGACGAGGCTCCGGCCGAGTCGCCCGACGCCGCCACGCTCAGCGAGCTCGACCTCACCGACGAGCAGACGGCGATCCTCGACGGCATCAAGCTCATCACCGAGTTCGGTCGTCCGCTGGTCGCGCCGCCGGGCATGGACGAGGGCACCCTCGGCTGCCTCCAGGACGCGCTCGCCGCGGCGGTCGAGGACCCCGAGGTGGTCGAGATGGCCGAGAAGGCCAAGCTCGGCATCGACTTCCTCTCGGGCGAGGACATGAAGGACGAGGTCGTGCCGACGCTCCAGGAGCTGCCGCAGAGCGTGATCGACATCCTCAAGGCGTCGTACTGACGGACCTCTGACGACCCCCTCCGGCGCGAGCGAGGCTCGCCCCGGAGGGGGTCGTCATATGCGCTGTTCGCTCGGCATCACGGGCCGCGGGACGAGCGATCCGCTCGCCCGCGAGGGTCCGTCGTCCTCCTCCCTCGTTCGCCGAGCGAGCCGAAACGGCGCGGGAACCCCGTGTGTCAGGGCGTGTGGAGCGCGCGTCAGGACAGAGCGACGGCGCCCGTGACCGGGCACGCCGCCGCGGCTTGGGCCTGCTGCCCACCCGCCGCTGCCGCGGCGGGACGCGCGTCGATGCCGAAGAGCGTCTCGATCGCTGCGAAGACCTCGTCGGCGCGGCCCTGCATCGCGTAGTCGGCCGCGCGGACCGTCGGCGTGTGCAGCAGCGTGCCCACCAGGTGGCGCAGGGCCGCCTCGGACTCGGGGTGGCGCGCGATCTCGGCCTCGAGCAGGCCGAACACCTTCTCGCGCAACGCCACCACCGCCGGCTGGGCGGCGCGGCTGCGGCTGACGTCGACGAAGCGCGCGGCGGCGTCCTTGACCATGGCGCGCGCGGTGTCGGTGGCCTGCAGCTCCTCGAGCGGCGCGTGCAGGCGGATCGTCTCGAGGTCGAGCAGGGTCACGCCGCGGATCTCGCCCACCGCCGGGTCGACGTTGCGGGGCATGCCGAGGTCGATCACGAACAGCGGCTTGGCGAGACCCTCGATCGTCGCGGGGGTGACGACGGGCTCGTCCGCGTTCGTGCACGTGATGACGATGTCGCTCGCGACCGCCGTCTCGACGAGATTCGCGCGCGTGGCGTGGGCGATGCCGTACTTGGCGCCGAACTTCGCGCCGCGCCCCGAGGGGGAGTAGACCGTGATGTCCGTGACGCCGCGGTCGCGCAGCGCCGCGATGGTGGCCGCCGCGTACATGCCCGTGCCGACCAGCAGCACCTTCTGCGTCGTCCAGTCGGCGAGGCGGCTGTCGGTGAGCTCGAGGGCAAGCCGCACCAGCGAGCGGCCGGCTCGGCCGAGCGCCGTGGCGTTCTTGATGGCCTTCTGGGTCTCGGTCGCTCGCTGGAACATCCGCTCCAGGTCGCTGGTCGTCGTGCCGTGGTGGCGTGCGTCGGTCAGAGCGCGGCGCACCTGGCCGCCGATCTCGCCCTCGCCGATCACGACCGACTCGAGGCCCGCGGCCACCGCGAACAGGTGCTCGGCTGCCTTGGCCTCGGTCTTGACCGTGTACGCGCCCGCGAACTCCTCTGGGCTCAGGCCCGAGGCCGTGCGCATCGCCTCGGCGATCAGCTCGGCGCTGTCGTCGCGGTCCGTCTCGACGTACGCCTCGATGCGGTTGCAGGTCGAGAGCACCACGACGCCGTCCACGACGGGGGCGATCAGGGGTGCGATCTTGTCGGCGCCGGGTGCGGAGAGCTGCTCGAGGACGTCGAACGGCGCGGTCTTATGACTCGCGGTGACACAGAGCAGCACGCATCGATTCTACGCCGCGTCGAAGCCGGGGACTGAGCGCTCGCTGGATCCGGGCCCGGGATGTCTCGATGTCGAGAGAACGGGCGTCTCCGGGAGCGCGGCCCAGCGGATCCCGAACTTCCACGCGGCAGGATGGAGGCATGTCCCACGCCGACGCGCCCGAGCCGCGCGCCCCGCTGTCCTCGTCCGCCCTGCTGAGGGCCCTGGCCGGCGACCGTCCCGAGACCGCCCCGGTCTGGTTCATGCGCCAGGCCGGCCGCTCGCTCCCCGAGTACCGCGAGCTGCGCGTCGGCACCCGGATGCTCGACGCGTGCCTGACGCCGGACCTCGCGGCGGAGATCACGCTGCAGCCCGTGCGCCGTCACGGCGTGGACGCGGCCGTGTTCTTCAGCGACATCGTCGTGCCGCTGCGCCTGGCCGGCGTCGAGGTCGAGATCGAGCCGGGGCGCGGGCCCGTCTTCGCGTCCCCCGTCCGCACGGCGGTCGACGTGGCCCGCATCACCGCCATCGCGCCGGCCGATGTCGCGGCGGCGGCCGAGCCGGTGCGCGAGGCGGTGCGCCTCACGGTCGCCGAGCTCGACCGGACCGGCACGCCCCTGATCGGCTTCGCGGGCGCGCCCTTCACGCTCGCGGCGTACCTGGTCGAGGGCGGCCCGTCGAAGGAGCACCTGCGCGCCCGCGCCATGATGCAGTCCGACCCGGGGTCCTGGAACCGCCTCGCGGGCTGGCTGTCCGAGGTGTCCCGTGCGTTCCTGCAGGCCCAGATCGAGGCCGGCGCCGCGGCCGTGCAGCTGTTCGACTCGTGGGCCGGTTCGCTCGCGCCCGCCGTGTACCGCTCGCTCGTCGCGCCGCAGTCGCGGGCGGCCGTGACGGATCTGCCGGTGCCGGTGATCCACTTCGGCGTCGGCACCGGGCCCTTCCTGGCGGACATGCGTCTGGACGGCGCGGCCGCCGCGGTCGGCGTCGACTGGCGCCAGCCGCTCGACGAGGCCGCCGCCCTGGTCGGCCCCGACACCACGCTGCAGGGCAACATCGACCCCGCGCTGCTCGGCGCCCCGTGGGAGGTGCTCGAGGCGCACGTGCGTGACGTGGTCGAGCGCGGCCGCGCGGCGCGCGCGCACATCGTGAACCTGGGCCACGGCGTGCCGCCCGAGGCCGACCCGGCCGTCCTGACGCGCGTCGTCGAGCTGGTCCACTCCATCCGGTCATGACCGACCTGGACGGCCTGTACCGGCACGCGCACGCCACGCGCGTCGTCGTGATCGGCGGCGGGATCGGCGGTCTGGTCGCCGCGCGCGAGTTCGCCAAGGTCGGCATGGTCGTCACGGTGCTGGAGGCGGGCGATCGCCTCGGCGGCGCGATCCGCGGCGGCGAGGTCGCCGGTCTGGAGCTCGATCTCGGCGCCGAGAGCTTCGCGACCCGCGGCGGCCATGTCCGCGCTCTGGTCGACGAGCTCGGCCTGGGCGACGCGGTCGTCGAGCCCGACCGGGCCGGCGCCTGGGTCGCGGGACTCCCGGGCGGCAGGGCCGAGCCCCTCCCCAAGGGCGGCGTGCTCGGCATCCCCGCCAACCCGTTCGCGGAGGACGTCCGCCGCGTGATCGGATGGGGCGGCGCGTGGCGCGCGTACCTCGACCGCCTGCGCCCGCCGCTCACGATCGGGCACGAGCACAGCCTCGGCCGGCTGGTCGAGTCGCGCCTCGGCTCCGCCGTGCTCGACCGGCTCGTCGCGCCCGTCACCACGGGCGTGTACTCGGCCCGGCCGCACGACATCGACGTGGACGCCGCCGCCCCGGGCCTGAACGCGGCGCTGACGCGCGCCGGATCGCTCACGGGAGCGGTCGCGGAGCTCACGGCCGCGCGTCAGGGCAAGGCGCCCGGGTCGGCCGTGCTCGGGCTCGCGGGCGGCATGGGCCGCCTCGTCGCGGCGCTCGAGTCCGAGCTCGCGTCGGCGGGCGTCGAGATCCGCACGGGGGCGCCGGTGGCCTCGCTCGAGCGCAGCGCCGGCGGCTGGCTGGTCGGCCTCGCGCGGGATGCCGCGCCCTCCGGGACGCCGCTCGCGGCGCCCGCGGCTGACGGTGCGGCGGAGCCCGACGGCGAGCGCGGCCTGTTCGCGGACGTCGTGCTCGTGGCGACCGAGGAGGCCGCGGCGCGTCGCCTGCTGGCCCCGCACGTCGACGGCCTGGCCGCCGAGGCTCCGCTGCCCGGTCCCGTGGTCGACATCGTGACGCTCGTGCTGGATGCGCCCGAGCTCGACGCCGCGCCGCGCGGCACCGGGGTGCTCACCGTGCCCGGCTCGTCGCGCGCCAAGGCCCTCACGCACGTCACCGCCAAGTGGGCGTGGGTGCGCGAGCGCGCGGCCGGGCGGCACGTCGTGCGCGTCTCGTTCGGCACGCAGGACGAGGCCCCGGCCACGTCGCGCCTGGATCAGGGCGAGGTCGCCGAGCTGGCGCTCGCCGAGGCCGCCGGGCTGCTGGGCCTGCCGCTGCGGCGGCGGCAGCTGCTCGGCGCGCGCCTCGAGCGCTTCGCCCAGTCGCAGCCCGCCTCGCGCGTCGGCCATCGCGACGAGACCGAGCGCACCCGCGCGCTCCTGGCATCCACCCCGGGCATCGGCGCCGTCGGCGCCTGGCTCGCCGGAACCGGCCTGGCGCAGGTGGTGCCCGACGCGATCGCCGAGGCCGATCGCGTGCGCCGCGCCGCCCTCTTCGGCTGATCCGCGCGGCCCCGTCCGCGACATCACACGCGCCCGCGCCACGTCACATCCGCGCCGCGACGTCACACCCATCCGGATGTGACCTCGCCGGACCCGTGTGATCTCGAGGCCGCGCTGCGCAACGCACGTCCGGACGATAGTTCAGGGGTTTACAAAGTCGTGACCTTTCGCGGTTGACGACATCCGGCCTGCGCGCGTACGGTTTCTTCAGTCCTGAACAAAGGGGTTCCATGGCAGTCTCCACCGGCCGCGCCGACGTCACGCGCTCCGCCGTCCTCGCGCACCTGGGCGCGCAGGGCCCGACGTCTCGAGCCGACCTCGCCCGGGCGCTCTCGGTCTCGCCCGCGCTCATCACGCAGATCACCCGGCAGCTGCTCGACGACGCGCTCATCACGGAGCTGACCCACAGCCCCTCGCAGGGCGGCCGCCCTGCGCGGCTGCTCGGGCTCGCGGCCGACGCCGGCCACGCGATCGGCGTGAAGGTCGTGAGCGACCACGTGACGCTCGTCGAGGTCGGCATCGACGGTGCGGTCGTCCGCTCGGCCACCGAGCCGTTCGATGCGGCCGCCGACGGCTCCCTCGCGCGGCTGGCCGAGGTGCTGCGCGCCTTCATCGCGCGCGGGGCGGGGCGCACGCTGCTCGGCGTCGGCGTCGGAGTGCCGGGCAGCGTGGACGATCAGGCCGCGGGAACCGTCGACTCGACGCAGCTCGACTGGCAGCGCGCGCCCCTCGGCGAGGTGCTCCGGGACGAGCTCGGCCTGCCCGTGCTGGTCGAGAACAACGTCAACGCGCTCGCCATGGCCGAGGTCCTGCACGGCAAGGCGCGCGGACACGAAGATGCGCTCGTGGTCACGATCGGCACCGGCGTGGGCGCCGGGATCATCGCCGACGGGTCCGTGATGCGCGGACGCGGCGGCGGCGCCGGAGAGCTCGGTCACGTCCCCGTCGAGGAGGGCGGGCCGCTGTGCCAGTGCGGCGCCCACGGCTGCCTCGAGGCCCTCATCGCCCGCGCGGCGCTCATCGACCAGGCGCGCGCGGCCGGAGTCATCCCCGCCGGCGCGGGCATCGACGCCCTGCGCGACGCTGCGGACCGCGGCGACACCGCCGCCCAGGCGATCTTCTCGCGAGCCGGCCACCTGCTGGGCCGCACGCTCGCCGGCGTGGTCAACCTGCTCGATCCCGAGCTGCTGATCCTGCTGGGGGAGGGGCTCGACGCCTGGCCGCACTGGTCGTTCGGATTCGAGCCCGCGTTCCGCGCCGGCCTCATGCCGCGCAACCGCGGCATCCTCGTGTCGATCGAGACCTGGCAGGACGACCGCTGGGCCCAGGGCGCCGCGGCGCTTGTGCTCGCGACCCCGTTCGATGCGCACGGGCGGTCGGGGGAACAGGGTCGGCTGGTGCGTGAGCGCCTGGCGGCGGCGGATCCCGGGGCGTCCTCGTGACCGCCGTCGCGGCCCGGCGGCGGGAGCGCCGTCGCCTCGCGACCGCGCTGGCGTTCCTTGTGCCCAGCGCCGTCCCGCTCGTCCTGTTCACGCTGTACCCGATGGCCGGCGCGCTGTGGGTCAGCCTGCACGAGTGGAACCTGCTCGCCCCGATGGAGTGGGTCGGGCTCGGCAACTACGCCGCGCTGGTGCAGGACGCGCAGACGCTCCGCGCCTTCGGCAACACGCTGCTCTACCTGGCCGGCTACCTGCCGCTCGTCTACGTCGGCGGGCTCGCGCTCGCTCTCGCGCTGAACCAGCGCCTGCCCGGCCGAAACCTCCTGCGCGGCGTGTACTTCCTGCCCGTGGTCACGAGCTGGATCGTCGTCGCCCTCGTCTGGCGGTGGCTGCTGAACCCGTCGGTCGGCATCGTCAACACGGCGCTCGGCTGGCTCGGCATCCCCGGTCCCGGCTGGTGGATGGACCCCTCGTGGTCGATGGCGTCGATCATCCTCGCGTCGGCGTGGAAGGACCTCGGCTTCGTCATGATCATCCTGCTCGCGGGCCTGCAGGCCATCCCGCAGGAGATGTACGAGGCCGCCACGGTCGACGGGGCCGGCCGCTGGCGGCGCCTGGTCAGCGTGACGCTGCCGCTCCTGTCGCCGTCCACGTTCTTCGTGGTCGTGATCTCCCTGATCAACGGCTTCCAGGTGTTCGATCAGGTCTACGCCATGACGGGCGGCGGCCCCGCGGGCTCGAGCACGGTCGTGGTGCAGCAGATCTACGACCTGACCTTCCGCTACGGCGCGGCCGGAGAGGCCTCGGCGCTGTCATGGCTCCTGTTCCTGCTCGTGCTCGGCGTCACCGTCGTGCAGATCATCGGCCAGCGGAGGTGGGTCGTCTATGCGTGAGCGCACCTCGAGGGGGTTCCTCCTCGTCGTCGTCATCCTCGGCGCGGCGGCCATGTTCTTCCCGTTCCTGTGGACCCTGTCCACGTCGCTCTCGAGCGGCGCCGGACTGGACGCGACGCCGCGGCTCATCCCCGACGACCCGTCGTTCGACGCCTACGCCGAGCTCTTCTCCGGCACGCCGTTCGCCCGGGTCATCCTGAACTCGCTGGGCCTCGCGGTCGCCACGACCGCGCTGCAGCTCGTCACCAGCTCGCTGGCGGCCTACGCCTTCAGCCGGCTGCCGTTCCGCGGCAGCGGGGTGGTGTTCGCGGTCTACCTCGCGACGATGATGGTGCCGATCCAGGTGCTGATCGTGCCGCTGTTCGTGCAGATGCGCGATCTGGGCCTGGTCGACACGTACCTCGGCGTCCTCCTGCCCGGCGTGGCCAGCGCGTTCGGCGTGTTCCTGCTCCGCCAGGCGATGAACGCCGTGCCGCGCGAGCTCGACGAGGCCGCCACGCTCGACGGCGCCGGCCACTTCCGGATCTTCGCCACGATCGTGCTGCCGCTGATCGGCCCCGCGCTCGCGACGCTCGCGGTCTTCGCCTTCATGAGCAGCTGGAACGGCTTCCTGTGGCCGCTCGTGATCCTGCGATCCGAGGAGCTCCACACGCTGCCCCTCGCCCTCGCCGGCCTGCAGGGCCAGTACACGACCCGCTGGGACGTGATGATGGCCGGCTCCGTCGTGAGCATCCTCCCCATGCTCGCCCTCTACCTGTTCGCCCAGAAGTACGTCATCCAGGGCGTCGCCAGCTCCGGCATCAAGTGACCCGACCTTCACCCCACCCGTATCAAAGGAGATATGACATGTCCCGCATCACCCGCCCCCTCGCGCTCGGCGTCGCCGCGGCGCTCGGCTTCGCCCTCGCCGGCTGCAGCGGCGGCGCAGGCGCCGGCAGCGGCGGCCAGGCCGGCTCCGAGCCCGTCACCATCACGTACACGAACTTCATCTCGAACGGCGGCAACGAGGAGAACCTCGCCGCGATCGTCGAGGCGTTCGAGGCCGAGAACGAGGACATCACCGTCGAGGTGACGACCCTGCCCTACGCCGACTACTTCACGGCCCTCCAGACCGATCTCGCCGGCGGCACGGTCTCCGACGTGTTCGACATCGAGTACGCGAACTTCGCCGCCTACCAGGAGAGCGGCGTGCTGGCGCCGCTCGACGTCGACACCTCCGCCTATCAGCAGTCGCTCGCCGAGGCGTACTCGGCCGACGGCACGCAGTACGCGCTGCCTAGCTCGTTCTCGAACGTCGTCCTCTACTACAACGCCGACCTGTTCGACGCGGCCGGCGTGGAGCACCCCACCGCCGACTGGACGTGGGACGACGAGCGCGCGGCCGCCGAGAAGCTGACCGACGCCGCGGCCGGCGTGTGGGGCGACTACCAGCCGATCAGCTACCACGAGTTCTACAAGGCCGTCGCGCAGGCGGGCGGCGACTTCCTGAGCGCCGACGGCACCAGCGTCGCGTTCAACTCGCCCGAAGGCATCGCGGCCGCGGAGTGGCTGATCGGCAAGAGCGGCACCACGATGCCGACCGCCGAGCAGGGCGCCGGGACGCCGGACTTCGACACCAACCTGTTCAAGGAGGGCAAGCTCGCGATGTGGCACACCGGCATCTGGATGTTCGGAGCGCTCGCCGACGTCGACTTCGCCTGGGACATCGCCGTCGAGCCCGGCGACGCGCAGAAGGCCAGCGCCATGTTCTCCAACGCGGTCGGGGTCTCGGCCGGCTCGGAGAACGTCGAGGCGGCGACGAAGTTCGCGCAGTTCCTGACCAGCTCGCAGACCATGGTCGACATCCGCCTGGACGCCGGATGGGAGCTGCCCCCGATCGCCGACGAGACCCAGCTGAGCGCGTACCTCGAGAAGGGCGCCCCGGCCAACCGCCAGGCGGTGTTCGACTCGCTCGAGGCGGTCGCGCTCGCGCCGTCCGTGGGAGACGCGCAGGCCGAGATGCAGGACATCGTGTCCGAGGAGCTGACCGAGGCGGCCGCCGGCCGCAAGTCGGCCGCCGAGGCGCTCGCCTCCGCCGAGGAGCGCGTGAACGCCCTGCTGGGCTGACCCGCTCGAGCCGAGCGGTGGGCGGGCTCGCGCCCGCCCACCGCCTCCCATGCCCCACGTCACGGAACAGGAACATGACCGCATCCCTCGCCGGCCCCGAGTTCGAGGCCCTGCTCGCGCGATCGCGCGACCTCATCCGATCCCTGCAGGACGCCGGCGGGGCGTACCCCGCCAGCCCGACCTTCTCGGCCTATCGCGGCTACAGCTGGTTCCGCGACGGCGCGTTCATCGCGGACGCGATGTCGGCCGTGGGCGAGCCCGCGTCGGCCGAGGCGTTCTTCGACTGGTGCGCCCGCGTGATCCTGCGGCACCGCGTGCGGGTGGAGGCGATCATCGAGGCCGAGCGGGCGGGCGCGCCGCTCGCGGACGAGCTGATGCTGCCCACGCGCTTCACGTTCTCGGGCGACGTCGGCACCGACGACTGGTGGGACTTCCAGCTCGACGGCTACGGCACGTGGATGTGGGCCGCCGCGGCGCACGCGCAGAGGCACGGCTCGGACGTCGAGCGCTGGCGGGACGCGGCCGAGCTGACGGTCGATTACCTGATCGGGTCGTGGCAGCGGCCCTGCTACGACTGGTGGGAGGAGCACTCGGAGCACGTGCATCCGTCGACCCTCGGATGCATCGTGGCGGGCCTCGAGAGCGCCGCCGACAGCGGGATGGTCCTCGGCTCGCGCGCGGCGGCCGCCCGGGCCGCGGCCGCCGAGATCCGCGCGCTCCTCACGGAGCGCGGCGTGGCCGACGGCCACCTCGTGAAGTGGATCGGCAGCGTCGAGGTCGACGGCAGCCTGAGCGCGCTCGTCGCGCCGCTCGGCGTGATCGAGCCGGGCAGCGACCTCGCCCGCGGCACGGTCGCCGAGGTCGCCTCGCAGCTGTGCGTCGACGGCGGCGTGTACCGCTTCCGCGAGGACACCTACTTCGGCGGCGGACGCTGGCCGCTGCTGTCGTGCTTCCTGGGGCTCGCACAGCTCGCGAACGGCGATCGGGACTCCGCGGAGCGGCTGCTCGCGTGGGCGGCCTCGACCGAGACGCCCGAGGGCCACATCCCCGAGCAGGTCGACGGACCGCTGCTGGACGCGTCGCACAGGCAGGCCTGGATCGACCGCTGGGGTCCGCCTGCGACCCCGCTGCTGTGGAGCCACGCCATGGTGCTGCGCCTCGCCGCCGAGCTCGGGCTCGCCGGCGGCACGGGCAGCGACGTCCACGAGGAGGTCGCGGCATGATCCGCCATCGTCCGCACGGCTCGGGTCACCCGTACTCCGACGACACCGAGCAGCGCAGTCCCGTCCACCCCGTCGCCGCGGAGCCCCTCCGCCTGGGCGTGCGCACGTCGGGCCCCGTGACCGGCGTCGCGCTCGAGTACGCGGTGGACGGCGCCGCGGTCGAGCCGGTCGCGCTCGCCCCGGTTCTGCGATCGTCGCGCGGCCAGGCCGTGGACGGCGGCCACCTCGCCTCGGCGCAGGCCCGCAAGGCGCGACAGGCCGGCGGGTGGCAGACCGAGATCGTCGCGCCGGATGCCGGATCGCGCCTGCGGTACCGCTTCCGGGCCGCCCGCGAGGACGGCACAGAGCAGCGCACGCGATGGTTCGAGACGCGCGTCGCGTCGTGGCGGGCCGCGGGACCCGAGGTCCTGGGCGTCGAGGGCGACGCCGTGCCGGTGATCCCCGGTTCGATCGAGGTGCTGTCCGACGGCGAGCGCGTGCGTCGCGTCCGCTTCGCGCTTCCGCTGGCCGAGGGCGAGCACGTCGCGGGCTTCGGCGAGCGCTACGACGCGCTCGACCAGCGCGGCGCGGCGCTCGACTCCGTGGTGTTCGAGCAGTACAAGAGCCAGGGCGCGCATCGCCGCACGTACCTTCCGATGCCGTTCGCGCACGTCGTGGGCGGGGCCGGATGGGGCTTCCACGTGCGGACCTCCCGGCGCGTGTCGTTCGACGTCGGAGCGGAGCGCGCCGACCGCGTCGTGATCGAGGCGGAGGTCGACGCGCCCGCCGGCGCCGAGCGCGCCGTCGAGGTCGCCCTCTACTCGGGATCCCCCGCCGTCGTGCTCGACCGGTTCCTCGCCGAGGTGGGGCGCCCGGCCGAGCTTCCCGACTGGGTGTTCGGGCTGTGGGCGAGCGGCAACGAGTGGAACACCCAGGCCGAGGTGCTGCGGCAGATGGAGCTGCACCGCGAGCACCGCATCCCGGTGCGCAACGTCGTGATCGAGGCGTGGAGCGACGAGTCGAGCTTCACGATCTTCCGCGACGCGCGGTACGCGGTGCGCGAGGACGGCGGCCCGATGCGGCTGTCCGACTTCACGTTCCCCGCCGACGGGGCGTGGCCCGATCCGAAGGGCATGGTCGATGCGCTGCACGAGGAGGGCGTGCGCGTGCACCTCTGGCAGATCCCGCTGATCAAGATGCGCCCGCATCCGGTGGGCCAGGCCGCGGCCGACGCGCGCGCGGCCCGCGAGGCCGGCGTGCTGATCCGCGAGGAGACGCCCGACGGCGGCCTGCGCCCGTACCGCAACCGCGGCTGGTGGTTCCCGCTGTCGCTCATGCCCGACCTGACCGACGAGCGCGCGGCGCGGTGGTGGACCGAGAAGCGGCGCTATCTCGTCGAGGAGGTGGGCGTCGACGGCTTCAAGACCGACGGCGGCGAGCACGCGTGGGGCGCCGAGCTGGCCTATCTCGACGGGCGGCGCGGCGACGAGGCGAACAACACGTTCCCGACCGCGTACGCCGCGGCCTACGGACGGCTCCTCGAGTCGGCCGGCAAGGCACCCGTGACGTTCAGCCGGGCGGGGTTCACCGGGTCCCAGGCGCACGGCGCCTTCTGGGCCGGCGACGAGAACTCCACCTGGGAGGCGTTCCGCTGGTCGATGCTGGCGGGGCTGTCCGCCGCCGCGAGCGGGATCGTGTACTGGGGATGGGACATCGCGGGCTTCTCGGGTCCGATCCCGGACGCCGAGCTGTACGTGCGCGCCATGGCCGCGAGCGTCTTCGTGCCGATCATGCAGTACCACTCGGAGTTCAACCACCACCGCCTGCCGTCGAACGACCGCACCCCGTGGAACATCGCCGAGCGCACGGGCGACGCCGCCGTGATCGACGAGGTGCGGGAGCTCGTGGAGCTGCGCGAGCGGCTCGTCCCGTACCTTGCGGAGTCGGCTCGCGCGACCATCCGGACGTCCCGGCCGCTCATGCGCCCGCTCTTCTTCGACCACCCCGACGACGAGCGCGTGTGGGCGCACCCGATCCAGTGGCTGCTCGGGGACGACGTGCTCGTGGCTCCCGTGCTCGAGCCCGGTGCCGTGACCTGGGAGGTGTACCTGCCGCAGGGCGAGTGGATCGACGCGCGCACCGGGGCGGCGGTGACCGGCGGCGCGCCCCACCTCGCGGACGTCGCCGCCCGCGCGACGGTGCCGGTGTTCGTGCGCGAGCCGGCGTGGGAGCGGCTGCGGGAGGTGTTCCGGCCCCGGGACTGAGGCCTAGGGCGTGTCTGACAAAGGTTGGGGGCTGCGGCTGAGAGTCTCGAGGGGTGTCGCGGTTTCAGATGCTCTCTGATGCTCAGTGGTCGTTGATCGAGGGGATGCTGCCGCGTCCCACGGGCCGGCCGGGGCGGAAGTTCTCCGACGCTCGAACGATGGTGGAGGGGATCGTGTACCGGTATCGGACGGGGATCGCGTGGCGGGATCTGCCGGCGGTGTTCGGGCCGTGGCAGACGGTGTGGACCTGG
>NZ_MYFP02000012.1:0-75306 GCF_004514465.2 Microbacterium sp. MEC084 | reverse complement strand
GCGGGTCTTCGCGGCGCGATACCCGCGGGACGTGATGAAACCCTGCACTGCCGGGCGCAGCGTCCGGCAGATGAGCTCGACCCCGAACCGCTCTCGATATTCGTCGATGAAGCGGATCATCTCGGTCAGGGCCGGTCGAGCTCCTTCGCGAAAAACACGCTCGCGGCTTTGAGGATCTCATTCGCTTTCCGCAGCTCGGCCACCTCGCGGCGCAGGCGCTTGTTCTCCTCCGCGACATCGCTCGGGACAGTGGCGGATTCTCAATCAGCGGCAACGTCTTCGCAGGCTGCCGCGTGGGAGCATTTCCCGCGACGGTGAACCTCCTGGTCGACAGAGGGGCGCCTGAGGACCTGCGTGCGAAACCGTATCGGGGTGTTCCTCGATTCGGGGGCGACTCGACGCGCGGAGTGAACGAGCAGCGGCGGCCCGGATCGCGCGCGATCGCAATGAGACCGCAGGATCCCGACGAGACCGGCGTCGGCGGCGACGGCGTCGACCGCGGTCTGCGGTCTCGCCGGTCGAATGCGGTCTCATGGAGCCCTCGGCGCGATCGGGGAGGATAGACATATGGTTCGCGAGCACGGGCGGCGGGTGATCGAGAGCGTACGGAGGGCCATCCACAGCGATGCGCCGGACCGGACGACGACACAGGCGCTGCCGGTCATCGACGACGCGACCGTGCTGCGCGTGATCGACCTGGCCATGCGCGTGGCGGAGGTCATGCTGTCGGTCGGCGCCTCCGCCAAGGAGGTCGTGCTCGCGGCGCTGCGCATCACGCAGGCGTATGGGCTGCGCAACGTCCACGTGGACGTGACGTTCAACTCCATCACGGTCTCGGATCACCGCCACGGCGGCGAGTGGCCGGTCACGATCATGCGCGTCGTGCGCTCGGCGGTGCCGGACCACGCGAAGCTGCAGCAGCTCCAGGCCCTCGTCCGCGCGGTCGAGGCGGGGCTGGACCTCGACGAGGCGCGCACCCGGTTCCGGGAGATCCGGCGCACGCCGTTCCGCTACCGTCCCTCGGTCGTCATCCTCTCGCAGGCCCTGCTCGCGGTCGGCGTGGGCGCCATGTTCGGCGCCTCGTGGTCGATCCTGCTGGCGACGCTGCTCGCCGCGCTCGGGGTCGCCCTGACGCAGGCGGGCCTCGCACGCCTGCAGGTGCCGCTGTTCTTCAGCCAGATCGCCGGGGCGTTCGTGCTGACCGCGCTCACGGTGCTGACGGCGCTTCTCGCGCGGCTCGGGATCGAGCCGTTCGTCGACGTCCGGCCGACCATCGTCGTGTCCTCCGGCATCGTGCTGATGCTCGCGGGCCTCGCCGTGGTGGGGGCCGCGCAGGACGCGATCGACGGATTCTCG
This sequence comes from Microbacterium sp. MEC084, assembly GCF_004514465.2. Classification (NCBI taxonomy): domain Bacteria; kingdom Bacillati; phylum Actinomycetota; class Actinomycetes; order Micrococcales; family Microbacteriaceae; genus Microbacterium; species Microbacterium sp. MEC084. Next base: position 73,950 of record NZ_MYFP02000012.1, on the reverse strand, counting down.
CTCACGGCGGGCGGGCGCATCCTGGAGCTGACCGTGCAGACGCTCGGCGTGGTGCTCGGCATCCTCGTCGGCCTCGAGCTCGCCCGCGCGCTCGGCGTCGGCATGGAGCCCCCGAGCGCCCCGCTGCCGCTCGGCCCGCTCGCGGCGCAGTTCGCCGGCGCGGTGCTGGTCGCGATCGCGGTGGCGGTGTTCAACGGCGCGGGCCTGCGGATCATCGTGGTCAGCGCGCTGCTCGGGGTCATCGCGTGGGCGGCCTTCGCCGCCGTGAGCGCCGCCGGCCTCGACCAGGCGCCCGCGAGCTTCGTCGGCGCGCTGGTCGCGAGCGTGGTGGGCGCGCTTCTGGCGCACCGCCTGCACGTGCCCTCCGTCGCCGTCACGACCGCGGCCATCCTGCCGCTCGTGCCGGGTGCCGCGGTCTTCCGCGGCCTTCTCGGTCTCGTGGAGGCGGGCGGCGTCACCGAGCATCTGCTGTTCGCGACGTCGTCGCTCATCACGGCCGGCATGGTCGGCATCGCGCTCGCGGCCGGTGCCACACTCGGCCTCTTCATCGGCTCGCCGCTCGCCCGAACGCTGGGCGGCTTCACCGCCGCGCGGCGAGCCGTGGCCCGGCCGACCGCGGGCGGGGCGAACGTCGTGCTGCGGGTTCCGACCGAGCACTAGCGCAAGATCGCGCGATCCGCGACCCCCATGATGGATCCCGCGCGCCCTCCTATCGTGGCTACCCCGGGCACCACCCGGACCCCGACGAAAGGAGCCACCATGGGACTCGACGACAAGATCGAGCACGGCGCTGAGGACCTGAAGGGCAAGGCGAAGGAGGCCGCCGGCAAGGCGACCGACAACGAGCGCCTTCAGGCCGAGGGCGAGGCTGACCAGACGAAGGCCAACCTCAAGAAGGCCGGCGAGAACGTCAAGGACGCCTTCAAGTAGGCCGCCCGGCTCGACCGCGATGCCCCTGCGCCCCCGGGCGTGGGGGCATCCTCGCGCCGCGGCACGGATCTCGCGCGAGGGCGCATCGCTAGGCTGAGCCCATGGACATGCGCGTCGCCGCCTACTGCGTGATCGTCGACGACGAGGACCGGGTGCTGCTGTCGCGCTGGATCGAGGGTCGCGTGCCCGCCTGGTCCATGCCGGGCGGCGGTCTTGAGCCGGGCGAGGACCCGGCCGACGCCGCGCGCCGCGAGGTGTGGGAGGAGACCGGCTACGAGGTGCGTCTCGACGCGCTGCTCGGCATCGATTCGCATGTCATCCCCGCGAAGAAGCGCCTCAACCGGGAGGCGAGCGGGCCGCTGCACGCGCTGCGCATCGTCTACCGCGCGACCGTCGTGGGCGGCACGCTCACCCACGAGGTCGACGGCTCGAGCGACATGGCCGAGTGGGTGCCGCTGTCCAAGGTGCGCGGGATCGAGCGCGTCAGCCTCGTCGACAAGGCCCTCGACATGGCCGGCATCCACCACTGAACGATCGGAGCACGACCGTGACCACCCGCCTGCTGCTCGTCAACGGCCCGAACCTCAACCTGCTCGGAACGCGCGAGCCCGAGGTCTACGGCACCGACACGCTCGACGACGTCGTCGATCGGGCCATGGCGGTCGCGGACGAGCTCGGCTTCGAGCTCCGCGCGGTCCAGAGCAACCACGAGGGCGTGCTGATCGACGCGATCCACGAGGCGAAGAGCGACTGCGCGGGCATCGTGATCAACCCCGGCGCCTTCACGCACACGTCGGTGGCCCTGCGCGACGCCCTCACAGGCGTGTCCCTGCCGTTCGCCGAGGTGCACATCTCGAACGTGCACGCGCGCGAGCCCTTCCGCCACCACTCCTACCTGTCGGACGTCGCCAGCTGCGTGATCGTCGGCGCGGGCGTGCAGGGCTACGAGTTCGCCATCCGCCGCCTCGCGACGCTGCTCGGCTGAGCGGCGAGACGGCGGTTTCGACTCGCTTCGCTCGCTCGACCCGTTTCGTCTCCGCTTCGCTCCGCTCAACGACCGGGAGTGAGCGACGATCGCGCCGCTGAACGACCGGATGTGACTAGCGGATCGTCTCGATGGGCTCGCTGATGTCGGCGACCGTCGCGTCGTAGGACGCGATGAGGGCGTCCGCGTCGACGAACAGCGTCCAGCCGTGCGCGCCCGCGCCCATGGAGACGCGGCGTCCGGTCATCCGCTCGTCCGCGTAGACAGGCCAGTCGCGGGTGCTGCCGAGTGGCGTGATGGTGCCGCGCTCGTAGCCCGTGGCCTCCAGAGCCAGCTCGGGCTCCGGCAGCCGCAGCCTGTTCACGCCGAGCAGCGCACGCAGCTTCGGCCACGAGATGGAGCGGTCGCCGGGGATCAGCGCGAACAGGTACTGGTCGCCCCGGCCCTTCACGACGAGCGTCTTGACGATGTCGGCGGGTGTGATGCCGCGCAGCGCGGCCGCCTCCTCGAGGGAAGACGCCCGCGGCGACTCGCGGATCTCGATCTCGAGACCACGAGCCGCCGCGGCAGTTCGAACGCGATCGACCGACACTACGCGTCGGGCGAGGCCAGCGGGTCGTCCGCGACCCAGAGCTCGTCGTCGGCGCGCAGCGTCTGCCACGCGGCGTAGAGCACGGCGCCCGCCGCGGCGACGCCCAGCACGATCGCGATGATCGGACCGGTGCTGCGCTGCTTCTTCGGCTCCACGAGCGGGATGCCGGCACGCTTCTTGGCGTACTCGATGCGCGCGTCGTTCGCCGCGTCGAGCGCCGAGAGCGCCTTGCCGACGGCGCCGCCCACCGCCGGGGCGACCTTGCTGTCGAGGAAGCGCTTGGACGCCTTGCGGCTGGACTCCACGTACGGGGACACGCGGTCCACGACCGGCTCGACATAGTGGTGGTACTTCTCGTCGATCACCGGGGCGACGTGCTCGCGGTTGTAGTTGCCGAGCTGACGGCCGGCCTCGCGGGCGACCTGCGCCGCGTCAGAGACCAGCACCTGCTGCGCCTCCCACAGCTGGACGGCGGAATCCTGGAGCTTGCGGAGCTCCTTCTTGCGCTTCTTGCTGAGGCTCACGGGTGGCCCTCCCTGTCCCTGGGGATGTGGTGTCTCCCCATCCTGCCAGATGACCTGGTCAGGGGCAGAGGGTTGCCCAGCTCTGAGAGAATGTGTAGATGCCTCAGCACACTGCCGTTGCCACCCTGCACACCAACCACGGCGACATCGTCGTCAACCTCTTCGGCGACCACGCGCCCAAGACGGTCCAGAACTTCGTCGGCCTCGCCGACGGCTCCGGATCGTGGACCGACCCCGCCACGGGCAAGCCCGGCGACGGCCCGCTGTACAAGGACGTCATCTTCCACCGCATCATCCCCGGCTTCATGATCCAGGGCGGCGATCCGCTCGGTCAGGGCATCGGCGGCCCCGGCTACACGTTCGACGACGAGATCAACCCGGAGCTCGACTTCAACACGCCCTACAAGCTCGCCATGGCGAACGCGGGCAAGCGCCCCAACGCCATCACGGGCAAGCTGAGCGGCACGAACGGCTCGCAGTTCTTCATCACGACCGACCCGACCCCGTGGCTGATGGGCAAGCACACCATCTTCGGCGAGGTCGCGGATGACGCCTCGAAGGCCGTCGTCGACGCGATCGCACAGGTGCCGACCGGCGCGCAGGACCGCCCGCTCGAGCCGGTCGTGCTGCACTCCGTCGAGATCACCGCGGCCTGACGACCTCTCGGCCGTCGCCGTGACCACCACCGACCCGCGCCCCCGCAACCCCGCCGACTTCTGCTACCGGCACCCCGACCGGATGAGCTTCGCGCTCTGCCAGCGCTGCCAGCGCACGGTCTGCCCGGAGTGCCAGACGCCGGCGGCCGTCGGGGTGATCTGCCCCGAGTGCCTGCGCGCGCAGCAGCGCAGCCGTACTCCGGCGCAGAAGCGCGCGGAGCGCCGGTGGGGTCGCGGCGGCGCGGTCGCGGCCGCGGGCGCCGCCCCCGTGACCAACTGGATCCTCGGCGTCACGGGCGCGTTCTTCCTGCTCGACCTGCTGCTCTCTCCGTTCGGCGTCAGCCTGCAGGGCATGCTGGCCTTCTGGGCGCCGCGGATCTATCCACAGTTCGGCTGGTTCGAGCCGTGGCGCCTGCTGACCGTCCTGCTGGTCCACAGCGGCTTCCTGCACGTGGCGCTGAACCTGCTCTCGATCTGGATGATCGGGCGCCTGCTCGAGCCCATGCTCGGGCGGTGGCGCTACCTCGCGCTCTACCTGATCTCCGGCCTCGGCGGATCCGTCGCGGTCGCGCTGCTCGCGTTCGACACGCCCGTCGTCGGGGCGTCGGGTGCGCTCTTCGGAATGCTCGGCGCCCTCGTCGTCATCGGGCGTCACCTGGGCGGCAACGTCACGGGCATCCTCATCATCCTGGGCGTCAACCTCGTGGTCGGCTTCTCGTTCGGCGGCATCTCGTGGCAGGCCCACGTGGGCGGCCTGATCGCCGGGCTCGCTGTGGGCCTCGTGATCGCGACCACCCAGCGCCCGGCCCAGCATCGGCTGCAGATCGCGCTCCTCGCCGGCATCGTCGCCGTGCTGCTGGCGCTGCTCGCGCTGCCCCCGGCGCTCATTCTCTGACCCGAGTTATCCACAGGTTTATCCCCCGCTGGGGATGAATCACACCGGTGTAATTCCTGTCACGGCATCGCGGCCGCGAGCCCGTCGCCGGAGACGACGAGACGCCCGACGGATATCCGTCGGGCGTCTCGGGAAGCGGATGCGGCTACCGCCAGCGCGTGGTCATAAGGAAGCCGATGAAGGCGATCCCGAACCCGATGACGAGGTTCCAGGCCTGGATGCCCGGGATCGGGAACTGCATGCCCGAGAGGTAGAACACCAGGATCCACACGAGCCCGATCAGCATGAAGCCCACCATCACGGGCTTGAACCACACCGGGTTGGGCGCCGGCTCTCCGGGGGCGCGGTCGATCGCGTCGTCGTCGCGTCCGGCGGGGCGCTTGTCTGCTCGTGCCATGGGACACATCCTATCGGTCCGGATAGGCTCGGACCGTGACGGCAGTGCCGGAGACGGGGGCGATGCGGCGTCGCGACGAGCGGCCCAGGAGCCGCGCGACGTTCGCGAGCGTGCTCGGCGAGCTCCTGATCACGGCGGGCGCGATCATCCTGCTCTACGTGGTCTGGCAGCTGTGGATCGGCGACGTCATCTACGGCTCCTCGCACGCCGCGAAGGCCGAGGAGCTCTCGCGCGAGTGGGCGGAGATCCCGGCGGCCGAGCTGCCTCCGCTGCCCGAGCCGGCCGAGGACGGCGGATATGAGCCCGTCGTGCTGCCGCAGCCGGCGGACCGCGAGGTATTCGGCGCGCTGTACGTGTCCCGATGGGGAGACGACTACCGGGCGTCCATCGCCGGGGGCGTCACGCGCGCCGGGACGCTCGACACGATCGGCGTCGGCCACTATCTCGACACGGAGATGCCCGGCGACGTCGGCAACTTCGGGCTCGCCGCGCACCGGACCACCTTCGGCAAGCCGTTCGCCGACCTGCAGAACCTGAGGATCGGCGATCCGATCGTGATCGAGACGGAGGCGGGCTGGTACACCTACCGGTTCCGCACGCTCGAGTACGTGCAGCCGGACGAATACGACGTGCTCGCCGATGTGCCGCAGGCGCCCGAGGTTCCGGCGGGGGAGCGGTACATCACCATGACGAGCTGCTCGCCCCGGTTCTCGCTCGCGGAGCGGATCGTGGCGTACGGCGTGTTCGACTCGTTCCTGCCGCGCGGCGCCGGCGGGACGCCCCCGGCCCTGACCGAGGAGCTGATCTGATGTACGCCGCCCTCTGGCGCCTGCTTCCCGGCCCGTGGTGGGTGCGCGTGATCATCCTGCTGGCGCTCGCGGCCGCGGTCCTCTACGGGCTCTTCGTGTACGTGTACCCGTGGATCGCGATGACGTTCGTGCCCGACGAGGTCACGGTCGGCGCCGGCTGATCCCGGGGCCGAGGTTCACTCGCCGGCGGGCTCGCCCGTGCAGTGCCGGAGCGTGATGGTCGAGTGCACGGGCACGTCGCCCACGCTCGACTGGTAGCTCACGATCTGCGAGTCGGATGCCGGGCAGCCCGCGTCCTCCTCGATCTCGACCGTGAGGCCGAGCGCCTCGAGCTGCGCCTTGGCGAACTCCACGGTCACGGTCTCGGTGTAGTCGTTGATCGTCACGCGACCCGAGGCGACCGTCAGATCGATCGTCGCGCCCGCGGGCAGCTCATCGCCCTCGGCGACCGGCTCGCCGTCCGCGTGGGCGGAGATCACGGTGCCCTGCTCGAGCTCCGGGTCGTTCTGCGGCGTGATCGAGCCCATCGCGAGGCCGGCGCGCTGGATGGCGGTGCGCGCGTCCTCCTCCTTGAGCCCCTCGAGCTTCGGCACGGCCGCCCGCTCCACGCCCTCGGACACGATGATCTCGATGCTCGTCTCGGGGGAAACGGACGTGCCGGCCTCCGGATCCGTGCCGATCACGATGCCCTCGTCGACCGTGGCGCTCGGCTCGGTCGTGACGGACGACGCGAGCTCCTCGGCCTCCAGCTCGGCGGTGGCGCGCTCGAGAGTCATGCCCGAGACGTCCGGGATGATGCGGGTGTTGGCCGGGACGCCCGTGACCGGGCGCATGGTGACGACCCAGAACAGCACGGACACGACGAGCACGGCGATCAGCGCGACGCCGGCCCAGATCCACGCGACGGGAGGGCCGGACTGCGTCCGCGCCATGGTCGTGTCGGTCGACAGCTGGCGCAGGGAGCGCGCGGTCTCGGCGGCCTCGCGGGGGTTCGGGCCGTACAGCTCGCTGGTCAGGGCGCCGAGCTCGCGCTTCGACGGCGCCTTGCCGTCGGAGGCGGCGTCGAGCGCGCGGCGGAACGAGGCGGCGTCCGGGAAGCGCTGGTACGGGTCCTTCGCGAGCGCTCGCAGCACGACCGGGTCGAATGCCTTGGGCGCGGTCTCGTTGACCTGCGAGGGGGTGACGGGCGTCTCGCTCACGTGCTGGTACGCGACCGCCACGGGGGAGTCACCGCGGAACGGCGGGCGGCCGGTGAGCAGCTCGTAGAGCACCACGCCGGTCGAGTACACGTCGGCGCGCGCGTCGACGGGCTCGCCCTTGGCCTGCTCGGGAGAGAAGTACGCGGCCGTGCCCAGGATCGTCGTCGTCTCGGCGACCGTGGACGACGTGTCGGACACCGCGCGGGCGATGCCGAAGTCCATCACCTTCACCTGGCCGGCGTCGGTGATCATGACGTTGCCCGGCTTGATGTCGCGGTGCACGACCCCGGCGCGGTGCGAGTACTCGAGCGCCTCGAGGATGCCGTCGACGTAGCGCACGGCGTCCGCAGCGGGCACCGGCCCGCGCGCGATGATGTCCTTCAGCAGCGTGCCGTGCACGAGCTCCATGACGATGTACGGGATGGGCTGCTCGCCGTTCGCGTCGGCCGCGACGTCCTCGCCGGCGTCGAAGACGCGGACGATCGCCTGGTTCGCCATGCGCGACGCGGCCTGGGCCTCGAGGCGGAAGCGGGTGCGGAAGCCGTGGTCGCCCGCGAGGTCGCGCTTCAGGATCTTGATGGCGACCTCGCGCCCGAGGGTCTGGTCGTACCCCCGGTACACGCTGGCCATGCCGCCGCGGCCGATGAGCTCGCCGACGCGGTAGCGGCCGCCGAGCACGCGGTGGTCCACCGCGCGGTCGTCCTGGCGGCGCTCCTCTTCGGTGCGCTGGTCGTCGGTCACGGGTGATCCCCCCACAGATCCGTCTCTGCCTCTCGCTGTGCGGGAACCCCGTCCCGCTCGGCTCAGCCCTCGGTCTCCGAGCCCGCCGCCGGCGGCGGCGTGGCCGTGTCCTGCGGCGCCGGAGTCTGCTGCGGCGGAGCGTCGATCGTCGCCTGGGCCTGAGGCGACTCGTCCGAAGAGCGGGCCTCGCCGCTCGCGTTCGTGCAGGTCGCGGTGTAGACCGCGGTGACGATCTGGCCGGGCGTCTCGAACACGTGGAAGTCCGCCTGCGTCGTCCCGGCCGGGAACTCGGCGGTCGGCTGCCCGTTCGACTGGAACGCGCCGTTCGTGAGCGTCACGGTGTAGCCCGTCAGGTCGCCCGTGCCGCTCGGGCACGAGAAGCTCGCCCAGTTCACGGTCGCGATCGACCCCGCGACGAGCCGGTCGGCGACCACGCCGCCCGACGTGAAGTTCGGCCCGGACGACGGCGCGCCGACGGCGGCCTGATCCGCGTAGTGCGTGCCTCGGATGGTCGTGCCCTCGGACACGAAGCCGCTGGGGCTGACCTGGTAGATCGTCCCGACCGTGTCGGCGGTCTCGGCGGGGGTCCCCGCCACGCACTCCCAGCCGAACTCGCCATCGAGGTCGCGGATGACCGCCTCGGCCTCGTCGCACGTCATGCCCTCGAGGCCGAGCGAGTCGATGTCGACGCGCGTCGCGGTCTCGCTCGGGGTGGGCGTGTTCGACGGCGCGACGCTCGGGCGCGGCGGCGTCGACGACGGCGTCTCCTCGGGCGCGCCGGTGTTCTGGAAGAACAGGGCCCAGATCGTGCCGCCGAGCACCAGCAGCAGGATGAGGATCAGCGCGACGAGCGGCCACGTCCACGGGCTGCGCTTGCGCTCCCGCTTCTCCTCCTCGAGCGGCGCGCCGTCGATCGGGACCGGCGTGGTGCGCGGCAGCAGTTGGGTGGCCGCGCCGGTGCCGGGCGAGAGCAGCTGCGTGAAGGCGTCCGAGCCCGCACCGGCGGCCAGGGCCGCGCCGGTCCCGATCGCCGGGACCGCGGCGGCCGCGGCCGCGACGTCGCCGCGGCGCAGCGCGTTGGCCGCGCGCGCCACCACGGCCGCGGAGGCGGGCCGGTCGTCCGGCTTCTTCGCGATCATCGCGAGCACGAGGTTGCGCACCGGCTCGGGGATCTCGTCGGAGAGCGGCGGCGGCTGCTCGTTGATCTGCGCCATCGCGATCGCGACCTGCGACTCGCCCGTGAACGGACGGCGGCCGGCCAGCGCCTCGTAGGCGACGATGCCGAGCGAGTAGATGTCGGTCGCGGGCGACGCGGGGTGACCCGACGCCTGCTCGGGCGACAGGTACTGGACCGTGCCCATGACCTGGCCCGTGGCGGTCAGCGGCACCTGGTCGGCGATGCGCGCGATGCCGAAGTCGGTGATCTTGACGCGGCCGTCGGGCGTGATGAGCAGGTTGCCGGGCTTGATGTCGCGGTGCACGAGACCCGCCGCGTGCGCGGCCTGCAGGGCCGACGCGGTCTGGGCCACGATGTCGAGCGTGCGCTCGGCGGGAAGCTTGTTCTCGCGCTCCAGGATGGTCGACAGCGCCTCGCCGGGGACGAGCTCCATGACGAGGAACGCGGAGCCGTTCTCCTCGCCGTAGTCGAACACGCTGGCGATGCCCTCGTGGTTCACGAGCGCGGCGTGACGGGCCTCGGCGCGGAAGCGCTCGAGGAAGCCCGGGTCGCCCATGTACTCGTCTTTGAGGATCTTGATCGCGACCGTGCGGCCGATGACGTGGTCGGTGGCCTCCCACACCTCGCCCATGCCGCCGATCGCGATCCGCGAGATCAGCTCGTAGCGACCGCCGAAGGACACGCCCTGTGTTGGCCTCATCTGCTCAGCACCGCCTCCATGACCTGTTTCGCGATCGGAGCCGCGATCGTGTTCCCGCTGCCCGACTGTCCCTGTCCGCCGCCGTCCTCGACCACCACGGCAACGGCGATCTCAGGATCGTCGGCCGGCGCGAAACCGGTGAACCAGAGCGTGTACGGCTCGTCGCCATCGTTCTCGGCGGTGCCCGTCTTCCCGGCCACATCGACGCCGTCTATTCTTGCACCCGACGCGACGCCATCCTGGACATTCGCCACCATCATCGACGTCAGCAGATCGGCCACCTCGCCGTCGACGGCCTCGCCGAACTCGCTCGGCTGGAAGCTCTGCTGGACCGACAGGTCGTTGCCCACGATCTCGTCCACCATGTACGGGTTCATCACGGTGCCGCCGTTCGCGATCCCCGCCGAGACCATCGCGATCTGCAGGGGCGTCGCGACGACCTGACCCTGGCCGTAGCCGGTCAGGCCGGTCTGCGGGGCGTCGAGGCCGTTCGTCGGGTAGGTGGAGACCGTGGCCGCGAGGGGCGTCGCGAACTCGTGGTTGAAGCCGAACTGCTCCGCCATGTCCTGGATGGCCTGGTCGCCGAGCTCGATCGCGAGCTCGGCGAACGGCACGTTGCAGCTGAGGCGCAGCGCGGTGGCGATCGTCACGGTCTCGCCGCCGCCGCACGTGCCGCCGTTGGCGTTGTGAACGACGTGCGACGACTGGGGCAGGCGGTACGTCGCGGGGTTCGGCAGCTCCGACTCCTCGTCGTAGTCGCCCGACGCGAGCGCCGCGGCGGCGACCACGAGTTTGAACGTGGAACCGGGAGGGTTGAGGTCGCCGGCGATCGCGCGGTTCTGGAGCGGCCGGAGCTCGTCGCCCATGAGCGCGTCGTAGGCGGCGTTGGTTGCCTCCGGGTCGTGCGACGCCAGCTGGTTCGCGTCGTAGCCGGGCGTCGACACCATCGCGAGGATGCGGCCGGTGTCCGGCTCGAGCGCCAGCACCGCGCCGGTCAGGCCGCCCAGCGCCTCGTACGCCGCGCGCTGCGCGACGGGGTCGAGGCTCAGCATGACGTTCGAGCCGCGGGGCGGCTGGCCCGTGACGATCTGGTCGATGCGCGAGAAGAAGGCCGAGCCGGCGGTGCCGGAGAGCTCCTGGCCCATCACCTGCTCGATGCCGGTCGCCGACACCAGCACCGGGTTGAGGTAACCGGTCACGTGCGACCACATGGGGGAGTCGACGTACTGGCGCTGCCACGCGTACACGTCGTCGCTGGGCACCGACGTGGCGATCTCCTGGCCGCCCGCGATGATCGCGCCGCGCTGGGTCTCGTAGCTGTCGAACAGCGTCCGCCGGTTCTGCGGCATGTCGGCCAGCTCGTCGGCCTGGAAGACCTGGATGAGGCTGGTCGAGGCGAACAGCGCCAGGAACATGAACAGCACGATGATGCTGAGGCGGCGGAGCTCTTTCGTCATCCGATCACCGCCCGGGGCTGCTGGCGCACGGCATCGCTGATGCGCAGGATGATCGCCACGATGAGCCAGTTCGCGAGCAGCGACGATCCGCCCGCCGCGAGGAACGGGGTCGTGAGGCCCGTGAGCGGGATGAGCCGCGTCACGCCGCCGACCATGATGAACACCTGCAGCGCGAGCGTGAAGGACAGCGCCACGGCGAGCAGCTTGCCGAAGTCGTCCTGCCCGGCCACGCCGATCCGGAGCCCGCGCGCGACGAACACCATGTACAGGCAGAGGATCGCGAAGACGCCGATCAGGCCGAGCTCCTCGCCGAGGCTCGGGATGATGTAGTCGCTCTGCGACACGGGCGTCAGGTACGGGCGGCCGAGGCCCAGGCCCGTGCCGAGCATCCCGCCGTGCGCGAGGCCGAAGATGCCGTTGACCAGCTGAAAGCTGCCGCCCTCCGCCTCGTACAGCTCCGGGTCGAACGCGCCGAGCCACGCGTCGAAGCGGCCGCGCACGTACGGCAGCACGAACGAGGCCGCGACGGCCCCGCCGACCGCCAGGACGACGCCGATCAGGACCCAGCCGGTCTTGCCGGTGGCGACGTACAGCGTCGCGACGAACATCCCGAAGATCAGCAGACCGGTGCCGAGGTCGCGCTGCGCCACGATGATCACCATCGAGATGAACCAGGTCACGAGCAGCGGGCCGAACTCGCGCGCGCGCGGGAACGTGAAGCCCAGGAACTTCGTGCCGGTCGACGTCAGGCTCTCGCGGGTGCGCACCAGGTATCCGGCGAAGAAGATCGCGAGGCAGATCTTGGCGATCTCGCCGGGCTGGAAGTAGAAGCCGGCGATCTGGATCCACACGGTCGCGTTGCCGCCGCCGTTGATGAACGGGATGAACGGCAGGATCAGCAGCACGACGCCCGTGAGGCCGAAGATGTAGGTGTACCGGAACAGCAGGCGGTAGTTGCCGAGCGCCCACACGAGCGCGCCCGCAGCCACGACGGAGAGAGCCGTGTAGATCATCTGGCTCGTGCCGGCGTTGGGGTTCGCGCCATCCGCCCCCGAGAGCCCGATGCGGTAGATCATCGCGATCCCGAGCCCCGTGAGCAGGGTCGCGATCGGCACGACGAACGGGTCGGCCTGCGGCGCGCGCAGGCGCAGCACCACGTGCAGGGCCAGCACGAGCACGCCCAGCAGTCCCTCGGCGATCAGCACGCCGGTGTCCAGACGGCCGAGCTCGCCGAGCTGCGACAGGGCGGTGGCGCCGAGCATGAGGGCGATCGCGAACAGCAGCAGTCCGAGCTCTCTGTTGCGCTGCGGCTGCGGCTGGCGCACGCGGCGCAGCGCCTTGATCACGGCGGTGTCGGGGGCGACGGCGGTCATCCTGCGGCTCCCGTCGGAGTCGGGGTGGGCGTCGGGGTCGGCGTCGGCTCGGGCTCGTTCGGATCGGGCAGCACGATGCCGCTCAGTCGCGACACGATGGCCTCGGCATCGGCGAGCGAGCGGGCCGGGATCGTCCGCTCGACCTGACCGCGGTAGTACGGCGGCAGGTCCGCGAGCAGGATGCCCGTGTCCTCGTGCACCGAGGAGAACTGGATCGGGCCGACCGACTGCTGGATGCCCTGGTAGATCACGACGCTGTCGTCGTCCGCGCCCAGGAAGTAGCGGGTCTGCGTCCAGTTGTAGAAGGCGGCGAAGGCGGTCGCGACGACGACCCCGATGAGGACCAGGAATGCGATCCAGCCCACACGGCGGCGCCGCGCCCGTCGGCGGTCCTCCTCGATGAGCTCCTCGAGGTACTCGGGCTCGGGCTCGAAGTGCGTGGGCTCGTTGGCCGCCTGGCGGGCGGGGTGCAGCCATCCGGTCGGCAGCAGCGGGCCGCGGCCGGTCATGGCGGGCACCTTGATGCCCTGCGGGTTCGAGGCCGAGCCGACGATCGTGGCCGTGCCGCTCACGAGCGGGTGCTGGCCGCCCACGTCCACCATCACGATCGTGACGTTGTCGGGCGCGCCGCCGTCGAGCGCGTACTTGAGCAGGATGTCCGCGGTGCGCCCCGGGGGCAGGCCCAGCTTCAGCGCCTTCTGGATGTGCGCCTCGTCGACCACGCCGCTCAGGCCGTCGGAGCACAGCAGCCAGCGGTCCCCCGGACGCGTCGGCATGATGAACGTGTCGATCTCGGGATCCGGATCCATGTCGCCCAGCACGCGCATGAGCACCGAGCGGCGCGGGTGGTAGCGCGCCTCCTCGGGCGTGATGCGGCCCGAGTCGACCAGCCGCTGCACGAACGTGTGGTCGGTGGTGATCTGGGTGAGCGCGCCGTCGCGGTAGAGATAGATGCGCGAGTCGCCGATGTGGGCGATCACGGCGTACTCCTCGACCATCGCGATGGCGCTCACGGTCGTGCCGAGGCCCGCGAGCTCGGGGCGGCGCGCCACGAGCTGGATCAGGTCGCCGGCCGTCGCGGCGATGGTCTCGCGGAGCGTCGCCTCGGCGTCCTCCGGGGACGGGTAGACGTGGTCGAGCTCCTGCAGCGTGTTGACCGCGACGCTCGAGGCCACGTCGCCGCCCGCGTGGCCGCCCATGCCGTCGGCCACGACGAACAGGTTCGAGCCGGCGTAGCCCGAATCCTGGTTGTTCGACCGCACCTTCCCGGTATGGGAGATGGCGGCACTCGATCCCACGAACATGTCGGCGGGGGCTTACTTCCGCAGCTCGAAGGTCGTGGCGCCGACCTTGATCGGGGTCGAGGTCTGCACCGGCACGGGCGAGTTCGGCGAGACGCGCTCGCCGCCGTGGAAGGTGCCGTTCGTCGACTCGAGGTCCTGCAGCATCCACTGGTCGCCCCACAGCACGAGGCGTGCGTGCTGGCTCGACGTGTAGTCGTCGCGGATGACCAGGCCCGCCTCGCTCGAGCGGCCGATCGTGAGCGGATCGGTGCCGAGCGGCAGCTCCAGGCCGGCCTTGGGGCCGGTGGTGATCACGATGCGGGACGCGGTCGCGGTCGTCGCCGGGACCGAGGGGCCCGCGTTCGGCGCGGGGGCCGGGCGGGCCGCGGCGGCCGGCGCGGGGCGGGCCGGTGCGCCGGGGGGCGCCGCCGCCTCGGGCATGCGCCGCACGCGGACGCCGAACACGTCGGAGCGCAGCGCGAACACGACCGCGAACACGAACAGCCACAGCAGCAGGAGGAAGCCCACCTGCAGGATGAGCAGGGTCAGTTCGCTCACGGCCGGTCCCCGTTCTTCGGAAGGATCCGGGTCGCGGTGGTCCGCGGCTCCCGGGCGGGCGGCGCGGCCAGCGGCACGACGTGGAACACGATGTCGGTGCGTCCGATCGTGATGGTCTGTCCGTCGGCGAGCCCGGACTGCTTCGTCGGGCGGCCGTCGAGCTTCGTCCCGTTCGTCGATCCGAGGTCGCGCATCATGGCGCGCTCTCCGTCCCACAGCACCTCGACGTGCGCGCGGCTCGTGCCGGCGTCGTCCACCGTGATGTCGGCGTCGCTGCCGCGCCCGATGACGGTGCGCGCCTTGGCGAGCGGGTAGCGGCGGCCCGCCACGTCGACGACCGCGCGCCACTCCACGCTGCCCTCGGCCGCGCCGGACTCGACGGCGACCGTTCCGGTCGTGATCGACTCGTCGCCGCGCAGCGCGATGCGCAGCGGTCCGGCGAAGCTGTAGCCCTGTGCGGAGGCGTGCTTGCGCAGCATGGCGTCGAGCTCGCTCACCAGGGCGCCGCCCAGCGAGCGCATCCGCTCGTCGTCGGCCGGGCTCAGGAGGACCGTCAGCTCATTCGGCACGAGGATGCGGTCGCGGGCGACGACGGCCGCCTTCGTGTCGAGCTCGCGGCGCAGCGCTGAGGCGATCTCGACCGGCTGAATGCCGCTGCGGAAGGTCTTCGCGAACGCGCGATTGACGGCGCGCTCAAGACCTTGCTCGAAGCTGTCCAGTAGTCCCACGGGTCTCCTCAGTCCGGCCGACCGGTAGGCACATCGTAGCCAGGCCACCTGGACGGCACCCCTTTCACCCCGCCCTGGGCCCGTTCGGGGCTTGCGGATCCTTCGGATGGCGCGGGTTTCGCGAGGCCCCCGATAGCGTGATATCCTCGGAAAGTTGAGTCCGGAGCGATCCGGATTCGCGCGAGTGGCGGAATAGGCAGACGCGCTGGCTTCAGGTGCCAGTGCCCGAAAGGGCGTGGGGGTTCAACTCCCCCCTCGCGCACAGCGACTGGAACGGGCTCCCGGATGGGGGCCCGTTCTTCGTTCCCGGGCCGATCAGCCGGCCTGCTCCTGGGCCGCGAGGAGGGCGTCCGACGTCTCGGCGAGGAGGTCGGCCAGCGCGCCGCCCAGCTCGAGCTGCTCCCCGGCGAAGCGCGCCCGGGCGGCGTGGTCGTCCTCCAGGTCCAGGCCCTCGCGCCAGGCGTCGTACAGCGGTCCGCCCGCGTCTAGATGCACGCGCAGGGCGAGCGCGTGGCGCACGCCCGCCGGCTCTGCGCCCGCGACGCCGAGCGCCGCGAGCAGCTCGCCCGCATCGGCGATCGCCTCCGCGTCCGGAGGAGTGCGGGCCTCGAGGAATCCGCCGACCGCCTCGGCCACGGGGGCCTGCTCGTCCGCGGACGCGTCGGCGGGGACGTCCGGGAAGGCCCAGTCGAGCACCTCTCGGCGCTCGCCCGCCGGAAGGTCGGACAGCACGCACGCGAGCGCGGCCGGGTCGCTCAGCTCCTCGCGCTCCCGCTCCCGGGTCCACGACGCCATGCGGGAGATGTCGACGCCGGCCTGCTGCAGGCACGCGGTGAACGGCGTGCCCGCGTGGGACGACAGACCGCCGCCGCAGCCGGCGAGCACCAGCGCGAGCGCGACGGCCGTGCCGGAGGCGGCGGCGCGGCGGGGGAGTCTCATGGGTCCATGGTCGGCGGGCCCGCCGCGCCGGGCAACTCGGCGCAGCTCTGTCCTCCGAACGGGGGACAAAAGGTCAGATCGTCCTATACACTGGTCGGGACAACCTCGGTCGTCCGGCCCTCACCGATTCCCCCCATTGGTGAGGGCCGCCGTGGTCTTCGCCCGACACCCCGCAGTCCCGGCAGGCGGCGCAACCGGGCGTCATTATCGCTCAAGCCCTATCTCTTCACGGGTTAGTCCGTTAGCGTGACTGTGTCGGCACGATGTTCGCGCCGGCTTCATCACAGATAGAACGGCAGTAAATGGCTACGCAGGGCACCGTCAAGTGGTTCAACTCGGAGAAGGGCTTCGGCTTCATCTCTCCCGACGAGGGCGGCTCTGACGTCTTCGCGCACTACACCGCGATCGAGGCTTCGGGTTACCGCTCGCTGGAGGAGAACCAGCGAGTCGAGTTCGAGATCGCTCAGGGCCCCAAGGGCCTCCAGGCGGAGAACATCCGCCCCCTCTGAGTCGGATCTCCAACGGTCGGCCGCGTCACGCGGCGTGACTACCCAGGGCCCGGCGGCTTCGGCCGCCGGGCCCTTTCTCCTGCCCCGGCGGCGTCACTCGCCGGCGCTGGCGAGGCGGTGGTGATTGGCGAGCGCCTTGGCCTCCTCCGCGTGGCGGATCGCGCGCCGCGCCGCGTCGAGCGCCTCGACCGGATCCTGGGTCTGGCGCGCTGCGGCAAGCTCGCGGCGCGCCGCGTCGAGCCGCACGCGGGCGTCCAGCCCGGCGGTGTGCTCGGGGATCGCCGCCTCGGCATGGCCGATCGCGCTGCGTGCCGCGGCGAGCGTTCCCGGCAGCGCCGTGCGCGCGCCGTGCAGCCGCTGCTGCGCCGTGTGCGCGTCCGCGAGCGCCATGTCCAGGCGGTCGCGCACCCGCGCGATGGCCTCGTTGGCCGACACGGGGCGCCGCGCGGCGGTGGGCTCGATGCGGTCGAGCTGCTGATCCGCCCAGCGGATCTCGTCGCCCAGGCGCTCGGCCTGATCGGCCGGCAGCGCGGCCCGGATCGACGTGGCGGAACGGACCGCCGAGCGCGCGGCGGCGATCTCGTCGCTCACCGCGAGACCGGCCTGGGTCACGAGGCGGTGGGTCTCCTCGAGCGTGCGCGAGGCGGCATCTGCGCGGCGCAGCGCGCGCTCCGCCCCGGCGAGGTCCTCCAGCGCAGAGCGGGTCGGGTCGGCCGCGATCTCGCGTGCCGCCGCGATGCGTCGCTCGGCCTCGGCCACGGCGGAGCGCGCGTCGTCGACCGCGCGGGCCGCGTCCGTCCACTCCTCGGGGTCTGCACGCTGCTCGAGCTCCCGCAGCAGCGCCCCCGGGTCGCCCATCCGCGCCCGCAGCTCCGCGAGTCGGCGCTCGGCGCCGGCGACCTGCTCGGAGGCGCCGACGTTCGCCTGGATCCAGTCCCGGTGCTCGCGCCGCGCGGCCTCGATCGTGGCGAGCTCGCGCTCGATCCGGCGGTGCAGATCGCGGGCCGCGCGCGCCGCGTCGGCCGGGACCACGCGCGGGTCGCCGGCGTCGCGGTAGGCGACGAACGCCTCGTCCCGCGCGTGCTGCGCGGTCATCCGGGCCCGGCGCAGCGACGGCGGGGCGCCGCCCCCGTAGAGCGCCCCCGACAGCCCGACCTCGAGATCCAGCTCGTCGACCGCGTCGTCCAGCTGCACGAGCGCCGCCCCGGCGGTGCCGAGCTCGGCGGCGGCCCGGCGACGCGCGGCGGGAGCGCGCCGGGCGAAGCGCACGGCCAGCACCACCACGACCACGAGGACGGCGGCCGACCCGAAGACGACCGCGGCGGGGACCAGCCACGCCAGCAGGTCGACTTCGGTGAGGTCCATGTCAGTCCCGGCTGAGCAGCAGCTCGCGCAGCTGCGCGTGGTCGTCGACCACGGCTTGCGCGCCCTCTTCCTCGCCCGGGTTCCCGAAGCCCCAGCGCACGAACACGACCGGGACCCCGTACTCCGCGGCGCCCTCGACGTCGTGGTGGCGGTCGCCGATGAGCACGGGTCGCGACACGTCGACGCCCGCCGCGGCGAGGCCCTCGAGCGCGCGGCCCAGGACATCCGCCTTCGTGTCGAGCACGTCGGCCTCGGCCCGCGCTCCGACGATCGCCGTGAACGCGTCGTCCAGCGCGTAGTGCTCCAGGATCGCGCGCACCTGGTTCTGCGGCTTGGTGCTGGCGGTCGCCTGCGGCACGCCCGCGGCGTTCACGTCGCGGATCAGCTCGGGCACGCCGGGATAGAGGGCGACCGACTTCGCGTACCCGTCGCGCGACGCGAGCTCGCGGTACGCGGCGACCGCCGCGGTGGCCTCCTCGGGCGACAGCAGCGCCCGCTGCTGGAACGACTCGAGCATGGGCGGCCCGATCCAGTGACGCAGCTCGTCGGCGGGCGGCGCCACGCGGCCCATCGCCGTGAGCACCTCCGTGATGCGGGGCAGGATGCCGGCCGACGCATCGGCGACCGTCCCGTCCACGTCCCAGAGGATGCACGACCAGGGCGAAGACGTCATGGCATCAGCCTAGACGCGGCGGCGACTGGTCCCGGGCGACGAGACTGGTCCCGCCGAGACCAGTCTCGTCGCCGAAGACCAGTCGAAGGGCGGATCGGGCGCCTCGGGGTCAGAACAGCCGCGGGGCGCCCGACTCGATGCCCTTCATGTCGTCGTAGTCGAGCACGAGGCAGCGGATGCCGCGGTCCTCGGCGAGCACGCGCGCCTGCGGCTTGATCTCCTGGGCGGCGAACACGCCCTGGATGCCCGTGAGCAGCGGATCGCGGCCGAGCAGGTCGAGGTAGCGGGTGAGCTGCTCCACGCCGTCGATGTCGCCGCGGCGCTTGACCTCGACCGCGATCGGCACGCCGCCCGCGTCGCGCACCAGGAGGTCGACCGGGCCGATGGCCGTGGGGTACTCGCGGCGCACGAGCGTCGCGCCCTCGGCGATCAGGTCGACCTGCTCGGCGAGCAGGCGCTGCAGGTCGGACTCCACGCCGTCCTTGATGAGGCCGGGGTCGACGCCGAGGTCGTGCTTCGACTCGTGGATCACCTCGTAGATGTGCACCGTGAGCGCATCGCCCGTCTTCTGGTGCGTCACGCGCCACAGCTCGGTCACGCCGGCCTCCGCCAGCTCCTCGCTCGGCTGCTCGACGTCGAGCCGGCACGGCGGGCTCATCCAGTTGAGCGGCTTGTACGAGCCGCCGTCGGAGTGCACGAGCAGGCTGCCGTCGCCCTTGTGCATCAGCACCCGGGTCGCGAGCGGCAGATGCGCGTTGAGACGGCCGGTGTAGTCCACGGAGCAGCGGGCGATGACGAGACGCACCGGATGAGCCTAGCCGTCTCCCGCGGATGCTCTTGCCGCCCGCCTTTGGTTGCTCTATGGTGACGGTTACCGAAGAGGAACCGAAGGGATGCCATGGATGCCGAAGCCGCGCTCGACGCGCTGGGGGACGCCACGCGGCGCCGGATCGTGGAGGCCCTGCGGGCGGGGCCCATGCCGGTGGGCGCCCTCGCCGCGGCGCTGCCGGTCGGCCGCCCTGCGGTCAGCAAGCACCTGCGCGTGCTCGAGGACGCCGGCCTCGTCGAGCACCGCTCCGTCGGCACCCGCAACCTCTACGCCCTCGCGCCCGACGGGCTCGCGGCGGTGCAGACCTGGCTTGCGGGCCAGTGGGACACCGCGCTCGCGGCTTTCGCCGAGCGCGCCGCCGAGGCGGCAGCGTCCGAGCGGAGCGCGTCGTGAGCGTCCCGCCGCTGCGGCGGCAGGTGCTCGTGGCGGCCGATCCCGCGACGGCGTACCGGGTCTTCGTCCACGACATCGGCGCGTGGTGGCCGATCGCGTCGCACGGGTGCTTCGGCGCGAGGCGACCATCGCGTTCGACGGCGAGCGGTTCGTCGAGACGGCCCCGGATGGCCGCACCGCCGTCTGGGGGACCGTCACCGAATCGCGTGAGCCGTCCCGTGTGGCGTTCACGTGGCATCCCGGACGCGACGCCGGCGCGGCCACCCACGTGGAGGTGACCTTCGCTCCCGCGGGCGAGGGGACGCTCGTGACGCTCGTCCACACGGGCTGGGAGGCCTACGCCGATCCCGAGGCGGCGCGGAGCGACTACGGCCGGGGCTGGCCGAAGGTGCTGGGGCGGTTCACGGCGGTGGTCAGCGGCGTGTGACGTCGCCGGCGGGACCGTCCGCGACGCCGGGAGCGGACGGGTCCGACGACAGCGGGCGAGCCGCGCCCGACGCGAGACCCGATGCGACCGTCAGGGCGACGATGATCCACAGCGTGTTGAGCAGGCCGATCGCCTCGCTGATCGCCCCCAGCACGGGCGGGCCCGCCAGGAACGCGACGTAGCCGATGGTCGCCGCCGCGCTCACGCGCGCCGCGGCCCGCGCGGGGTCGTCCGCGGCCGCCGACATCCCGAGAGGGAAGCCGAGCGACGCGCCGACGCCCCACAGCGCCGCGCCGACGAGGACGAGCGGCAGGTTCGGCGCGAGGATGAACAGCAGCAGGCCGACCGCCGCGGTCGCCGACAGCACGCGGAGCACCGTCACGCGGCCGACGCGGTCGACGAGCGGCCCGCCGAACACGCGAACCACGGTCATGGCGACCGAGAACACCGTGAGGCCGGCCGCGCCCAGCGCCTCGTCGCCGCCGTGTCCCTCCACGATGCCGAGCGCCAGCCAGTCGTTCGCGGCGCCCTCGGCGAACGCCATCCCGAGCATGATCACGCCGAGCGCGTAGGTGCGCGGCTCGCGCCAGACCTCCAGCGAGGCCATCAGGCGCTCCCGCCAGCCGCGGCCGTGCTCGGCCGGGTCCGGATCCACGGTCGCGCGGCGCGGGACGTTCGCGATCGCCGCGATCGCGATGGCGGCGATGAGCACCGCGATGAACGCTGTGTGCCACAGCACGTCGACGCCCCAGCTCACGGCCACGGTGCCGATGGCCGCGCCGATCACGGTGCCGAAGCTGAAGAACGCGTGGAACAGCGGCAGGATCGTCTTGCTCTGGAGCTGCTCGATGGCCGTGCCCTCGACGTTCATCATCACGTCGAGCGAGCCGTTGCCCAGGCCGAACAGGATGAGACCCACGAGCACGAGCGGGAAGGACGCGAGCACGTCGGTCCCGATCCCGATCAGGAGCACGCCGAGCGCGAAGACGAACATCGACGCGAGCATGCCGCGGCGGGCGCCGAACCTCGCCAGAACGGGCGTGGAGAGCGACAGGCCCAGGATGGACGCCACGCCGGCGCCCATGAGCAGCGCGCCGACGCCGATGTTGTCGACCCCGAGCGCGTCCTTGATCGCGGGCACGCGGGAGGCCCACGTCGCGATGCTCAGGCCGCTGGTGAGGAAGATCGCGAAGATCGCGATCTTCCAGCGCAGGACGCGGGCGGGCGGGAGGGCGGTCTCCGGGGCCGTCACTCCTCCACCTCGGTCGCCGGTGCGTCGGCCGTGGGCAGGAGCTCGGCGACCGACGAGAGCACCTCGTTCGGCCGGAACGGGTAGCGCTCGATCTCGCGCTGGTCGCTGATGCCGGTCATCACGAGCACGGTGTGCAGGCCGGCCTCGATGCCCGCCACGATGTCGGTGTCCATCCGGTCGCCGATCATGCCGGTGTTCTCGGAGTGCGCGCCGATCCGGTTCAGCGCCGAGCGGAACATCATCGGGTTCGGCTTTCCGACCACGTACGGCTCGCGACCCGTCGCCTTGGTGATGAGGGCGGCGATGGCGCCGGTGGCGGGCAGCGGGCCCTCGGCGCTCGGGCCGGTCGCGTCGGGGTTCGTGACGATGAAGCGGGCGCCGCGGCCGATCAGGCGGATCGCCTTGGTGATCGCCTCGAACGAGTAGTTGCGCGTCTCGCCGACGACCACGTAGTCGGGGTCGGTCTCGGTCATGATGAAGCCGGCCTCGTGCATGGCGGTCAGGATGCCGGCCTCGCCGATCACGAACGCGGACCCGCCGGGTGCCTGCGACTTGAGGAAGTCGGCGGTCGCGAGCGCGCTGGTCCAGATCCGGTCCTCGGGAACCTCGATGCCCGACGCGCGCAGCCGCGCGGACAGGTCGCGCGGCGTGAAGATCGAGTTGTTCGTCAGCACGAGGAACGGCGTGCCGTCATCCCGCCACTTCGCCAGCAGCTCCGGCGCTCCGGGGATCGGCAGGTTCTCGTGGACGAGCACCCCGTCCATGTCGGTCAGCCAGCACTCGATCTCGTCGCGTCGCATGGTCCCTATTCTCACGCCCCGCGATCGGCTCGGGCGGAGTTTCTTTCAGAAGCGTCTCGCACGCTCGCGCCGACGTTCCGCGCCGGACACTCGCGAGCGAGGAAATCGAAACGGGCTGCGCGGGCGGAGCGAGTCGAAGCCGGTCGAAACGTCGCCGAGCCGGGGCGGGACCTGCGCGTATGGCCGGACGGGGATATGTTCGGGGTGTGATCGCCCGAGCACCCTGGGATCCGGCCGCCCTGCCGGACCTGTCAGGACGGCAGTACCTGGTGACCGGGGCCAACGCCGGCCTCGGGTACTTCGCGAGCGAGCAGCTCGCGGGCGCGGGCGCGCACGTCATCCTGAGCGGTCGCAGCCCGAACCGGCTCGCCGCCGCGCACGACGCGCTCGAAGCGCGCGTGCCCGGCGCCTCGGTGGAGACGCTGCTGATGGACGTCAGCAACCCCGGATCCATCCGGGCGGCGGCGGCGTCGCTCCGCGGCGGCCTCTTCTCCCGCTCGCGCCTCGACGGCGTGCTGCTGAACGCGGGCATCGTGCACACGCCGCGCAACCGCGAGCTGACGCGCGACGGCCGCGAGCTCGTGTTCGCGACCAACGCCCTCGGGCACTTCGTGCTGGCGGCCGAGCTGCTCACGACCCTCGCGAAGACCGCGTCGCGCCGCGAGCACACCCGGATGGTGTGGCTCGGCAGCATCTCGACCCACCTCGGCGTCGCCGAGCCGATCGACATCCAGAGCGAGCGCCGCTACGACGCGTGGCACGCGTACGTGCAGTCGAAGCTCGTGGTGCACGCGCTCGGCATCGAGGCCGACGCCCGCCTGCGCGCGGCGGACGTGCCGGTCGACAGCGTCGTGGCGCACCCCGGCTACTCGATCGGCGGGCGGACGCCGACGGTGCACGGCGTCAACGAGCCCGGAGCCTGGAAGCGCCTGCGAGACCGGCTGCAGCCCTTCGCGCAGAGCAAGGAGGCCGGTGCCGCGTCGCTCGTGCGTGCGCTGGTGGATCCGGATGTGCGGGGCGGCGAGTACTGGGGGCCGAAGCTGCGCACGCGCGGCGCGCCCGTGCGCCAGCGCCCCTCTCGCTGGGCCGCCGACCCGGACGTGCGCCGCCGGG
Source organism: Microbacterium sp. MEC084 (assembly GCF_004514465.2). NCBI lineage: Bacteria > Bacillati > Actinomycetota > Actinomycetes > Micrococcales > Microbacteriaceae > Microbacterium > Microbacterium sp. MEC084. Next base: position 50,646 of record NZ_MYFP02000012.1, on the reverse strand, counting down.
TCTGGGCGGAGTGCGAGCGCCTCACGGGCATGGAGTGGCCCTTCCAGCGCGCCGCGCGCGCGGCCCGCTGACACGGCATCCGGCCGTCGAGACCGCACGGGATCGGCGAGACCGCCGCCGTCGGCGCCGGTCTCGCCGGCCGACCGCGGTCTCGCGGATCAGGCCGTCAGCCAGATGACCTCGGCGGCGCCGGCCGGGAGGGCGATGACCGCGCCGCCCGCCTCCACGCCGCCGCGCGCGACCCGCACGTCGAGGCCCACCGAGATGCCGGCCCGCTCGATGTCGCGCAGCAGCGCGGGATCCTGGTCGCTGACCCGCAGCACCCGGCCGGCGTGGCCGACCGTCGCCTCGGCGAGACGGACGAAGCGCTCGCGCTCGACGCGGCCGGAGGCATCCGGGATCGGATCGCCGTGCGGATCGAAGCGCGGGCGCCCGAGCCGCTCGTCGATCTTCTCGAGCAGGCGGTCGCTGATCGTGTGCTCGAGGACCTCGGCCTCCTCGTGCACCTCGTCCCACGCGTACCCGAACTCCTCGACCAGCCACGTCTCGATCAGCCGATGCCGGCGCACCATCTCGAGCGCGCGGCGCTCGCCGAGGGGCGTCAGCCGCACGGCCCGGTACGGCTCGTGCGCCACCAGGCCCTGCGCGCCGAGCTTCTTGACCATCTCGGTGACGCTCGACGGGGCGATCCCGAGCTTCGCCGCCAGCACGCTCGGCGTGATCGGGGCGTCCTGCCACTCGGTGTGGGCGTAGACCACCTTCAGGTAGTCGTCGATCGCGGGCGAGGGCACGTCTCGATCGTAGGCGGGCGACGCCGCGAGATCCCGGGCTAGCCTTTCGGAGTGAGCGAACCGACCCCCGGCACCCCGATGGACGAGGTGCGCGGGCACGGCGTCGGGCCGTGGCCGGGGGAGTGGCCGACCGATCCCCGGTACGACCCCGAGCTGCTCGCCCACGGCGACACCCGCAACGTGATCGACCGTTACCGCTACTGGCGCATGGAGGCGATCGTCGCGGATCTCGACACGCGGCGGCACCCGTTCCACGTCGCGATCGAGAACTGGCAGCACGACATGAACATCGGATCCATCGTGCGCAGCGCCAACGCGTTCCTCGCCGACACCGTGCACATCATCGGGAGGCGTCGGTGGAACCGGCGCGGCGCCATGGTGACCGACCGGTACCAGCACGTCGTGCACCATCCGGACATCGCGTCGTTCACGGCGTGGGCCGCGGGGGAGGGCATCCCGGTCCTGGCGATCGACAACGTCGGCGACGCGGTGCCCGTCGACCGCGCCGAGCTGCCCGCGCGGTGCGTGCTGCTGTTCGGTCAGGAGGGTCCCGGGCTGTCCGACGAGGCGCTCGCCGCGGCGTCCGGCCACATCGAGATCACCCAGTACGGCTCGACGCGCTCGATCAACGCCTCGGCGGCCGCCGCCATCGTGATGTACGAGTGGTGCCGGAGGCACGCGGGCTGACGCGCGCTCAGCCCGTGGGCGTCGGCGTCGGCGTCGGGGTCGGTGAGGGCGCGGGCTCCGGGGCGACGGTCTGCTCGGAGAGCGGATCGGTCGTCGGCACCGGTTCCGGCGCGGTCGTCACGAGCGGGGCCGGGGCCGTGGTCTGGACGGGCTCGGGGGCCGTGGTCTGTGTGGGTTCGGGGGCCGTGGTCTCCGTCGGCTCCGGCGCGGGTTGCTGCGTCGGGGTCGGTGTGGGCGTCGGGGTCGGTGTGGGGGTCGGCGTCGGTGTGGGTGTGGGTGTGGGTGTCGGCGTCGGTGTGGGTGTGGGTGTGGGTGTGGGTGTCGGCGTCGGTGTGGGTGTGGGGGTCGGCGTTGGCGTCGGCGTCGGCGTCGGGGACGGAGTGGGCTTCGGCGCGGGGCTCGGCTCGGGCTCGGCCGCGGGCTGGGGCTTGGGCGCGGGCTCGACCGAGGCGGTCGCGGGCTTGGCGGGCTCGGACGGCGGCGCGACCGGTGTGAGGGGAACCGGCTTGATCGACACGCGCCCGGTGAGGAACGGCATCGGGTCGACCGCGCGCCCGTTCACCCGCACCTCGAAGTGCAGGTGGTTGCCGAAGCTGCGGCCCGTGTTGCCCACGTGGCCGATCACGTCGCCCGCCTCGACCCAGTCGCCGACCTCCACACGGCGGCTCCCATGGGACATGTGCCCGTAGAGGGTCTGGCGGCCGTCGGCGTGCTGGATGATCACGGCGACGCCGTAGCCGTAGTAGCCCTCGCTCGACAGGATGACGATCCCCGGGGCCGCGGCGCCGATCAGCGTGCCGGCCGGTGCGGCGAGGTCGATCCCCATGTGGCGCCCGCCGCGGGCGGCGAACAGGTCCGTCAGGGCGACGTTCGTGAGCGGCCAGGCGAGGCGGCCGGCCATGAGCCCGCGGTCTCCGAGCGCGGCGAGCTCGGAAACGTCCACCGGGATGCCGGCGGCCAGGGCCGCGCGCACCAGCTTCGCGCGCTCCGCGCGGCGTCGCTCCTGCAGCTCGGCGGGCGTGCTCGCGGCGTACGCGCGAGGCTCCAGGGCGCCGTCGGCCGAGTAGGCCTCCATCGCTGCGAGGATCCCCGCCTCGCCGTCCGGGCGCACGCGGGAGTCCGCGCGGTGGAACGTCGTGAAGACCGGCCGCTCCGCCACCGGCGCCTGCCGGGGCTGGTAGCCGTGACCCGGGTCGATCGGCATGTCGTACTGCGTCTGCGCCACGTACGCCGCGGCCTGCACCGCCGGCTGCGCCACGCTCAGGCTGACGGTCTCGGGCGCCGGGGCCCCGATCGCGGCCACCGCGCCCGTGCCGGCGGTCGTCGCCGCCAGCATCGCGAGCGCGACGCTCGCACGCACCGCGCCCCGTGCGACCGCGCGGGATCCTCGCGCCACGGCGGCGCGGGGTCCGCGATCGGGTGTCTTGGGCTGCATGGGTCCCTCGCGCCCATACTGGGACATCCGCCATGCCGGGCGGAAGGGGTCGGGCCGTCTTTCCCGGCCCGCGGGAGCCATCTCACCCCTCGTGTCACCCGGACCGCCGGCGTAGCGTGGCCAGCGAAAAGGAGGCCGCAATGATCACCGCACCCCTGATCCGCCCGTTCCTCTGGTTCGACGGCAACGCCCGGGAGGCCATGCAGTACTACTGCGAGGTGTTCCCCGAGAGCCGCATCGACCGGATCGACGAGTACCCGGACGAGAGCATCGACCCGCACTTCGAGGGCATGGCCGGCAAGGTCATCAACGGCGAGTTCACCCTGGCGGGGACCGCGTTCGGCTGCCTGGACGGCGGCCCGTACTTCACGTTCAACGAGTCGATCTCGTTCGTCGTCGCGTGCCGCGACCAGGCCGAGATCGACTACTACTGGGAGCGCCTGTCGTCGGTTCCCGAGGCCGAGCAGTGCGGATGGTGCAAGGACCGCTTCGGCGTGAGCTGGCAGATCGTGCCCGTGGACTTCGACCGGTTCATGCGCACGCCCGAGCAGATCCAGGCGTTCATGAAGATGAAGAAGATCGTGATCGCCGAGCTCGAGGCCGCGTAGACGCGGGGCGGAGCGCGTCGTGCGCCCCGCCCCGCGTCCGCCGATCAGAGCGCGGGCACCGCGTTCTCGATGAGCTCCCGCGCCATCTCCGGGAACCAGCCGCCCGCGGCCGGCGCGACCATGCCGCGCGCCGGATCCTCGGGGCCGGCGGTGCCGCGCAGGCACTGTCCGTCGGACTCGCCGGGCACCTTGATCCACAGATAGGCGTCGAGCAGGTCGTAGCCCGTGTCGGTCGAGGGGCGCAGGCCCAGACCCCGGTCGAGCGGGTTGCACCAGTCCTCGTAGCCGGCTGCGACCTGCCAGGGGCCCTGGCCGTTGCGGCTCGTGTCGATCACGAAGTGGGTGGACGGCTCGATGTCGCCGAGCTGCGACGCGTAGCGGGAGTCGACGCCCGACGTGTTCAGCGCCGGGTCCGCGGCGTCCGCCGACCACTCGCCGTACGGATCCATGGACACGCCGCTCCAGCCGTTGGCGGGCCCGCCGTTCCAGTACTGGCTGCCGCAGTCGCCGAACGCGCCGCCCGCCTCGGTCACGAGCGCGATGCACGACGAGATCCAGGTGCCGTACGCGGTGAGGTTGGCCGTGTACTGGTAGTTCGAGGCGTTGAGGAAGAAGCCGTCCGCCTGCTGCACCCCGGCCTTCAGGAGACGGTCGCTGATGTCGCCGACGCTGAGCCACGCGCTGTGCGTGCCGTCGAGGTAGACCGCCGTGTTCGGCAGCGCCGACAGGGTCTCGACCGCGTGGCGCAGCATCGTGAAGCGGTCCTCCGCGGCCGTGGCGGGGTCGAGCTCGGCCGGGCGGCACCACTCCTGTGTGCCCTCGATGGTCGTGTAGTGGGGGATGATCCCGAGTCCGTCGGGCTCGAGGACGACGACCGCGTCCTTGCCGCCGATCCCCTTGGCGAACCCGTCGATCCACGCGGTGTACTCGGCGACGCTGGTGGCTCCGCCCGCCGAGTACTGCGCGCAGTCGCGGAACGGCACGTTGTACGCGACGAGCACGGGGACCTCGCCCTCCGCGTGCGCGTGGACGACGACGTCCTTGACCTCCTGCTTCACCTCGACGGGCGATCCGCCCGTGAACCAGGAGGCCGTGGGGAAGGGCGCGAGCGCGAGCGCGTCCTCCCGCGCCTGGCCCGTGAGGCCCTCGGCGGCCCGGTACGTCGTGCTGTCGGGGTCGGAGTAGAGGGTGGTCGTCGGATCGATCACGTCGTTCGCGGCGAACGCCGGTGCGGCGCCGCCGAGGCAGACGAGGACGAGGGCGGAGGCGGCCGCCGTGGCCGCTCCGGCACGCCTCATCGAGGCAGGGGACATCTGGGCTCCTTACGGTGCCGTCGGACCCGCCGACGGCGCTGTCGTGATGGGTCTGTGCAGAGCTGATCCCGATGTGTGGGAGCGCTCCCACGCCCGGGGTCAGATACCAACCTGGCGGGCGCGACGCGGCATGTCAAGGGCGATCGGCGCGCCCGTGCGCCGCTCACAGGACGAGCGGCCCGCGCGCAGGCTCATCCGCCCCGGAACGCGACGGGAGCCACATCCGGCCTGTGTCAGCGGGCGCGCGCGGCGCGCCGAGAGGCCGGAGCCGTGGCTCGCTCGCGCCCGGCGGAGACCCAGGCCGGGCTGAACGACCGGTGTCCGTGCACGCGCGACGCGAGAGCGTCGAGGCGCGAGACCTGCGCGGGATCGAGCCGGATGTCGACGGCCGCGAGGTTCTCGTCGACCCGCTCCGGGAAGCGCGTCCCGGGGATCGGCACGACCGGCAGGCCGAGCGCGCGGCCCTTCTCGTACAGCCACGCGAGCGCGAGCTGGGCGGGCGTCACGCCGGCCTCGGCGGCGGCGGCGAGGACCTCGTCGAGCACCGGCTGGTTCGCGGCGAGCGTGTCCGGGGCGAAGCGCGGGAACTTCGGCCGCCCGTCCTCCTCGCCCACCGCCGCCGGGTCGAACGCCCCCGTGAGCCACTGGCGGCTGAGGGGGGAGTACGGGACGAAGCCGATGCCCAGCTCGCGCGCGGCCGGCACGACGTGCGCCTCGACGTCGCGGCTCACGATGCTCCACTCGCTCTGCACGGCCGCGATCGGGTGCACCGATGCGGCGCGGCGCAGCTCGTCGCCCGTGGCCTCGGAGATGCCGATGTGCCGGATCTTCCCCTCGGCCACGAGCTCGGCGAGGGCGCCGACGGTCTCCTCGATCGGCACGTCCGGGTCCACGCGGTGCTGGTAGTAGAGGTCTAGATGGTCCGTGCCGAGGCGCTTCAGGCTCAGCTCGAGCTGCTCGCGCACGTACGGGCCGTCGCCGCGGATCCCGCGGTTCCCGATCCCGCCGCCTCCGACGATCCCGAACTTCGACGCGAGCTGCACCTCGTCGCGGCGCGTGCGCAGCAGGCGCGAGATGATCCGCTCGCTGCGGCCGTCGCCGTAGATGTTCGCGGTGTCGATGAACGTCACGCCCGCATCGACCGCGTGCGTCAGCGTCCGCAGCGCGTCGTCGTCGGTCACCGGTCCGTAGATGTCGCTCAGCGACATCCCGCCGTAGCCCTGGGGCGGCACCTCGAGGCCGTCGCCGAGGGTGATCAGGTCGGCAGGGCTGGGGGAGGTCCGCGTCGCGCTCACGCGTTCGAGCCTAGGGCGCTCCCGGACGCCGGGGGCCGCCCGCGATCGCGTGCGTCACGCGTGAGCGTGCATCCACGCGCCGCCGCGGACCCGCGTGCCGAGCGTGACCAGCCGCGCTCCCATGAACACCAGGAAGAACGCGGCCGACAGCCACGCGAGGCCGCCCCCTCCGGCGGGCGCGAGCCACGCGATCGCGCCGAGCGCGGGCAGGAACGGCACGAGGTTGAGCGCGCCGGCGATCGCGAGGTAGCGGGCGTCGCCCGCGCCCATCAGCACGCCGTCGAGCACGTAGACCACGCCCGCCAGGGGCTGCGTCAGCGCCATCAGCAGGAGCGCCGGCTGGATGACCGCGGCCAGCTCGGGGTCGCCCGTGAACGCCAGGCCCAGCACGCCGGAGAGGGCCGCGAAGAGCAGTCCGATCGCGAGACCGAACCACGCGCCCCACGCGGTCGTGCGCCGCAGCACGAAGCGCACCGCGTCGGCGTCCCCGGCCCCGAGGCTCTTGCCGATCAGCGCCTGCGCCGCGATCGCGAGCGCATCCAGGGCGAACGCCGCGGTCGACGAGATCGTGAACACGATCTGCCAGCCGGCGAGCTCCTGCGTGCCCAGGGCCGTGGCGACCGCGACCGTGAGCAGCAGCGCCAGGCGCAGGCTCACCGTGCGCAGGAACAGCCAGCCGCCCGCCCGCGCCGATCCGCCGATGCCCGCGCGCTGCGGCCGCACCTGCGCGTCGTGGCGCCGCGCGAGCCGCCCCGCGACGACGGCGTAGGCCGCGACCATGCCCCACTGCGCGACCACGGTGCCGACGGCCGAGCCCGCGATGCCCCAGCCGAAGCCGTAGATGAACAGCGCGTTCAGCGCGGCGTTCGCGACGAAGCCGAGCCCCGCGATCCACAGCGGTGTCACGGTGTCCTGCAGGCCGCGCAGCAGCCCGGTCGCGGCGAACACGATCAGCATCGCGGGAAGGCCCCACATCGAGATGCCGAGGTAGACGCCGGCCTCCGCGGCGACGTCCGGGCTCGCGCCGAAGGCGGCCACGAGCGCGGGCGTCGCGAACCATCCGGCCACGGCGAGCACCGCGCCCATCCCGAGCGCCAGCCACATCCCGTCGATCCCGACCGAGACCGCGCCGCCGGCGTCCCCCGCGCCGAACCGCCGCGCGACGGCGGGAGTCGTGGCGTACGCCAGGAACACCATGAGCCCGACGATCGTGCTCAGCACGGCGCTCGCGATGCCGAGGCCCGCGAGCGGCACGACGCCGAGATGGCCCACGAGGGCCGCGTCCACCATGAGGAACAGCGGCTCGGCGACCAGCGACCCGAGCGCCGGGATCGCCAGCCGCAGGATGTCGCGGTTCAGCGTCGCCGTGCGGGTCGTCACCCCTCGAGCGTAGGACGGGCCGCCGACGCGCCGCGCGCCGCACGGCGCCGATGTCACATGCCGTGCGCCGAGATCACCCGCGCTCGGCGAGATCATATGCGGTTGCGGGTGATCTCGCCGCGCGGATGTGATGTCGGTTCAGGCGGGGCCGGAGCCTCGTCCACAGGGGCGGATCGGCGCGGGTTTGCGCGGGATGGCCGGGGGTGGCCGCGTGCGGGGGCGGCGGGGTGTCCAGAGTGGCGGGCATGGAGAAGGTCAGGCTGCTCACCCTCGCCGAGCTCGACGCGCGGGGGCGGGCCGAAGCCGCCGTGCGGGCGGATGTCGCAGCGGGGCGGCTCGTGCGCATCCGGCTCCGCCAGGAGCTCGCCGATCCGCGACCACACGGGCCGCGTGACCCACGGCCTGTCGATCTCGTCGATCGCGCTCGAGCACCCCGGCCGCTCGATCGAGGAGATGGCGCCGCAGGCGATCGCGGCCGCGAACGAGATCTCGCGCCTGCTCGGCGCCGCGGTCTGACCTCGCCCCCGTCCGTGTGGTCGTGGTTCATGACGCGCCACGGCTCCAGCCGCGACCCGCCGCGCGCCCGGCCGAACCCGGGATCGGAGAATCGGGTCCGGATCACCCGGTCCTCGCGCGCGCCGCGGCACCCCGTGCTTAGGGTGGAGCCATGACCGACGCCGCTCCCACGACCGCCCTCCGCTCCGGCATCGCCATCGAGGAGCTGAGCGACGAGATCCGCCCGCAGGACGACCTCTACCGCCACGTGAACGGCGCGTGGATCGAGCGCACCGAGATCCCCGGCGACAAGGCCCGGTGGGGCTCGTTCCACCTGCTCGCCGAGCAGGCAGAGAAGGACGTGCGCGCGATCATCGAGGAGTCGCAGCAGGCCGAGCCCGGCACCGAGGCCCGCAAGGTCGGCGACCTCTACGCCAGCTTCATGGACGAGCAGCGCATCGCCGAGCTCGGCGCCGCGCCCCTCGCGGAGCCCCTCGCCCAGGCCGACGCCGTGACCGACGTGGCCTCCTTCCTCGGCACGGTCGGATCGCTCGACCGCCAGGGCGTCGCGAACGTCATCGGCGTCTTCGTCGAGCCCGACCCCGGCAACCCCACCCGCTACGTCCCCTTCCTGGTGCAGTCCGGGCTGTCGCTCCCCGAGGAGAGCTACTACCGCCTCGAGTCCTTCGCCGAGGTGCGCACGCAGTTCCGCGCGCACGTCGAGCGGATGCTGGCGCTCGCCGGCATCGCGGACGCCGCCGGCCAGGCCGACCGGATCGTCGCGCTCGAGACCGAGATCGCCTCGCACCACTGGGACAACGTGCGCAGCCGCGACGCGGTCGCCACCTACAACCTGAAGACGTGGGACGAGATCCAGGCGCTCACCGGTCTGGACCTGACCCCGTGGCTCGAGGGCGTCGCGCCCGGCCGGCCCGAGGCGTTCGCCGAGGTCGTGGCGTACCAGCCGTCGTTCCTCGAGGGCCTCGGCACGCTGCTCACGGACGAGCGGATCGAGGACTGGAAGGCGTGGCTGCGGTTCAAGATCGTGCGGGCCGCGGCGCCGTACCTGTCCGACGACTTCGTGAACGAGAACTTCGACTTCACCGGCACGACCCTCACGGGCGTGCCCGAGATCCGCGAGCGCTGGAAGCGCGGCGTCGCGCTCGCCGAGGGCGCGCTGGGCGAAGCCGTCGGCAAGGTCTACGTCGAGCGGCACTTCCCGCCGGCCGCCAAGGCCGCGATGGACGACCTGGTCGCCAACCTGATCGAGGCGTACCGGCAGAGCATCACGACGCTCGAGTGGATGGGTCCCGAGACGCGCGAGCGCGCGCTGAAGAAGCTCGACTCGTTCACGCCGAAGATCGGCTACCCCGTGACCTGGAAGGACTACGGCGCACTCGAGATCGACGCGACCGACCTGCTCGGCAACGTCCGCCGCGCGAGCGCGTTCGAGCACGACCGCCAGATCGGCAAGGTCGGCAAGCCGATCGACCGCGACGAGTGGTTCATGACGCCGCAGACCGTCAACGCGTACTACAACCCGCTGATGAACGAGATCGTGTTCCCCGCGGCCATCCTGCAGTACCCGTTCTTCGACCCGGAGCGCGACGACGCCGCGAACTACGGCGGGATCGGCGCCGTGATCGGCCACGAGATCGGCCACGGGTTCGACGACCAGGGCAGCCGCTACGACGCCGACGGCAGCCTGACCGACTGGTGGACGGACGCCGACCGCGCCGCGTTCGAGGAGCGCACCAAGGCGCTCATCGCCCAGTACGACGCGCTCACGCCCCTCGGCCTGGAGGAGTCGTACAAGGTGAACGGCGCCCTCACGATCGGCGAGAACATCGGCGACCTCGGCGGCCTCGGCATCGCGCTCAAGGCGTATCAGCTCTCGCTCGGGGGCGAGCCGGCGCCCGAGATCGACGGGTACACCGGCGTGCAGCGCCTGTTCCTGTCGTGGGCGCAGGTGTGGCAGCAGAAGGGCCGCGAGGCCGAGACCATCCGCCTGCTGACGATCGACCCGCACTCGCCCAACGAGTTCCGGTGCAACCAGATCGTCCGCAACATCGACGCGTTCTACGACGCGTTCGGCGTGACCGAGGCGGATGCGCTCTGGCTGCCGGAGGAGCAGCGCGTCACCATCTGGTGAGGCTCAGGAGCGCCGAATGTCCGCGTGCTGACCGTTACGAAAGTGCGCGGGTCGGGAGTGAGCTCGGTCAAGGCGTGACACTGCGAGCGCCGTAGATCTGTATGTCCCCCAGAAAGGCTACATGCCCGCGCGATTCTATTGTGAGACGATCCCATTGATTCGACACCAAAAGAAAGTGGGTTCCCGATGAAGCGGCTGAAGACTGCAGGAATTGTCGCGCTAGCCGTGCTGGTCTCGCCGTTGCTAATGGGAGCCGCAGATAAAGATTCGAAACCACCGAAGGATGAAGGATTCTACATCCTTCATGTCGCTTCCGGGGAACGGATCAACTCGTCCGAGATCCAGGATCTCATCCCCGAGCCGCGCTCGTCAGAGCCCGGCGCGAGCCCGTATCTGATAAATGACCCGGCCGCCTGGACCGCATGCTTTGGCCCCACCTTCAATGCGAACTACCCCCTTCGTTATCCCACAACCAGTCAAGACTGCAGCAGGCAAGCAGCATGGGCATTTTGACTGTGGACCTCGGAGTGCCGTACAGCGGCTGGCCACTCCGCCTCGGAGGCGACTACCAGTTCGGTATCGGCCAGCTCGATCCTAAACTCGTACGGGAACTCCAAGACTGGGCGGCAGAATTCAACGCCAATTTTGACGAAGAATTCGGATGGTCATCACCGAGCCAAAGAGAAGAGCATGCTCGAATAGGATTCGAGTTGCTCCAGAAAGTGCAGGATCAACTCGGGTCGGATTACGATGTTGTGCTTGATCCGATTGGTGGCGGCCTCACGCCGTAGCAGTCCTCGGACCGACCCGCACTCGCCCAACGAGTTCCGGCGCAAGCAGATCGTGTGCAACATCGATGCGTTCTACTACGCGCTCGGCGTGACGAGGCAGATGCGCGCTGGTCTCCGAGGGGTTTCGCGCGAGAAGGCTCACATGATTTCCCCTCGAAGGAGCCGCGCCCGCCAGTGGCCGAGGGAGGTCACCGCGCGGGCCGAAGTGCCACGCCCGAGTGGGCGACTGCCGCGTGCAGTACCGGATTGAAGACGGTTGGCTAATCGTGGTCATCGTGCACGCGGGTCGCCGCCGCGAGGCGCACGACCATCGGCGGTGTCGGGCGTCCCGCTTAGGCTCGGGGGGTGCCGTTCGTGCTGAGCCCCGCGGACCTCCCGCGGATCCTGCCCGTGTGGATGGTTCAGCACGGTGCGCACCTCGCCGAGCAGGGCGTGGCGCGCATCGTCGAGCGGTACGACCTGGGCGGCACCACCTCGTACGAGGGGCGCGTCGCGCGGTGGACCGTCTACGTCGACCTGGATGAGCGCACCGGCCCGCGGATGGACTGCACGGAGTGCGGCGCCGTCGGATGCGTGCACGCGGCGGCCGTCCTGCACCTGATCGCGCACGGTGCGACGTCCGGGGCGACGCTCGCACGCGGCCCGGGCGCGGGCGCCGGAACCGGCACCGGCCTCGTCGAGCCGTGGCGGCGCGCACTCGAGCGCGCGCTCGACGAGGGCCACCACAGCGAGACGGTGGACGTCGCCCTGCTGATCGGGCTGGATCGCGACGGGGTGCAGATCCGCCCGGCGCTGCGCGGCACGCGCGGCACGTGGATCCGCACCGGCATCGGCTGGCGCGACCTCGACGGCAAGGGCCTCACGGCGGATCAGCGTCGCGCGCTCGGCGAGCTCGAGGCGCTGTTCGAGGCGCGCGAGCACTTCCCTGGCGCCGCAGCCGACCACCGCCCGGTGCACCGCAGCCGCTGGGGGTCGTACGACCGCGCGCCGCAGTGGATCCGCCTCGACGAGCTCCCGAGCCGCGGCCTGTGGGACGTGCTCGTCGAGCTGCGCGACGCCGGCGTGCATCTCGTCGCCGACACCAGGGCGCAGCCGGCCGTGACGCTGCGGGCCGAGCCGGCGGCGCACTTCCTCGCGCTCGACCGCCGCGACGACGCGCTGCACGTGCAGCCCGTGATCGACCTGGCCGACGCCGCGGATGCGCGCATCCTGCCGGTCGGCGTGCCCGTGGCCGCCATGGCGCTGACCGACGACGAGCGCGTGCGCGAGCTGGTGCCGCTGCGCGAGCCCCTGGCCGACTCCTTCACCCGGCTGATGCAGGGCGAGCCGTTCGCGGTCCCCGCCGAGGCCGTCCCGGACTTCGAGCGCGAGTACCTGCCGAAGCTCCGGGGCATCGCGGCGCTGCGATCGCCCGGCGGCACGTACGACATCCCGGCTCCGCCGCGGCCGGCGCTCATCCTGACCGTCGCGCACGACGAGGCGCGTGCGCGGCTCGCGTGGCGGTGGGAGCAGCCGCCGGGAGCGCCGCGGGTGCCCGCCGAGGAGCGCCGCATCGGCGACGCGGTCGCGGATGCGGCGGGCGAGCGCGCCGACCTGCTGGGCGTGCGGCAGGGCACCGGGTTCGGGGCCGCGTGGCTCACACGCGACGAGACGGTCGAGTTCTTCGCGGCCGTGCTGCCCGCGCTGCGCGGGGTCGAGGGACTCCGGATCGAGGAGACCGACGAGCTCCCCGAGTACCGCTTCGCGGGAGAGCTGCCCGTCGTGCACGTGTCGGCCCAGCCGCACGGCAACGACTGGTTCGACCTCGAGGTCAGCGTCGACGTCGGCGGCGAGCCCGTGCCGCTCGGCACGCTGCTCGCGGCGCTCGTGGCGCGCGACCGCTATCTCGTGCTGCCGAGCGGCGCGGTGTTCACGCTGCGCTCGGAGCGCTTCGAGCCGCTGCGGCAGCTGCTCGACGAGGCCCGCGGGCTGCAGGACCGCTCGACCGGCCCGCTGCGGATCAGCCGCCTGCAGGTGGACCTGTGGACCGAGCTCGTGCAGACCGGCGTGGTCGAGGCGCAGGAGCAGGAGTGGCTGCAGTCCCTCCGCGCGCTGTCGGACGCCGACCGCCTCGAACCCGTCGCGGCGCCGGACGGCTTCCGCGCCACGCTGCGCGAGTACCAGAAGGTCGGGCTCGCGTGGCTGGACTTCCTGCGCGTGCACCGGCTGGGCGGCATCCTGGCCGACGACATGGGCCTCGGCAAGACCGTGCAGGTGCTCGCCGCACTCGAGCGGGCGCGCGCGGATGAGCCGGATGCGCGGTTCCTCGTCGTCACGCCGACGAGCGTCGTGGGGCACTGGGTGTCGGAGTCGGAGCGCTTCGCGCCCGGGCTGCGAGCGGTCGGCATCGAGGAGACGTCGGGCAAGCGCGGCACGCCGCTCGCCGAGGTCGCGGCCGCCGCGCGCCTCGTGGTCACGAGCTACGCGCTGTTCCGCCTCGACTTCGCGGAGTACGAGGCGCTCGGCTTCCGCGTGCTCGTGCTCGACGAGGCGCAGCAGATCAAGAACCACCGGTCGCAGGGCTACCGGTGCGCGCGGCTGCTCAGCGCGCCGACCAAGTTCGCCATCACGGGCACGCCGCTCGAGAACAACCTGCTCGAGCTGTGGGCGCTCGTCTCGCTCACCGCGCCCGGCCTGCTGGGCGGCGAGAAGTCCTTCACGGACCACTACCGCAAGCCGATCGAGCGGGAGCGCGACGGCGCCCGGCTCGCGCGGCTGCGGCGGCGCATCCGGCCGTTCCTGCTGCGGCGCACCAAGGACCGGGTCGCGGCCGACCTCCCGGAGAAGACCGAGCAGCTGCTCGAGGTCGAGCTGCACGGCGCGCACCAGCGGATCTACCAGGTGCGGCTGCAGCGCGAGCGGCAGAAGGTCATGGGGCTGCTCGACGACGTCAAGGCCAACCGGATGGAGATCCTGCGCTCGCTCACGACGCTGCGGATGCTGGCCCTCGATCCGGAGCTGGTCGGGGAGGCGCCCGCGCCGTCCGCCAAGCTCGAGAAGCTCGGCGACCTGCTCGACGAGATCGTCGGCGACGGGCACAGCGCGCTGGTGTTCAGCCAGTTCACGACCTTCCTCGGCCGCGCCGCGGGCGTCGCCGAGCGCCGCGGCATCCCGTTCGCGTACCTCGACGGATCCGTCACGGCGCCGCAGCGGCGCCGGATGATCGACCGCTTCACGTCGGGCGACGTGCCGGTCTTCTTCATCTCGCTCAAGGCCGGCGGGTTCGGGCTCAACCTCACCCAGGCGGACTACTGCATCCTGCTCGACCCGTGGTGGAACCCGGCCGCCGAGCTGCAGGCCACCGACCGCGCGCACCGCATCGGCCAGACGCGTCCCGTGGTGGTCTACCGGCTGATCTCGAAGGGCACGATCGAGTCGAAGGTCGTCGCGATGCAGGAGAAGAAGTCGCGGCTGTTCCGGGATGTGCTCGCGGGCGACGAGGATCCGGCCGCGATCGGCGGGCTCACGGCCGACGACTTCCGCGCCCTGGTGCAGTAGGCCGCCGGCGGCTTGGGGCGTTTCGACTCCGCTCGCTGGCGCTCGCTCCGCTCAACGACCGGCGGGCCGCGCCGGAGGCTTCACGCGTTTCGACTCGCTTCGCTCGCTCAACGAGCATTCCCCCTTGTTCGTTGAGCGACCGAGCGAAGCGAGGGAGTCGAAACGGCCCGAGCCTCCCCTCGAGGCCCGGCTCCGCTCAGGCGGCGAGGATGCGGCGGATGGCGCGCACCGACGCCGGGCGGCAGCCCGCCTCCGTGAGTCGGCCCACGATGACCGGCTCCAGGCGCGCGAGCATCAGGCCGCGGCGCACGAGGAAGGCCGGGGCCTTGCGGCGCTCGCGCAGGTCGCGCGTGAGGCGCAGGCCCATCGTCAGCCAGCGCGAGCGGCGCACGCACAGCGCGTCGGCCAGGATGCCGCGGCGCCGCGCCTCGGCCACGACCTCGCCCACGAACACGCCCTCCGCGACGAACCGCGTGGCGCCGCCGAGCTCGATCGTGCGCGTGCCGACGGGGCCGTTCGCCGCGATGTCGTAGACGGGGACCTCGGTGCGCCCGGTGCGGGCCAGCTCCTCGAGGGCCGCGATCGCGCGATCGGCGTGCCAGGACGCGGGGTGGTCCCAGTCGACCTCGCCCGTGGCGAGGCGCGGCAGGGCGGGGTCGTCCCCCGAGCGGTAGAAGTCGTCGAGGCGCAGCAGCGGAAGGCCCGAGGCCTCGGCCAGGCGGGACTTGCCGGATCCGCTCGCTCCGCCGATCAGCACGACCTGCGCGAGTGGCGGGACGTCGGAGGGCATGGGGAAGATTCTGCCCGAGCGGGGCTGGGACGACGATGAACCCCGGGCCCGCCGTGCCGGCATCGATTCTTCACCGATCCGTTGCCTGATCGACCGCGGCGGGACCGCCGCGGTGAGGCACAATCGAGGAGGGGGAGTCTTCGGAGGATCGACGATCGACGTGCCCGCACATCCCTCACACCGCGCAGACCTGCGCGCCGCCGCTCCCGCGACCCGCGGCGGCCGCGCGCGGTCGAGCACGCGCCGGTTCCGCTCGACGGTGGAGGCGCTCGAGGCCCTGTCGCTCGAGGGCGCCCGCGTCTCGGTGCACGTGATCGAGCTCGACCGCGGCGAGGCCGTGCTGGCCGGCGACGACCACATGCCGCTGCCGGTCGGCGGGCTCGGCGTCGTGCCGCTGCTCGTCGAGGTGGCCGCGCAGTTCGACGCCGGCACGCTCGACCCGTTCGAGCTCTCCGATCGCTCCGACCTCGACGACGCGGGCGCGACCGGCGTCTGGCGCCTGCTCGCCGCGCCGACCCTGCCGCTCGCCGACCTGGCCGTGCTGGCCTCGTCGTCGGGCGACGCGCTCGCCGCGAACGCGCTGCTCGACCGCGTGGGGCACGAGCAGGTCACGCGCCGGCTGGTGTCGCTCGGGATGCCGCGCTCGGCGCTGCTCGACCGCTTCCGCGAGGAGCGCGGGCCGGACGACGCCCCGCACGTCGCGCTCGGCACCGCGCGCGAGTACGCCGCGCTGTTCGCCGCGCTCGCGGCGCGCACTGTGGTCAGCCGCGACGTCAGCACGCGCGTCACCGACTGGCTCACGCCGTCGGCCGACGCGGGCCTGGTGGGCGCGATGCTCGGGCTCGACCCGCTCTCGCACGGTGAGGACGAGCACGGCCTGGTGCACTTCGGGCGCACGGGCCGTGAGCCCGGCGCCCGCGCCGAGGCCGGCGTCATCGCGGGCCGCCGCGCGGCGTTCGCGTACGCCATGATCATCGCGTTCGACGACCTGTCGCCCCTGCACCGGCACCGGGCGCACAGCGCGTTCCACGCGCTCGGCAACGACCTCATGGAGTACGCGGTCTGAGCCGCGCGCCGGCCGCCGGTACGCTCGTGCCATGGCCTACGCGAACGTCACGCTGGATCCCGCCGCGAACATCTACTTCGACGGCAGGTGCGTGAGCCACACCTTCTTCCTGGCCGACGGCACGCGCAAGTCGGCGGGCGTCATCCTGCCCTCCGAGCTGACGTTCGGCACCGGCGCCCCCGAGGTCATGGAGCTCCACACCGGGTCGTGCCGCGTGCGCCTCGCCGGCTCGGAGGAGTGGACGGCGTACGGCGCGGGCGACTCGTTCGAGGTCCCCGGCGACTCGTCGTTCGACATCGTGGTGACCGAGCCCGTCTCGTACGTCTGCCACTACGGCTGACCGGGCGCCCTCCAGAGGGCCCCGCTCAGGACGCGGAGTGCGCGTCCTCGGGGCCGTAGAGGTCGTCCAGCAGCGCGAGGCCGCGCTCGGCCCACGCGATCTCGGTGCGCGCGCGGTCGACCAGCCCCTCGTAGCCGAAGCGCTTGAACGCGACCGTGCGGTCGTGGTCGTGCTCCGGCGTGGCGGCGAGCCGGCGCACGAGCATGGGGTTGATGCGCGCGTCGATGCGGCCGAGCTCGGCCTCCCACTGCTCCAGCTCGCCGCGCCAGTGCCGGATGTGGTCCTCGAGGAACGCGCGCGCGGCGTCCGGTGAGGCGGCCTCGAGGTAGGCGGCCTTCAGGTTCGCGGGCTCGCGCACGCGGGCGTAGGGGAGCGGCTCCTCCATCCAGCGGATGTAGGCCCGGTCGCCCTCCGCGGTGAGGTGGTAGACGCGGCGGGTGCCGCGCTCGCCGCGCGTCTGGTCCTCGCCGACCACGAGGCCCTCGGCCTCCATCTTTCGCAGCTCGGGGTAGATCTGGCTGTCGGGCGCGTGCCAGAGATGGCCCACCGACACCTGGAACTGCTTCTGCAGGTCGTAACCCGACAGCGGTCCGACGCGCAGAAGCGCCATCAGCGCGTATCGAAGGCTCATGCGTTCATCCCCCTGTCGTGTCCTCCCGTTGTATCGGACGCGGGGCCCGGTCGGCGAACCGACCGGGCCCCGCGCGACGGATCAGGCCTTGTAGCCCGTGCGCCATCCGCCGTGGTACTCCTGGCGGGCGACCGTCGAGTACGGCACGGGGCTCACGACCACGCGCACCTCGGTCTGCTCGTGCGGCTCGACCGAGGCCTTGCGGCTGCCGCCGTCGGGCTCGCCCCACACGACCTTCAGCTCCGTGCCCTCCGGCACGTCGGCGTCCACGGTCGCGAGCGAGAGCCCGCGCTTCTCGTTCGCGCTGTAGCCGGTGAACATCGAGAAGCCCACGACCGTGCCGTCGGCGTCGACCACCTTGTCGTAGTTCGCGGATCCGTAGTTCGCCAGCGGCAGGTCGAAGAACTTGTACTGCGGTCCCTCGACGTCCAGCAGCGACGTCCACACGCGTCCGAGATCCTCGGCGTTCCACGCGAGCGTCACCTTCTTGCGCTGCGTCGCCGGGTCGATCTTCTCGAGCGCGTCGCGGCCGATGAAGTCGTGGTCGAACTTCACGAACGAGCCGTAGCCCAGGGCCCACGGCGTGAGCTCGTAGTCGGCGATGTCCTGCGAGACGAACGATCCCGCGAGCGTGCCGGTCGCCTCGTAGCTGTCGGCGGGCAGCCACTCGCGGTACGCGCGCTCGGCCTCGCCCGAGTAGATCGCGGGCAGCGGCGACGGGATCCAGCCGGACTCGAGCGTGTTCGACGGGTACGCGCGCGAGCCCACCGGCACGAGCCCGAACTCCGCGCCCGCCTCGACGATCGCGTCGCGGATGCGGTGGTGGTCGGCGTACGGGCCCCAGATCTCCAGGCCCGGGGCGCCGGCCATGCCGTGCCGCAGGGTGCGCACGGTGGTCCCGTCGATCGTCATGGTCGACATGTTGAAGAACTTGAGCTGCTCGAGGGGCCCGCCGTTGAGCTTCTCGATGACCTCCCATGCGCGGGGGCCCTGGATCTGGAACCGGTAGTACTTGCGCGAGACCGCGTCGCCGTAGGGGCGCGACGGTGAGCGGCGGTCGACCTCGATGTCGAGGTTCGAGTACCCGCCGGTCTCGCCGTGGAACAGCAGCCAGTTCGCGGCGGGCGCGCGGCCGACGTAGACGTACTCGTCCTCGCCCTCGCGGAACAGGATGCCGTCGCCGACGACGCCGCCGGTCGAGCTGGTCGGCACGTACTGCTTGGCCTTGTCGACCGGGAAGTTCGCGACCGAGTTGACCGCGGTGTCGCTGATCAGCTTGATCGCGTCGGAGCCGCTCAGGAACAGATTGTCCATGTGGTGCGACTGGTCGTACAGGACGGCCGTCTCGCGCCATGCGCGCTGCTCCTTGATCCAGTTCTGGAAGTCGGCCGGCACGACGGGGTAGATGTACGAGCCTATCTGCGAGTTGCGAAGCAGGTCGACGGCCGATCCGGCCTGGTCGATGACCTCCTGCAGATTCCTGGGTGCCACGGTGAACCTCTCTCTGTGGGGGTGGGTGTCGGAAAGACGGTGCTAGAAGACGATGGTGTGGTTGCCGTGCCGGATGACGCGGTCCTCGGCGTGCCAGGCGACCGCGCGCGACAGCACGGCGCGCTCGACGTCGGCGCCGCGGCGCTGAAGCTCGGCGACGGTCTCGGAGTGGGTGACGCGCACGACGTCCTGCTCGATGATCGGGCCCTCGTCCAGGTCCTCGGTCACGTAGTGGGCGGTCGCGCCGATCAGCTTCACGCCGCGCTCCTTGGCCTTGCGGTACGGGCCGGCGCCGATGAAGGCGGGCAGGAACGAGTGGTGGATGTTGATGACCGGCACGCCGACCTTCTCGAGGAAGCCGCCCGAGATCACCTGCATGTAGCGCGCGAGCACCACGAAGTCGACGTTGCCCGCCAGGAGCTTCAGGATCTCGGCCTCCGAGCGGCTCTTGTCCGGGCCCTCCTGCGACGGCACGTGGAAGAACGGCACGCCGAACGAGCGCACGTCCTCGGCCGTGTTCGTGTGGTTCGAGATGACCATCGGGATGGTCACGGGCAGCTCGCCGCGGCGATGCCGCCACAGCAGGTCGAGCAGGCAGTGGTCGCTCTTGGACGCGAGGATGGCCATCCGCTTCGGGATGGACTGGTCGCGCAGCGACCACGTCATGCCGAACGGCTCGAGGGTCTGCGCGAGATCCGCCTCGATCTCGGCCTGCGCGACCGCCAGATCCGGCCGGTGGAACACCACGCGCTGGAAGAAGTCGCCGCCCTCCGGATCGGAGGAGTACTGGTCGAGCGAGATGATGTTGCCGTCGTTGCGCGTGATCAGCGCCGCGACCGCCGACACGATCCCGGGCTGATCCGGGCCGTGCACGATGAGCACCGCGTGGTCGAGCAGGGCCGGGTCGTGCAGCGTCATGCCGAGACCCTGTGCCGGTAGTCGCGGGCCCACTCGGCCGTGGCGCGCAGCCCGCCGAACGCGTACATGTGCAGCTTCACGTCGCCGCTCGAGGGGTCCGCGGCGAGCAGGTCGGCCAGCTCGGTGACGAATCTGTCGGGGCCCGCGGTGCCCATCAGGTTGGTGAGCGAGAAGCCGTACTTCTTGACGATCATGGCGTTCGCGCCGATCCCGAAGCGCCGCGCGAAGTTCAGCAGCCGCTTGATGCCGGCCGGCCCCGGCGTGCCGATCCGGATGGTGGCGTCGATGCCGCGCTCCCGCACGTCCCGGATCCAGGTCGTCACGGGGTCGGTGTCGAACGCGAACTGCGTCAGGATCACGGCGCCGAGGCCCTGCTCCGCGAGCGACGCGGCCTTGTTCTCGAGGTGCTCCCAGAGCACATCCGTCGGGATGTCGGGGTGTCCCTCGGGGTAGCCCGCGATCGAGACCTCGCGCACGCCGTACTTCTGCAGCACGCCCGAGCGGATGACGTCGAAGGAGCTGTCGTACGGTCCCTCGGGCGTGGCCGGGTCGCCGCCCACGGCGAACACGTGCTCGGTCGCGCCGACCTGCTGCAGGCGGTCGAGGAACTCCTCCAGCTGCGCCTGCGACGCCAGCCGTCGCGCCGAGATGTGCGGCACGGGGACGAACCCCGCCTCCTTCACGGCCTGCGCCGCGGCGACGCGCATCTCGAGGTCCTCGTTGCCCAGGAACGTGACGTTCACGCGCGTCCCCGGCGGGATCGCATCCTGCGCCTCGTGCAGCCCCGGCACGTCCTTGCCCGTCATCTCGAGCGAGTAGTCGTCGGCGAGCTTCGCCTGCGGCGAGGTGGTGTCTGCCACGGGATCGGGTCCTTCCGCTCCGGTGCGCGCCATCGCGCATCCGTGACGGACTTTACCTATGGCGATAGGGAATGTCCATAGGTCGTCTTGCCGCCTGGGCGCGACGTCGCGTCAGCGCTCGAAGACGCGGCGATCGCGGCCGACCAGGATGCCCAGGATCGCCTGGGTCGCCAGGATCGCGGCGAGGAACAGCATCGGGGCGGTCCAGCCACCCGTCGCGGTGTGGAGCAGGCCGAAGGCGATGGGCGGGAGAGCCGCGAAGGCGTAGCCGACCGACTGCGCCATGCCCGACAGCGCCGACGCGGTGTGGTGGTCCCGCGAGCGCGAGGCCATGAGCGTGAACGACATCGCGAGGGACGCGCCGCTTGTGAGGCCAGCGAGCACGCTCCACGCGAGGATGCCGTCCGGCGCCAGCAGGAACCCCGCGACGCCGACGATCGCCAGGGCGGGAAGCAGCGCCGGCGCCCACCGCTCGAGGCGTCCGCGCAGGGCGAGCGGCAGCGCGAGCGAGCTGACCACGCCGGCGAGCTGGTAGATCATGACGTCCACGCCGGACTGGGCCTCGCCACGGCCGATCGACAGCGCGAACGGCGCGAGCCACGTCAGCAGCACGTAGAAGTGCGAGGCCTGGACCCCGAAGTACATCCCGACCTGCCACGCGACGCGATCGCGCCAGACCGTCTCTCCCCGACGGGCGTCGTCCGGGCGCGCCGCGGCGGCGCCGTGCCCGGCGCGGCGATGGTGGGCGAGCCAGAGACCGAGCGCGATGGGCAGCGTCGCGCACACCGCGATCAGCGCGACCCGCCAGCCCCACGGCTCGGCGCCGGTGCGGACGTGCGAGATCGGCACGACCACGCCGGACGCGAGCGCGCCGCACCCGGCGAGCAGGGCCGTGTAGAGCCCGGTCACCGCCGGGACGCGCGTGCCGAAGGCGCGCTTCACGATCGCGGGGACGAGCACGTTGACGGCGGCGAGGGCGACGCCGATCACGGCCGAGCCGATCCAGAGGCCCGCGATCGGGCCGGGCAGAGACCGGATGACGGTGCCCGCCGCGAGCAGCGCCAGCGCGAGCGTCATGACGCGGTTGATGCCGAACCGCTGCGAGGCGGAGTGGGCCAGCGGCGAGCACAGCGCCCACGCGATCAGCGGCACCGAGGTGAGGCCGCTCAGCGCCGCGATCGGCACGCCGGTGTCGGCGGTCATCTGCTCGAGCAGCGGGCCGATGCCCGTGATCGTGGCGCGCATGTTCACCGCGACCAGGCAGAGCGTGAGCAGCAGGAACCCGGTCCGGACCCCTCGATCTCGCGCGTCGACGCTCACGAGGCGCGACTCTATCGCGGTGCCCATCGGCTTCGGCTCGCTCCGCTCGCTCAGCGACCGAGAGCAACCCCCCGGTCGTTGAGCGGAGGCGAGGAACGAGCCGGAGTCGAAACGCGGCCGGATCATCCCGGCCGGCCGGGGAGGAGCGGCTCTTCTAGAAGACGATCGTGTGGTTTCCGTGCCGGATCACGCGGTCCTGGGAGTGCCAGAGCACGGCGCGGGAGAGGACCGCGCGCTCGACGTCGGCGCCGCGGCGGCGGAGCTCGGTCGTGGAGTCGGCGTGGGTGACGCGAGCCACGTCCTGCTCGATGATCGGGCCCTCGTCCAGGTCCTCGGTCACGTAGTGGGCCGTGGCGCCGATGAGCTTGACGCCGCGGTCCTTCGCCTTCTGGTAGGGGTTCGCGCCGATGAAGGCGGGCAGGAACGAGTGGTGGATGTTGATGACCGGCACGCCGACCTTCTCGAGGAAGTCGCTCGAGAGGATCTGCATGTAGCGTGCCAGCACCACGAAGTCGACCTTGCCCGCCAGGTGCTGGAGGATCGCCGCCTCCGAGGCGCTCTTGTCGGGTCCCTTCTGCGAGGGCACGTGCACGAACGGCACACCGAACGAGGCGACGTCCTCGGCCGCGTTCGTGTGGTTCGAGATGACCATCGGGATCTCGACGGGCAGCGCGCCGCGGCGGTGGCGCCACAGCAGGTCGAGCAGGCAGTGGTCCTCGGTCGACGCGAGGATCGCCATCCGCTTCGGCACGGAGATGTCGCGCACGGTCCACGTCATGCCGAAGGGCTCGAGGGTCTCGGCGAGATCGGCCTCGATGGCCGGAAGCGCGCTCGTGAGCCCCTCGCGGTGGAACACCACGCGCTGGAAGAAGTCGCCGCCGACGGGGTCGCTCGAGTGCTGGTCGAGCGAGACGATGTTGCCCTCGTGGCGGGCGACGAGCGCCGCCATCGCGGCGACGATCCCCTTCTGGTCGGGACCCGAGACGATGAGGCAGGCGTGGTCGGTGAGGCCGTCGATCCGCATCCGACGATGGTATCGCCGCGGGGCGTCCGATCCGTGCCGCGGATACCCGCCCCCGTTCCTGGGAATCTCCCGAAGGCTGGGACCTTCTTGCGTGACTTCCGCGGAAAGTCAAGACCCTGTGGTCCGCTCGCGACGGTTGGCTACGTTTGGGCCATGTCAACCGCAACCATTCGCGAGATCGCCCCGACCACCGTGGACGCCGACGGAATGCTGTCGCGGACCATGCGCATCCTGGGCTGCTTCACGGCCGATGAGCCGGAGTTGTCCGCGTCCCGGCTGGGCGTGCTGACGGGGCTGTCCTCGTCCACGCTGCACCGGATCCTGGCCCAGATGCTCGAGCTCGGGCTGCTCGCCCGCACGCCCGGTCGCCGCTACGCGATCGGCGCGCGCCTGTGGGAGCTCGGGGAGCTCTCGCCCCTGGCCCTGCGGCTGCGCGAGACCGCGCTGCCGTTCATGTCGCGCCTGTACGAGGTGACCGGCGAGAACGTGCACCTCGCGGTGCTGGACGGCCCGTCGCCGGAGCGCGCGACGGCGCTGTACGTCGGGCGCCTCACCGGCCGCACGTCGATCCCGACGCTGAGCCGGATGGGCGGCCGCCAGCCGCTGCACACCACCGGCGTCGGCAAGGCGCTGCTGGCCACGCAGAGCCGGGAGTGGCTCGACCGCTTCCTGTCGCGCCCGCTGGATCGCGAGACCACCCACTCGATCACGGACCCCGAGGCGGTCCGCGCCGAGATCGACCGCGCGCGGATGCGCGGCTATGCCACGACGCGCGAGGAGATGACGCTGGGCAACGTCTCGGTCGCGGCCCCCGTGGGCACGGTGGCGGGGCTGCCGCCGACCGCGATCGGCGTCGTGACGCGCATCGAGGGCGCCGACGTCCGCCGCCTGGGCGCGCTCGTCGTGCAGACGGCGTCGGAGCTCGGTCGCGCGCTCCGCGCGGCCTGAGGGGCTTGAATTCTCACTGAGTGAGAGAATCGGGCGCCGTGCTCCGCGCCCGGTGTCAGCCTGGTGACTCCCGCACGTCGAAGGAGACGCCATGACCGACACCGCCCCGCAGGCGGCCGCTCCGGAGTCGCTTCTCAGGTCGCACGACTTCCCGCCCCAGTCGCAGATCACCGCCGAGATCGAGCAGCTCCACGCCGAGTACGCGCAGCGCGTCGCGGGCGGCGAGGACCTGCCGCGCACCGTCCGCGACTTCGCCCCGTACCGCTCGAGCATCCTGCGCCACCCCACGAAGAACCCGCGCCTGGTCGACCCGGAGACGATCGAGCTGCACTCGCCGGCGTTCGGCCAGCGCGACGTCGCGGCGATCGAGTCGGACCTGACGCTGCAGCACAGCGGCGATCCGCTGGGGGAGCGGATGACCGTCACCGGACGGCTGCTCGACGGCTGGGGCCGCCCCATCCGCAACCAGCTGATCGAGATCTGGCAGGCCAACGCCGCCGGCCGGTACATCCACCAGCGCGATCAGCACCCGGCGCCGCTGGACCCGAACTTCACGGGCGCGGGCCGCACGATCACGAACGACGCGGGCGAGTACACCTTCACGACGATCAAGCCGGGTGCCTACCCGTGGAAGAACCACGTCAACGCGTGGCGCCCCGCGCACATCCACTTCTCGGTGTTCGGCTCGGGCTTCACGCAGCGCATCATCACGCAGATGTACTTCCCGGGCGACCCGCTGTTCCCGCTCGATCCGATCTACAACTCGATCCGGGACCAGAAGGACCGCGACCGCCTGATCGCCACGTACGACCACGACCTCACGGTGCCCGAGTTCTCGATGGGCTACCGCTGGGACATCGTCGTGGACGGCCCGGATGCGACCTGGTTCGAGCCCGAGGAGGGGGAGCACTGATGCGCGGCGACAAGACCCTGGAGCCGACCGCGGGCCAGACGATCGGCCCCTTCTTCAAGTTCGGGCTCGAGTACGAGCGGATGAACGAGGTCGCGTTCCCGCACAGCCCGGGCGCGATCGTCCTGTCCGGAGCCGTGTACGACGGCGCGGGTGCGCCGATCCCGGACGCCGTGGTCGAGATCTTCGGCGCGGACGCCGACGGCACGGTCCCGACCGCGCGCGGCACGCTGCACCGCGACGGGTACTCGTTCACGGGCTTCGGGCGCGCGATGACGACCGACGACGGGCGCTTCCACTTCTGGACGCGCGACCCCGGCCCCGTCGACGGCAAGGCGCCGTTCTTCGCCGCGATCGTCTACGCGCGCGGGTTGCCGGACAAGCTGCACACCCGCATCTACCTGCCGGAGCACGAGGAGCTGCGGGCCGCGGATCCGTTCCTGTCGGGGCTGACCGAGACCGAGCGCGCGTCGCTCATCGCGGAGCGCACACCCGAGGGATACCTTCGCCACGACATCCACCTGCAGGGCGACAAGGAGACCGCCTTCATTGCCTTCGGATAGGAGTGCATTGCCTTCTGACGCGTCGGGGTTCGATCTCGGGCTGCTGTCGCCGGTGACCGCCGGCCATGAGGGGCCGGTGTCGGACGATGCGGTGCTGGCCGCGCTGGTGGCAGCCGAGGCGGCGCTGGTCGAGGCGTACGGCGCGGTCGGCGGGCTGGACGACGTGCCCGATCGCGGCGCCGTGCTGGCCGAGGCGCGGGCTCTGGGCGCCGCCCCGATGGACGCGCGGGAGCTCGCGCTCGCCGGGGTGGCGGGAGGCAACCCCGTCATCCCGCTCGTGAAGCGGCTCAGGGCCGTCGCCGGGCCGGCCGTGCGCCCGTGGGTGCATCGCGGCGCGACGAGCCAGGACATCCTGGACACCGCGCTGATGATCGTCGCGAAGGATGCCGTCGGCACCGTGCTGGGGCGGCTGGACGTCGCGATCGACGCGCTCGGTCGCTTCGCCCGGGAGCACCGCGACGAGGTCGCCGCCGCGCGCACGCTCACGCAGCACGCCGTTCCGACCACGGTCGGACTGCGCGCGGCCACCTGGCAGCGCGGCCTGCGCCGCGCCCGGGCGCGCCTGGCCGACGCGCGCGACGCGCTGCCCGCGCAGCTCGGCGGGGCGGGCGGCACGCTGGCGTCGTTCGTCCAGATCCTCGGCGCGGAGCGCGCCGCGCGGCTCCCGGCCGCCTACGCCGACGCCACCGGGCTCGCCGCGCCGGACGCCCCGTGGCACACGACCCGCTGGCCCGTCACGGAGCTCGGCGACGCGCTCGTCCAGACGCTGGACGCCCTGGGCGTGCTCGCGGCGGACGTCGCGACCCTGTCGCGCACCGAGATCGGCGAGCTCGCCGAGGGCACGGGCGGCGGATCCTCCGCCATGCCGCAGAAGCAGAACCCCGCACGCTCCGTCCTGATCCGGTCGGCCGGGATGCGTGCGCCGCACCTGGGAGCGACGCTGCACACCGCGGCGGCGCTCGCCGTGGACGAGCGCCCCGACGGCGCCTGGCACGCCGAGTGGCCCGCGCTGCGCGAGCTGCTGCGCCTCGCGGTCGGCGCGTCCGCGCACGCCGCCGACCTGGCCGAGGGCCTGCGCGCGGACGCGACCGCGGTCGCGCGCAACCTCGCCGCCACGCGCGGCCTGATCGTCTCCGAGCGGCTGTCGATCGTGCTCGGACCGATCCTCGGCGCCGAGAAGGTGGCCGAGATCGTGCGCGCCGCCGGGCTCGGCGCCGACCTCGGACTGCTCGTCCACGGCGCCCTCGAGGCCGCGGACGCCACCGTGCCCGAGGGGCTCGACGACCTGCTGGACCCCGCCGCCTACACCGGGCTCGCCGCCCGCCTGGTGGACGCGGACCCGGCGGCCGCCGCGCCCGACCCGTCGCGGGCGCCGGCCGGGCCCCTCGACCCGGCCGCCGAGGCGCCGGGACCGTATGATCCGTTCGACGACGGGTCGCGCCTGCCCGAGCCGCGCGAGACGAAGCGCGGATTCGATCCGTTCGATGAGCTGTTCGGCGACGCCCCGCGCGCCGGAGAGGACCGCCCGTGACCCAGCCCGCCCTGACCTTCACCGCGCCCGCCGGACCCGACGGCGCGCCCCTGCTCGTGCTGGGGCCCTCGCTCGGCACGTCGGGCATCCTGTGGGAGGACGTGATCCCCCACCTGACCGGCCGCTTCCGCGTCACCTGCTGGGACCTGCCCGGCCACGGCGCGTCGAGGCCGGCGACCGAGCCGTTCACGGTCGGCGAGCTGGCCGACGCGGTGGCCGACGGCATCCGCGAGCTCGGCGCCCCCGCGCTCTACGCCGGGGTCTCGCTCGGCGGCGCGACCGGTCTCGAGCTGCTGGTGCGCCATCCGGACGTCGTGAGCGCCGCCGCCATCGTGTGCGCCTCGCCGAAGTTCGGGGAGCCCGAGATGTGGGCCGAGCGCGCGGCGCAGGTGCGCGCGCAGGGCACCGCATCGCTCGTGGTCGGCGCGGCGCAGCGCTGGTTCGCGCCCGGCTCGATCGAGCGCCGCCCGGTGCTCACGGGGCGCCTGCTCCACAGCCTGCGCGACGCGGACGACGCCAGCTACGCGCTGTGCTGCGACGCGATCGCGCAGTACGACGTGTCCTCGCGGCTGGGGGAGATCGCGACCCCGGTCCTGGCCGTCTACGGCGAGCACGACGGCGTCTCGCCGGAGGAGCACGCGCGCACGATCGCCGACGGCGTCCAGGACGGGCGGATGATCCGCATCGACGACGCGTCGCACCTGGCGCCGGCCGAGCGCCCCGACGAGGTCGCGCTCGTGCTGAACGACTTCTTCGGGGGGAACGCATGAGCCGGCCGATGGGCCAGGGCCTGAGCGACGGGGAGCGCTACGACCAGGGCATGACCGTGCGCCGTGAGGTGCTGTCGGACGCGCACGTGGACCGCGCCACGGCGAACCAGACCGAGCTCAGCGCGGACTTCCAGGACTTCATCACCCGGGTCGCATGGGGCGACGTGTGGTCGCGCCCCGGCCTCGACCGTCGCTCCCGCTCCGTCGCCGTGCTGTCGTCCCTGATCGCGCACGGTCACCACGAGGAGCTCGCGATGCACCTGCGCGCGGCCATCCGCAACGGCCTCACGGTCGACGAGATCCGCGAGGTCATCCTGCAGTCCGCCGTCTACTCGGGCGTCCCGGCGGCCAACACGGCCTTCCGCATCGCGAACGAGGTGTTCGGCCCCGAGGCCTGACGGTACGACGCGGCGGCCGGAGGGAGCACCCCGGCCGCCGCGCGTGTCCGATCAGTACCCGACGGGGATGACGCCCGTGTCGGTCTGGTAGCCGGTGACCGGGGCGTGCGGGATCTCGTCCCAGCGCTCCGGGTCCTCCTGCTGCACCTCGCCGGTCGCCATGCCGAGCAGCAGCGCCTTCATGGCCTCGACGTTCTGGTTGACGCCCTTGCCGCGGCCGAGCCGTCGGGGTTGTACATCGGGATCACGTGGAACGTGTACGTGTCGCGTAGCAGCTCCCCACTCCGCCGAGCCGTTCGTGCCGAGCTCCTTGAGCACCGCGAGCGTCGAGTCGACGCCGTAGGGCTCGTTGCCGTGGATGCGACCCTGCAGTCCGGTTCCTCGGCGGGTCAAGATTTCGATATGCCGCAGAATGCGCGGACGAGCGTCGATTCTGCTGACGATCGGACGGAACCTGCGTCAGGCGCCGAGCGGGATCGCCGCGTCGCCGGGCGCGACGTCGGCGGCGCGGTGGGAGACCAGCAGCACGATGCGGTCCTCGGTCGCGCGGCGGACGTCCGCCATCACGGCGGCGGCGGTCGGGGCGTCGAGGTGGGCCGTCGGCTCGTCCAGCAGGATGACGTCCGCGCGCGTCAGCAGGGTGCGCGCGATCGCGAGGCGCTGACGCTCGCCGCCCGAGAGCGCCGCGCCGCAGGGGCCGACCCGGGTGTCGAGCCCCTCGGGGAGCCGGCGCAGCAGCGCGCCCAGTCCCGAGCGCTCCAGCACGGCGCGCATCTCGCCGTCCGTGGGAGCGTCGTCCCGGCCGCGCGCGAGGAGGAGGTTGGCGCGCAGAGTCGAGTCGAACACGTACGCGTCCTGCGGGCACCACGCCACCCGCGCGCGCCAGGCCGCCAGGTCGAGCTCCGTGAGCGGCACGCCGTCGATCCGCACGGCGCCCGCCGCAGCGGGCAGCGCGCCCATCACGACCGACAGCAGGGTGGACTTGCCGGAGCCGCTCGGGCCGCCGACCGCGAGCCACTGGCCCGTGCGCACCGCGCCGTCGATTGGCGCGAAGACCGGCGCGGGGGCGCCCGGGTAGCGGGCGGCGACGCCGTCCAGCCGGAGCTCCCACACCGGCGAGGCCGGAGTCGCGGTGCCGGTCGACACCGGCGCGGGCTCTGCGAGCACGGGCGCGAGGCGGTGGCGCACTTCGGTGAGGGCGGGCAGCCGGTGGGCGGCCGCGACGAGGTCGGTCAGCGGCTCGGCCGCCGCGAGCGACAGCAGCGCGATCACGCACGCGAGCTCGGCCGGAGCCCCCGGCGCCCAGACCGGGACGAGGAACGCGAGCGCCGAGCACGCCAGCACCACCGCCGCGGTGCCAGCGCCGGATGCCCAGGCCACGCGGCGCTCGGCGTCCGTCAGGCGCGCGTCGGCCTCGGCCAGCACGCTCAGCGCCGCGTCGGCGGCCGCGTTCGCGCGCAGGTCGTCCGCGGCCGCGGCGAGCGAGGCCGTCCCGCGCACGAGCGCGGACCGTTCCCGGATGCGTGCCCGCTGTGCCGCGCGCGACGTGGTGATCGCCAGCAGGGAGCCGATCGCGACCGCGG
Source organism: Microbacterium sp. MEC084 (assembly GCF_004514465.2). NCBI lineage: Bacteria > Bacillati > Actinomycetota > Actinomycetes > Micrococcales > Microbacteriaceae > Microbacterium > Microbacterium sp. MEC084. Next base: position 21,019 of record NZ_MYFP02000012.1, on the reverse strand, counting down.
AGACGACGACGAGCAGCACCCGTCCCGCCACCTCGGGGAGCACGAGCGCGGCCGTGACGCCGATGCCGGCCACCGTGAGCACGCCCGAAGCCAGCGGAGGGATGACGCGGGGCAGCAGGTCGCGCAGCTCGCCCGAGAGCGTCACGAGGTAGTCGACGGGGGAGCCGCCCTCCAGCAGGCGGCGGGACCCCGCGCCCCGTGCCGCGATCGCCCGCCAGAGCCGCAGGCGCAGCGCATCGACCACGCGGAACGCCGCCTCGTGCGTCGCGAGCCGCTCCGCGTAGCGCGCGACCGACCGGCCGATGCCGAAGAAGCGCACCCCGACGATCGCCACGAGGAGGTACATGATGTGCTCCTCGACGCTCGCCCGCACGATCAGCCATCCCGATACGGCGCTCAGCGCCAGGCCGAGCGCGACCGCGGCGAATGCGAGCGCGATCCCGGCGACCCAGGGGCGGGCGGGGGAGGCGGGGGCAGGCGCCGTGGGCGCCACCGCCGTGGGGCGCTTCGGCTCGTTTCGTCTCCGCTCGCTGGCGCTCGCTCCGCTCGACGACCGGGGCACGGGGCCGGACGAACCCCCGGCGCCGCCGACCTCGATGCGCGTCCCGGCGAGCGCGAGGGTCTCGGGCTCGTGGGCAGCGAGCACGACCGTGGCGCGCTCGGCGCGCGCGAGGATCGCAGCGCGGACGCGATCGGCCGACGTGCGGTCCAGGTGCGCGGTCGGCTCGTCGAGCACGAGCAGCGGCGCGCCCTGGTCGACGCGCGCCAGCGCCCGCGCGACCGCGAGGCGGCGCAGCTCGCCCGGGCTGAGCTCCGCTACCTGCGCGTCCGCGACGTGCTTCAGGCCCAGCTCCGCGAGCGCGGCGGCGGGATCCGCCGCACCGTGAAGCGCGAGCTCCTCGCGCGGGGTCGCGGCGAACGCCCGGGGCGCCTGCGCGGCGTAGGCCACGCCATCCGGGGCGACGCCGCGGATCGTCCCCGACACGTCGGCGTCGGCGGGCAGGACGCCCGCGAGCGCCGCGAGCAGCGTCGACTTGCCCGCGCCGCTCGGGCCCGTGACCGCCACGATCCCCGCGACGTCCGCGTCGAGGCCGTCGACCGTGGGCGTCTCCCGGCCCGCGTATCGCACGGTGAGGTCGCGGAGGGAGAGTCGTCCCGCGGGGGAGGCACCGCGGACGTCCGCGCGCCGCGGACGGGCGAGGATCCCGCGCACGCGCTGCAGCGCCGACAGGCCGTCCTGCGACGCGTGGAACGCGGTGCCCACGTCGCGCAGCACCGCGTAGCACTCGGGCGCGAGGATCAGCACGAGCAGGGCGGCCTCGAGCCCGACGGAGCCCTGCATGAGCCGCAGCCCGAGGAACACGGCGACCACGGCGACCGAGATGGTCGCGATCAGCTCGAGCGCGAGCGACGAGAGGAACGCCCACCGCAGGGTCTCCTGGGTGCGGGCACGGTACGCGCGCTGGATGCCGTCGAGCGCCCGGGACTGCTCGTCGACCCGGTTCAGGCCGACCAGCACCGGCAGGCCGCGCGCGAGCTCGGTGAGGTGGTCGGCCAGCCGCGCGAGCGCGCCGAGCGCCTCGTCGGTGCGGGCCTGCGCGTGCCGCCCGATCAGCACCATGAAGAACGGGACGAGGGGCACGGTCACGACCACGACGAGCGCGCTGACCCAGTCCGCGCCCAGGATGCGCAGCCCCACCACGGCCGGCACGACGACCGCCGCGATCATCGCCGGCAGGCTGCGCACGTAATAGTCGTCCAGGTCCTCCAGCCCGTCGGTGGCCAGCACGGCCACCGAGCCGTCGCGCCCCGCGTCGCCGTCGGCGATCCGGCGCCACAGTCGCGAGCGGAGCGTGCTCTTCACCGTGATCGCGAGCCGCCGGGCGACCGCGTCGACCGCCCATCCGGAGCCGGCGCGCAGGACGGCTCCGAGCGCGCCCAGCAGGACGATGGACCGCCCGTCGAGCGTCCCGGCCTGCAGCCCCGCGACGCCCGCGGCAACGGCACCGGCGACCAGCACGAGCCCGAGCGCACGCAGCGCCGCGAGCAGGCCGAGGGCGAGGATCGCGCCCGGCCCGACCGGGCCGAGCTCGGGGCGCTGCGCGGGCGCCTTCGGGCGCGCGGCCTCGAGGAGCCAGGGGTCGAGGTCGCGGGGAGGCTCGGTCGGTTTCGACTCCCTCGCTTCGCTCGGTCGCTCAACCACCACAGTGGTGCTGGTTGAGCGAGCGAAGCGAGTCGAAACCCCTGAAGCGGTCACCGGCGTCAGTCCTTCGTCCGGAGGATGGCGGGCACGAAGCCGTGGGCGTCGGGGATGGCGCCCGGAGTGATGCGTCCGCGGAAGATCCAGTAGGACCACGCCTGGTACGCGATCACGAGCGGCAGTCCGATGGCCGCGACGACCGTCATGACCGTGAGCGTGTAGCTGCCGCTCGCGGCGTTCCACACCGTGAGGCTGTGCGCGGGGTCGAGCGTGGATGGCAGGACGTTCGGGAACATGGCCGCGAAGATGGCGCCCGCGCCGCCGACCAGGAAGGCGGCGTACCCGAGGAACGCGAAGCCCTCGCGCCGCGCCCGCGCGTTCACCCAGCCGAACGCGGCGCCGCCGACGGCCAGCGCGACGAGCGACCACGACAGCGCCGTCCCGCCCTGGGTGAGCTGCACCCACAGTGCCCACACCGCGGCGGGGGCCAGGCACAGCGGCGACCAGGTGGCGGCGAACCGACCCGCGCGCTCGCGCACCGGCCCGTCGCTCTTCAGCGCCAGGAACGTCGCGCCGTGCACGAGCGCGAACCCGACGACCGCGAGCCCGCCGATGACCGCCGGGGGCGTCAGCCACACGAACGGGTGCCCGACCCGGTCGCCGTTGGCGTCGATCGGCAGGCCCGTCGACGTGATCGCGAGCGCGGCGCCGATGCAGAACGCGACCACGAGCGATCCGACGCCCAGGGCCCACGTCCAGAACGCCGCCCAGCGCGGATCCGCCATCTTGCCGCGGTACTCGATGCTCACGGCACGCGCGATGAGCGCCAGCAGCGTGATCGTGAGCGGCACGTACAGCGCCGAGAACAGCGAGGCGTACCACATCGGGAACGCCGCGAAGAGGGCGGCGCCGGCCGTGATCAGCCACACCTCGTTGCCGTCCCAGACCGGGCCGATCGTGTTGAGCATCACGCGGCGGTCGTTCTCCTTCGCGGCGCGGTCGCCCCGGGCGCTGAGGAGCATGTGCATGCCGACCCCGAGGTCGAAGCCCTCGAGCAGCAGGAAGCCGGTCCAGAGCACGGCGATCGCGACGAACCAGACGATGGGGAGAGTCTCCATGGCGCTGTCCTTCGGTCTCAGTAGGCGAACGCGAGCACGTCGTCGCGCTTGTCCGGGTCGTCATCGCCGGGGGCGTCCGCGTCGTGCCGGTGCGCCAGCTCGGGCATCGCGCTCACGGTGCCGCCGCGCACGTACTTCACGAGCAGGAACACCTCGATCACGAGCAGCACGGCGTAGATCGCGGTGAGCGAGATGACCGAGAACAGCAGCTCGCCGACCGTGGCCCCCGGCGAGACCGCGGCGGCCGTGAACATGAACACGCCGTCGATGCCGCTCGGGTCGGGGTTCGGCGCCACGACGAACGGCTGCCGTCCCATCTCGGTGAAGATCCAGCCGGCGATGTTCGCGGCGAACGGGGCCGTGATGCCGAGCACGGCGAGGCGCATGATCCAGATCGACCGCGGCACGGTGCCCTTGCGCGTGAGCCAGAGCGCCACGACCGCCGCTCCGGCCGGGATCGCGCCCAGGCCGATCATGAGGCGGAAGCCCCAGTAGGTGATCCACATCACGGGCACGTACGTGATCTCGGCGCCCGCGCGCTCGCCGTAGAGGGCGTCGTCGGGCAGCGTGGCGCCGTACGCGTCGACGTACTGCGGCTCGAGGTCGTGGATGCCGGGCATCTCGGCGCCGAAGTCGCCCTTGGCGAGCCAGCCCAGCACGCCGGGCACCTCGACCAGGGTCACGACGGAGTCGCAGTCCGTGGCGCCGGGGTCGCCGATCGAGAGCACGGAGAACGACGACCCCGTGTGGCAGGCGGCCTCCGCGGCGGCCATCTTCATGGGCTGCTGCTCGTACATGAGCTTGCCCTGGATGTCGCCGGTCCCCGCGACGGCGAGGAAGCCCACGACCGCGGCGACCGCGCCGATGCGCAGCGAGCGGAGCCACACGCCGTGGTCCTTCTCGTCGCGGCCGGCGACATCCGGGTGGGAGCCGACGACCACGCGCCCGGAGGCGTCCACCGTGTCGATGCCGTCGGCGCGCCGGCGCCACAGGTGGTGCCAGCTGATGCCGAGCAGGAACATGCCCGCGACCATGACGGCGCCCGCGATCGCGTGCGAGAACGCGGCGATCGCCGTGTTGTTGGTGAGCACCGCCCAGATGTCCGTCATGACGGGCCGCCCGTCCGGTCCGAGCTCGACGCCCACCGGGTGCTGCATCCAGGAGTTGGCGACGATGATGAAGTACGCCGAGACCCAGCTCGCCATGGCCGCCAGCCACAGCGCCGCCAGGTGCACGCCCTTGCGCAGGCGGCCCCAGCCGAAGATCCAGACGCCGAGGAAGGTCGACTCGACGAAGAAGGCGAGCAGGCCCTCGAGCGCGAGCGGGGCGCCGAACACGTCGCCGACGAAGCGGGAGTACTCGCTCCAGGCCATGCCGAACTGGAACTCCTGCACCAGGCCGGTCGCGACGCCGACGATGAAGTTGATCAGGTAGAGCTTTCCCCAGAACTTCGTCATGCGCAGCCAGCGCTCGTCGCCCGTGCGCACCCACGCGGTCTGCAGGATCGCGACCGCCGGGCCCAGGCCGAGCGTGAGCGGCACCATGAGGAAGTGGTAGACGGTCGTGATGCCGAACTGCCAGCGGGCGATGTCGAGGGGGTCCACGTGAGGGATTCTACGAGTCGTAGAAGTAGTTCTACAGGGGATCGAATTATTTCTCCTCGACGTCGAAGTAGTTCTACGCGCCTGCGAACTCGCGTACCCTGGAGGCAGAGGGATGCGCGCGGAGGAGGTGCAGGATGGGCAGTCTGGGTGAACTGGAGCGCTCCGTGATGGACGTGCTGTGGGATGCCGACGAGGTCGCGCTCACCGCATACGACGTGCAGGAGCACCTGGAGCGCGAGCAGGGCCGCCAGCTCGCGGCGACGACCCTGCTGACCGTGCTGTCGCGCCTCGAGAAGAAGGGCTTCGTCGCGTCCGACCGCTCGGCCCGGCCGCACCGCTATCGGGCGACCGCGAGCCGCGTCGACCACGTCGCGGAGCTCATGCACGAGGTGCTCGGCGACGCGGGCGACCGCAGCGCCGTGCTCGCCCGGTTCGTGGGCGGCGTGTCCGCCGAGGACGCCGAGGTGCTGCGCCGTCTCCTCGCCGGCGCCGCCTGACGCCATGCGCCCCGCTCGGGTCCGATGACGCTGGCCGAGCTCGCCGCGGCCGCGGCGCTGATCCTCGTCGCCGTGCTGCTCGCGTGGCCGGTGCCGATCCTGCTGTCGCGCGCCGCCTGGCCGGCGCGCGCGCCCGGATGGGCCCTGCTGCTGTGGCAGCTGATCGCCGTCGCGGGCGGCTTCTCGATGATCGGCGCGCTGTGGCTCGTCGGCCTCGCCCTGCTGCCGCAGTGGCCTCTGCTCGCCGCTCTTCCCGCGGCCGCGCTCGCCGCGTACCTCCTGGTGCACCTCGGCATCACGATCGTGCAGTTCGAGCGGCAGCGCCGCCGCCACCTGGCGCTCCTGCAGCTGCTGTCCGCGCCCCATCCGACCCATGCCCGCACGCGCGTGCTCGACGACGCAGCCCCGGTCGCCTACTGCCTGCCACGCGGCATCGGGTCGGTGACCGTCCTGTCGCAGGGGCTGCTCGACGGCCTCGATCAGGATGAGCTCGCGGCCGTGATCGCGCACGAGCGCGCGCACGTGGAGCAGCGTCACGAGGTGCTGCTGGTCGCCTTCAAGGCCTGGCGCGACGCGCTGCCGTGGTTCCCCATCGCGGCGCGCGCCGAGAGCGAGGTCGCCGCGCTCGTCGAGATGCGCGCCGACGACAGCGCGCGCCGCACGACGCGCGACGAGGTGCTCGCGCGCGCCATCCTGCGCGTCGCCGGCCCCGCGGGCCCGGCCGAGCACGCCTCGTCGCGCCGCGACCGCCACCGCGATCGCTTCCTGCGGCTGTCTTTTTAGGAGCGTCTCGCACGCTCGCGCCGACGCTCCGCGCCGGACACTCGCGAGCGAGGAACGTCGCTTCGCGCCGTTCGGCAGCGCTTCGCGCTGCGGTGTTCGCTTCGCTCAACGCTCGCTTCGCTCGCACGACGGTAGAGCTGGGCGTTGCTCTCGGTCGTTGAGCGGAGGCGACGGAGGAGCCGGAGTCGAAACGGGCTGAAGCCTCCTGCGTCAGGTGGCGGGATAGGGTGGCGACACGATGGGCATCTCGCGACGCACCCTGCTCGTCGGCGCCGGAGCCGGCGCCGTCGCCGTGCTGCTCGCCTCGTGCACGGGCGACCCGCAGCCGCGGCCGACCACGGCGGGACCGACCCCCACGTCGACGCCCGCCTCGCCGACCGCGAGCCCTGTTCCGGGTGCGCCCCGGCCCGCGGCGTTCCGGCGCAGCGCGTGGGCGACCGATCCCTTCTCGCGCGGCGCCGCGAGCTTCACCCCGCCGGGCGCCGCCCCCGCACAGCGCGAGGCGCTCGCGCAGCCGATCGGCGGACGGGTGTTCCTGGCGGGCGAGGCGACCGACCCCGACCGGCCCGGGACGCTGGCCGGCGCCCTGCGGTCCGGTCAGCGCGCGGCGCGCGAGGTCGTCGACGCGGCGGCCGGTCCGGACGAGCGGATCGCCGTCGTCGGGGCGGGCCTCGCCGGCGCGACCGCCGCGCGGCGCCTCGCCGAAGCCGGATTCGACGTGACCGTGATCGAGGCCAGGGACCGGATCGGCGGGCGCGTGCACGCCGTCGCGGACGATGAGTGGCCGGTCGCCCCCCAGCTCGGCGCCTGGCTGCTCACCGAAGAGGACGCCGAGATCGAGGCCCGGCTCGATGCGTTCGGGATCGAGCGCGAGCGGCTCGAGGGCGCCATCGCGCTCTCGAGCGAGGGCGAGGTCGACGTCCCCGGCGCCGAGCGGATCGCCGCGGCCATCGAGTGGGCCGCCGCGCGGCCCGCAGACGTCCCGCTCGCAGAGGCGCTCGCCGAGTCGGGCGCCGACCCGGAGGATCCGGCGCTCGCGGCCGCTGTGGCCGAGCTCGTCGCGCTCGCCGGCGCCGACCCCGATCGGCTGTCGAGCTGGTATCCGCCGCTCCTGCCCGGCACCGCCCTCACGGCCGCGCTCGGCGACCTGTCGGACCTGACCGCCCGGCCGCTCGAGGAGTTCCGGGTCAACCTCTCCACGGCCGTGGTCGGCGTCGCGTACGACGACACGGGCGTGTCCCTGCGCCTCGGCACGGGGGAGGCGCTGTCGGTCGACCGCGTCGTCCTGACCGTGCCGCTCGGGGTGCTGCAGGACGAGGGCGTCGAGTTCGAGCCTCCGCTTCCGTTCGCGCACCGCGGCGCGATCGCCGAGCTCGGGATGGGCCACCTCGAGACCGTCTGGCTGCGCTACGACGAGCCGTTCTGGCGCACGGATGCGGTGCTGTGGCACGTGGTCGGCGGCGACGCGCCCATCCGGACCTGGATCAACCTCGAGCCCCTCACGGGCGAGCCGGTGCTGGTCGGCCGGATCGGCGGCGAGGCCGCGCGCGCGTTCGCCGAGCTCGATGACGCCGCCGCCGTGGAGCGCGCGCTCGCGTCGCTCACGCCGTTCGTCGCCGCGGGCGACGCCGACTGACGCGGCGCCCCGTCCGCGCCGTCAGCGCCGGGGCGCGGTGATCCGCCTCCGGCTCAGCCAGATCAGCCCGGCCGACACCAGCGCGAACACCGCGAGCGCCGCGCAGCTGGTCAGCAGGAACTCCGCCGGCCCGCTCACCTGGCGCAGATCCAGGAAGTAGTACGGGTACCAGCCGATCAGCGAGCCGCGCCACATCGTGAAGGCGCCCCAGACCACCGGGTAGGCCAGCACGATCGACACGACGCGCCACGGCGCCGGTCGCCGCCCGGCCGCGAAGGCCCAGTCGACCAGCGCGAGCGCGGGCACCCAGAAGTGCAGCAGCTGATCCGACCACGGCACGTCGATCCGGATCGCGCGCTCGCCCGCCTGCCACACGAGGAAGCCGAACACGATGCCCGCCGTGGTCGTCCAGCTCAGCGCCACGGTGCGGGCGGAGGTCAGCCAGGGCGGGTCGGTCATCCGATGCAGCGCGTCGAACCCCGAGATCGCCCACACGCACGCGAACAGGATGTTCGACTGCATCGTCAGATACGCCAGGAAGTTCGACCCGGCGATGGTGTTCGAGCTGAGACCCCACAGCAGCCGGTGCACGAGCGCCACGACGCAGACGCCGACCACGGCCAGCCGCATCCATCCGGTGACGGCCGGATGCCACCAGTCGAGCGCAGCCAGGCGCTGCCACCTGCGTGCGGAGCGCGATGTCACCGTTGGGGCGCTCTCCCATCCGACGCGACCGTCGCGCGCCATCCGCCCGAGTCTACGAGCGGCCGTGCGGCGTCAGAGCGACGCGGCGGTCGCTCGCGCGTCGGTGAGACGCAGGTTCAGCACGTTGCCGGTCCGGGGATCGCGTGAAGCCGAAGGGACGGCTCAGGACGCCTGGTCCTGCGCCTCCAGCACGCGGAGGGCGAGGTGGGTCTCCAGGCGCCGGGGCGAGACGTCCCAGCCGGGGCCGAGCAGCGCGCCGATCCGCTCGAGGCGCTGGCGGACGGTGTTGCGGTGCAGGTGCAGCACGTCCGCGACCCGCGCGACGCTGCCGTCGCTCTCGAGGTACACCGACGCGGTGCGGACGAGGTCGGTGTCGCGCATGCGGTCGTACGCGCGCAGCGGGTCGATCGCGGCCGTGAGACTCACCGGCAGCTCGCCGCGGCGCGCCAGGTCGAGCAGCGCGCCGAGGAGCCCGAGCTCCGCGCCGTCGAGCACGCCCTCGCGTCCGAGCGCGACGAGCGAACCGAGCGCGAGCTGCGCGCGGCGATGCGCGTCGCCGAGCTTGCGCAGATCCTCGACCGGCCCGCCGATCCCGACACGCAGGGTCCACCCGCGCGACGCGAACAGCGCGCGCAGGGGCTCCTCCCAGCGGGCCTCGGGCGTGACCATGCACACGTGGTCGTGGTGCGTCGCCATCATGACCGAGCGCAGTCCGAGCGCGCGCACGGCCTGCATGCGCCGGCGCCGATCGGCCTCGGGCGCGTCGATCACGAGCGTGCGCAGCGGCTCGCCGGGCTGCAGGCCCCAGCGCTGCAGCAGGCGCTCGAGCCGCTCGCGCGACACGTCCGGGCGCTCGAGCAGGTCGTCGATCGCCTCGGACTGCAACCGCAGATCCGCGTCCTCCTCGGCGCGGGCGAACAGCAGCGCGAGCGCCGCGTGCACCGCCACCCGCTCGAGCAGGGCGGTCTCGGGCGCGTCGAGCCCGCGGCCGGCCACGATGCGGCCGAGCGGCTCGCCCGCGGCGGCGACCGGGACGACCGCGATCGGCACGGATCCGGCGTGCGGATCCGCGGGATCCTCCGTGGTCGCGGCGATCGGCGCCCCGTCCGGATCCTGCAGCCACAGCTCGCACGCCAGCACGCCGCTCCCGATCTCTAGCACGCGGCGCACGTCGGGCATCCCCATCACCGCGTCCATGAGGCGCTCGTCCAGCTCGAGCACGCGCGTGATGACGGACAGCTCCTCCGCGCTGCGCCGCTGCTGCGTCACGAGGTCCTCGACGAGCCGGCTCATCGCCTCGAAGCGCATGGAGTTGTCGAGCGCGACCGCCGCGTGCCGGCCCAGCGAGTCGACGACCGTGATCTCGTCCGGGCTGAAGACCCGTGGGCTGCGCTCGGCGACGACCAGGGCGCCGAGCACCCTGCCGCCCACGGTCAGTGGGACGCCCATGATCGCCCGCACGCCCTCCGCGCGCACGATCTCGTCGATCTCCGGCACATGCGTCAGCGTCGGATCCGAGAGGTAGTCGGAGGTCTGGTAGGGCGCGAGCCCCCGGCCCACCTGCCCCAGCACGCCGGTCCCGAGCGGCTGGCGCAGCGTGCGGTACGCCAGGGTCGCGACGCCAGCCGACTGGCGGATCTCGGTCTCGCCGCGGTCCAGGTCCGTGAAGCTGAGGTAGGCCATGTCGGTGCCCAGCAGGGCGCGCGTGCGGCGCACGATCGCCTGCAGCACGGCCTCCACGTCGCGCAGCGCCGTGATGTCGGTCGCGGTGTCGAGCAGCACCCGAAGCAGCTCCTCGCGTGGACGGCCGGCGACCGGCGGACGGGGCATGCGTGTGTGCTCCATAGACATATTCACTCACACTCGATGTGCGATCGCACGTGAGTGTCCGCCGAGCGGGCGGACTAGTCTCGTCACGCCGCGCCCGTGCCGCGGCACCCGACGAAGACGTCTCACATCGAGTCCAATGTCGGGCACAGAGAGGACAAGCCATGCGGATCACCGGAGCAGTGCTCGAGGAGATCGGGCGCCCGCGCCCCTTCGCCGAGTCGACGCCGATCAACGTCAGCGAGCTCGAGCTGACCGACCCGGGCCCCACCGAGGTGCTCGTGAAGATCGAGGCCGCGGGCCTGTGCCACTCCGACCTCTCGGTCGTCGACGGCAACCGCGTCCGCCGCACGCCCATGCTGCTCGGACACGAGGCCGCGGGCGTCGTCGTGTCCACGGGCGACGAGGTCTCCGACCTCGAGCCCGGCCAGCGCGTCGTCATGGCGTTCCTGCCGCGCTGCGAGGACTGCGCCGGCTGCGCCACGGGCGGCCGCCTCCCCTGCATCAACGGCACGAAGTCGAACAACGCCGGCACGCTGCTGCGCGGCACGCGCCACCTGTCGCGCGACGGCGAGGAGGTCTTCCACCACCTCGGCGTCTCCGGCTTCGCGACCCACGCGGTCGTCGACCGCGCCTCGCTCGTGCCGGTGGACTCGGACGTCCCGCCCGAGATCGCGGCCGTGCTCGGCTGCGCGGTCCTCACCGGCGGCGGCGCGCTCCTCAACGCCGTGCAGCCGGAGGAGGGCGACACGATCATGATCGTCGGCCTCGGCGGCGTCGGCATGTCGGCGCTCATCGCCGCCATCGCGGAGGGCAAGGGCGACGTCATCGCGGTCGACAACCTCGCCGACAAGCTCGAGCTCGCCCGCCAGCTGGGTGCCGCGGCGGCGTACACGCCGGCCGAGGTGGCCGAGCAGGGCATCAAGGCCGACCACGTCATGGAGTGCGCCGGCCACCCGCGCGCCTTCGAGACCGCGTTCGAGGCCACCAGGCCCGGCGGACGCACCGTCACGGTCGGCCTGCCCGATCCGTCCGCCCGCGCATCGATCTCGCCGCTGACCATCACTGGCGAGGCGCGCACGATCATCGGCAGCTACCTCGGATCGGCCGTGCCGGCCCGCGACATCCCGCGCTTCGCCGAGTGGTGGCGCGCCGGCCGCCTGCCGGTCGAGAAGCTGATCACCCGCAAGATCACGCTCGACGATATCAACCAGGCCATGGACGAGCTGGCCGAGGGCCGCGCCGTGCGCCAGGTGATCGTCTTCGACGGCGAGTGATCCGCCCCTGAACCCCACCCGCCCCGCGCATCGCACGGGGCGGGACCCTGATCCGGACGGCGCCGCAGCCGCCCCCGAACCGAGGACAACGAATGTCTCGCTCCTACGCCAAGCCCTGGAAGGCGGGTCCCTTCGACATCCGCCTGCCGTTCCTGCACTACCGCCTGGAGTGGCAGGACTACACGCAGGGCCTCGTCATGTGCGCCGTCGACCTGTCGGCGATCCCGCTCATGACCGAGCTCCTGGGCATGCCCTTCGAGGCGGCCCTGGCGATCGTCGTGCTGAACGGCCTGCTCTACCTCCTGCACCATCTGCTCGGCGACCCGGTGATCCCGGGCTGGATCACCCCGGCGATCCCGCTGCTGATGCTCTACGTGCAGGAGTTCCCGGAGGACCAGAGGGTGCACGCTCTCATCGCGTTCCAGCTGCTGCTGGGAGTGTTCTCGATCGTGCTCGGCGCGACCGGGCTCGCCGCCAAGGTGGTCAGGATCATCCCCAACGCGCTGCGCGCCGGCATCGTCGTGGGCGCCGGCTTCGCGGCGATCCAGGGCGTCTTCGCCGCGGGCGGGCGCTTCGACGCCTTCCCGTGGACGATCACGATCTGCGTGGGCCTGGCGTTCTTCCTGCTCTACTCGAAGGTCTTCCAGCGGGCCACGCACCGCAACCGCTTCCTCGGCTTCATCGGGAACCTGGGCATCCTGCCCTGCATCCTGCTCGCCGTGGTCGTCGCGCCGCTGTTCGGCGAGGCGCCCTGGCCGACGATCGAGTGGGGCCTCTCGACGCCCGACTTCGTGACGATGTTCTCGCAGTACACCGTGTTCGGCGTGGGCCTGCCGCCCGCCATGATGTTCGTCACGGCGATCCCGACCGTGCTCGCGGCGTACATCGTCGTCTTCGGCGACGTGCTGCAGTCGAAGGCCGTGCTGCACGAGGCGGCGGTCGTCCGCACCGACGAGAACGTGGTCTACAACCCGAACCGCGCCCACCTCATCTTCGGCGGACGCAACGCCGTGATGAGCGTCTTCGGCCCCGACACCACCATGTGCGGCCCGCTGTGGGCGGCCATGCACGTCGTCACGAGCGAGCGGTACAAGAAGGGCCCGAAGGCGATGCAGTCGATCTTCAGCGGTGCCGGATCCTTCCGCTGGGGCACCAACACGGGCCTGTTCCTGCTGCCGATCGTCTCGCTCGTCGAGCCGATCCTGGGTGTCGCCCTCGCGCTGACGCTGCTCGTGCAGGGCTTCGTGTCGATCAAGGTCGGCATCCTCGAGGCCCGCAGCAAGACCGAGCTCGGCGTCGCCGGCGTGATCGCCGCGATCCTCGCCCTCAAGGGCGCCGCGTGGGGCTTCGCCGCCGGCGTGATCCTGGTGGCCCTGGTCTACACGATCGACTTCTTCAAGGGAGAGGACGACGGCACCTTCGCGCCCGAGGCCCACCAGGCCGAGGACGAGGCCATCGACGAGCTGGAGCACCCTGCTCGCTGAGCCGTCGTCCGACACGACGCAGGACCGCTGCGGCGTCCCGGGGGTGTTCCGGCTGTCCCGCGGGTGGACACGCCGGTCGGGATCCGGAAGTCCTGCGTTGTGTCGGAGGGGATAACCCGGCTCCGTGCTCGGCGGCCTCCCTCTCAGCGCATCGGGTCGATCATCGTCATGCCGGCGCTGCGCGACCGGTCCATGACGGGGAGCAGGGCGGCGGCCTCCTCGAGGCCGACCACGCGTTCGATGAGCTTCTGCGGCTCGAGCGTGCCCGCCTCGATGAGCGCGAGCATGCCGGGGTAGTCGGCCGCCGCCATGCCGTGGCTGCCGAGCAGGTCGAGCTCCCAGCCGATCACGCGGTCCATGGGGAGGCGCGGGTGGCCCTCGCTCGCGGGAAGCAGGCCGATCTGCACGTGGCGGCCCCGACGGCGCAGGCTGCGGATCGCGTCCGCGGCGGTCGACTCGAGGCCGACGGCGTCGACGGCCACGTGGCTGCCGCCGCCCGTGATCTCGTGCACCCGCGCCGGGACGGCGGCGCCGTCCGAGAGGACGCCGTGGTCGGCGCCGAGCCGCTGCGCGAGCTCGAGCGCGGCGGGGTTGCGGTCGACCGCGATCACGCGCGCGCCCAGCGCGTGCGCGATCATGACGGCGCTGAGCCCCACCCCTCCCGCGCCGACGACCGTGACCCACTCGCCGGCCTGCACCTTCGCGCGCGCGGCGAGGCCACGGTACGCGGTGGCGAAGCGGCAGCCGAGGCTCGCGGCGGCCTCGAAGGAGATGCCGTCGGGGATCGCGACGAGATTGGTGTCGGCGGCGTGCAGCGCGACGTGCTCGCCGAAGGATCCCCAGTGCGTGAATCCGGGCTGCCGCTGGTCGGGGCACACCTGCGCATCGCCCTGCAGGCACCACTCGCACACGCCGCAGCCGCACACGAACGGCACGGTCACGCGGTCGCCGACGCGCCACCTCGCGACGCCCTCGCCGACGGCCGAGACGACGCCGGCGAGCTCGTGGCCGGGCACGTGCGGCAGTGCGATCTCGTCGTGGCCCGCCCACGCGTGCCAGTCGCTGCGGCACAGGCCGGTCGCGTGCACGCGCACGACGACGCCTCCGGCGGGGGCGACGGGGACCGGGACCTCGCGCACCTCGGGCGCGGCTCGGATCTCGTCGAAGATCACAGCTCGCATGGAAGGCCCCTCCCGGCGATGCGCTCGGGTCGCGTGCCGCTCATCCGTCCATTGTCCGGCAGGGGACGCCGGGATCTCTCTGAACGGGGCCAGGGGATCGGAGATCCGAACGTTGCCGCGGACGAGGGCCCGGTCGTCTCGGCCGGCCGCGTCGAGCTGCTGGCGTTCCCGGCGCGCCCCCGCCACAACGCAGGACCTCCTCCGCCGTCACGGCGTGCCTTCTCCCCGGCGCGCCGCCACGGTGCCGGAGGTCCTGCGTTGTGTCCGGACGGGGGCGCGTCAGACGCGGCGCCAGTCGTCCGACTCCAGGGCGGCGCCCGCCATGGGGCCCATCTGCAGCATGCCGCCGTCGACCGCCCAGGACGCGCCCGTCACGTAGGACGACGCGGGCGAGGCCAGGAAGGCGATCACGGCGGCGACCTCCTCGGGCACCCCGGGGCGGCCGATCGGGATGCCGGGCCGCCGCGTCTCGGGCGCGTCGGCGGGGTCGATGCCGGTCATGGGCGTCGCGATCAGGCCCGGGGCCACGGCGTTCACCGTGATGCCGTGCTCGGCCAGCTCGATGGCCATGGTCTTCAGCAGCCCGCCGAGGCCGTGCTTGGCGGCGTCGTACGCGCCCGATCCGGTCTTCGGCTGGTGCTCGTGCACGCTCGTGACGCCGATGATCCGGCCGCCGCGCCCGGCGGCGACCATCCGGCGGGCCGCGCGCTGCATCACGACGAAGGCCCCGTCGACGTCGGTCATCATGACGCGGCGCCAGCCCTCGAGGTCGACGTCCAGGAACGGCACGCTCTCGCCCGTGCCGGCGTTGTTGACGAACACGTCCACGCCGCCCAGGTCGTCAGCGAGGCCGTCGATCACGTCGCCGCAGCCGACGAGATCCGTCACGTCCAGGCGGGCGACGACCGCGCGGCGGCCCTCGGCCTCCACGAGGCGCGCCGTCTCGCGGGCGCCCTCCTCGTCGGAGTGCCACGTGACGCCGACGTCGAGGCCGTTCCTTGCGAGCGCGACGGCCGTGGCGCGGCCCATCCCCGAATCCGAGGCGGTGACGATGGCGGTGGCGGGCTGGAAGCTCTGGGGGTGAAGCATCTGGGTCTCGGTCATGGGGGCAGTCCACCCGGCGCAGCCGCTCCACGGAACTCCCTTGACAGCGACGCCGGGCGGTTGTCCCGCGGCCCCGTCCCGCGGTACAGTATTCGCAGAACGCACATACGTTCGCACAGCGAACACGCGAGATCCCCGGATCCGCGGATGCCAGCGAGGAGGCCGGATGATCGACAAGACCGTCGCGAGCGTCGAGGACGCCGTGGCCGGGATCGAGGACGGCGCGACGATCATGATCGGCGGCTTCGGCCGCGCCGGGCAGCCGGTCGAGCTGATCGACGCGCTCATCGCGCAGGGCGCGAGCGGGCTCACGATCGTGAACAACAACGCCGGCAACGGCGACACGGGCCTCGCCGCGCTTCTCGCGGCCAAGCGCGTGCGCAAGATCATCTGCTCCTTCCCGCGCCAGAGCGACTCGTGGGTGTTCGACGGCCTGTACCGCGCGGGGGAGCTCGAGCTCGAGCTCGTCCCGCAGGGCAACCTCGCCGAGCGCATCCGCGCGGCGGGCGCCGGCATCGGCGCCTTCTTCTCGCCCACGGGCGTCGGCACGCAGCTGGCGGAGGGCAAGGAGGAGCGTGAGATCGACGGGCGCCGCTACGTGCTCGAGTACCCGATCAAGGCCGACTTCGCGCTGATCAGCGCCCTCAAGGGCGACCGCTGGGGCAACCTCGTCTACCGCGAGACCGCGCGCAACTTCGGGCCGATCATGGCCACGGCCGCCACGACGACGATCGTCCAGGTCGACGAGACCGTCGAGCTCGGGTCGCTGGACCCCGAGACGGTCGTGACGCCCGGCATCTTCGTCGACCGCGTCGTCGCGGTCGGGCAGCGCGCCTGGCTGCGCGACGGCGATTTCGTCGGCGGCGTCGACATCGAGGGCCGCCCGCTCGCGGCGGCCGAGGGAGAGAGCGCATGAGCACCCGCATCAGCCGTGACGACCTCGCGGCCCGCATCGCCGCAGACATCCCCGAGGGCTCCTACGTGAACCTCGGCATCGGCGCGCCCACCCTGGTCGCCAACTTCCTGCCGGCCGATCAGGAGATCATCCTGCACACCGAGAACGGCCTGCTCGGGATGGGCGAGGCTCCCGCGCCGGACAGGATCGATCCCGACCTGATCAACGCGGGCAAGCAGCCGGTCACCGCGCAGGCGGGTGCGGCGTACTTCCACCACGCCGACTCGTTCGCGATGATGCGCGGCGGCCACCTCGACGTGTGCGTGCTGGGCGCCTTCCAGGTGTCTCAGGGCGGCGACCTGGCGAACTGGTCGACCGGTGCGCCGGGCGCGATCCCGGCGGTCGGCGGGGCCATGGACCTCGCCATCGGCGCGAAGTCGGTGTACGTGATGACCGACCTGCTGACCAAGCAGGGAGAGTCCAAGCTCGTCGCCGAGTGCACGTATCCGCTGACCGGCGTCGGCTGCGTCACCCGCGTCTACACCGACCACGCGGTGTTCGACGTCACGCCCGGCGGCTTCCGCGTGCGGGAGCTGTTCGGCGACAACACAGTCGAGGGGCTCGAGGAGCTCACCGGCCTGAAGCTGCAGGACTGACGAGAGAGGACCCTCATGAGCGCATTCGTGTACGACGCCGTTCGGACGCCGTTCGGACGCAACGGCGGCGCCCTCGCCGGCGTCCGCCCCGACGACCTCGCAGCGGTCGTCATGAAGGCCACGGTCGAGCGGCTCGGCCTCGACCCGGCCCGGATCGCAGACGTCATCTTCGGCGACGCCAACCAGGCCGGCGAGGACAACCGCAACGTGGCGCGCATGGGCGCGCTGCTCGCGGGCTTCCCCACGACGGTGACCGGCGTCACGGTCAACCGCCTGTGCGCGTCGAGCGTGGAGGCGGTGCTGCAGGGATCGCGCGCGATCGAGGCCGGCGACGCCGACGTCGTCCTGACCGGCGGCGTGGAGTCGATGAGCCGCGCGCCGTTCATCGTCGAGAAGTCGAGCAAGCCGTGGCCCGCGATCGGCAACCAGACGATGTGGAACACCTCGATCGGCTGGCGGATGGTCAACAGGGCGCTCCCGTCCGAGTGGACGATCTCGAACGGCGAGTCGGCGGAGAAGGTCGCGCAGCTGAAGGGCATCACGCGCGAGGAGCAGGACGAGTTCGCCGCGCGCAGCCACCGCCTCGCCGCCGAGGCGTGGGCGGCGGGCGTCTACGACGACGAGATCGTGCAGGTGCCGGGTCACGAGCTCGCGCGCGACGAGGGCATCCGCGACGACTCCACGGTCGAGAAGCTCGCCGGCCTCAAGCCGCTGTTCGGCAAGGACGGCGGCGGCACCGTGACCGCCGGCAACTCCTCGTCGATCAACGACGGCGCCTCGGCCGTGCTGCTGGGCGCCGAGGGCGCGATCGACGCCGAGCCGCTGGCCCGGATCGCGGGCCGCGGCGTGCACGGCACGGATCCCGATGTGTTCCCGCTCGCGCCGATCGAGGCCGCGAACAAGGCGCTCAAGGCGGCCGGGCGCACCTGGGCCGACGTCGACTTCGTCGAGCTCAACGAGGCGTTCGCGTCGCAGGCGCTGTCGAACCTGCGCGGCTGGCCGGAGCTCGACCCGGAGAAGCTCAACATCCACGGCGGCGCGCTCGCGATCGGCCACCCCCTCGGCGCTTCGGGCGGCCGCATCGTCGGCCACGCGGCCCACGAGCTCACGCGCCGCGGCGGCGGCGTCGCGGTCGCCGCGATCTGCATCGGCGTGGGCCAGGGCCTCGCGGTGGTGCTCGAGCGCTGAGAGGCCAGACGCACCGGGACGCTTCGGCGGTTTCGACTCCCTCGCTGCGCTCGGTCGCTCAACCACCACGGGGCTCCGACCTCGTGCTGGTTGAGCGAGCGAAGCGAGTCGAAACCGTCCAAGCGCACCCACGACCTCGACCATCGTGCGAGCGTCCCCGTGCGCTTCTCCGTCCGTCGCATTCGCGACGGACGGAGCCTCGGCGCCGGGGCCCAGCGAGCGTGCGAGACGCTTCTGAAAAGAGATGAGAGGCTGAGCGGATGACCGAGCCGCAGCACCGCGAGTACGTGCAGTCGTTCGCGCGTGGGCTTGCGGTCATCCGGGCGTTCGACGCGGACCATCCGCATCTCACGCTGAGCGAGGTCGCCGTGCGGGCCGACGTGACGCGCGCCGCGGCGCGGCGGTTCCTGCTCACGCTCGAGGAGCTCGGCTACGTCCGCGCGACCGGCCGCGACTTCGCGCTCACGCCGCGCGTGCTCGAGCTGGGCTTCAGCTACCTCTCGGCGCTGTCCCTGCCCGAGGTGGCGCAGCCGCACCTCGAGCGGCTCTCGCGCGAGGTCGACGAGAGTGTCTCGGCGGCCGTGCTCGACGGCGAGGACATCGTGTACGTCGCCCGTGTGCCCACGCGCCGGATCATGAGCGTCGCCATCACGATCGGCACCCGGTTCCCGGCCGTCCGCACGAGCATGGGCCGGGTCCTGCTGGCCGCGCTCGACCCGTCCGAACGCCCGGACGTCGGGCCCGAGCTCTCAGACGAGCTGGACCGCGTCGCCGAGCAGGGCTGGTCGATCGTCGAGGGCGGCCTGGAGCAGGGGCTGCGCTCGGTCGCCGCGCCGCTGCACGGTCGCGACGGCGCCGTGGTCGCCGCCGTGAACATCTCCACGACCGTGACGCGGGTGTCTCTCGAGCGCCTGCGTTCCGAGCACCTGCCCGCGCTGCTCGACGCGACGCGGGCGATTGACGCCGAGATCCGCCACCTCTGAGGCGCCGCGACCGTCAGGCGGTGCCCGGGTCCTCCAGCCGGAAGCCGACCTTCAGGGTGACCTGGAAGTGCAGCACCGAGCCCTCGTCCGCGTGGCCCCGCACGGAGACCATCTCGAACCACTCGATGTGCCGCACGGTGGCCGACGCGCGCTCGAGTGCGCTCCGGATGGCCGCGTCGATCCCATCCGGCGACGAGCCGACGATCTCGCTGACGCTGTAGGTGTGAGACATCCTCGTCCTCTCCTTCGGCCGCCCGGGTGGCGGTGAGGTCCAGTCTGCTCGGCGAGCCGGGCGAGCGATAGGGCGCCGCCCCGGGTCGGCCGCCCGAACCGCGCCGGGCACCGCGGTCAGGCAGACTGATGCCATGCGAACCATCCGCGATCTGGACACCGTCGAACTGGTCATCGAGGCCCAGGACCTGCTCGACTCGCTGCGCCGGTCGGAGCGGACGATCGACGCCGGCACCCTCCGCGCGCTGCAGCAGGCCGGCAACTACGTCGTCGGCCTGTTCGACGAGGACCGGATGGTCGGCGCCTCCATCGCGTTCTTCGGGGCTCCCGCGCGCCGCACCATGCACTCGCACATCACGGCGCTGCTGCCGGAGTACCGCGGCCGCGGCTGGGGCCGTGAGCTCAAGGAGCACCAGCGTCAGTGGGCGTTCTCGCGCGAGGTCGGGAACATCACCTGGACGTTCGATCCGCTCGTCGCCCGCAACGCGCACTTCTTCCTCACCGTGCTGGGCGCACGCGTGACCGGCTACGCCGTGAATCAGTACGGCATCTTCGGCGGCGGCGACGCGGGCGACGAGAGCGACCGCCTCGACGTGGAGTGGGCCCTCGCCGACATCGCCAAGCCGCCGGCCGACGATGCCGTCGTCCAGACGCTCGAGATCCCGACCGACATCGAGCTGATGCGGGTCGACGACCCCGACGCGGCGCACGAGTGGCGCCTCACGCTGCGTGCGCAGATGGAGGAGCTGCTGGGCCGCGGGCTGCGGATCGGCGGATTTGAGGCGTCGCGCGGCTACCTGTTCGTCCAGGCCTGATCAGGTCCGGGCCACCAGGGGTGGTCGTGCTCTGCCGCGTGCTCTGCGGCGTGTGAGGGCGCAGGGTGCGGGGCGGTGGGTGCCGCGGCTGTCGATCCACGGCGGGGCTTTGACTTCGGGGACGCCGTTGCGCATCCGGATGTCCCATCCGGAGCGTTCGAGGTTGTGGTGGTGCCACCAACAGAGGAGCACGCCGTTGTCGGTGTGGGTGGGGCCGCCTTTGGCGTGGTCTTGGACGTGGTGGATCTCGCACCAGGCGGCGGGGATGGTGCATCCGGGGATGATGCAGCCGCCGTCGCGGGCGGTGATGGCTTTGCGCTGGTGGTGGTTGAACAGGCGTTCTTTGGTGCCGAGGCGGACGATGCGTCCGTTGCGGTCGAACACGACTTTCTGCACGGCGCCGGTGCAGGCGATGCGGTGGGCGAGGTCGGCGGGGGCGGGCACGTCGATGCCGTCGATGGTGGCGACGCCGGTGGGGGACTGGAGGTCTTCGAGGGCGACGTGCACGAGGAGGGTGGGGGCGTCGCCGCCGAGGGTGGGGGTCTCGAGGGAGCGGGTGGCGGCGTGGAGGGCGGCGACGAGCACGTGGGTCTGCTGAACGAATAGGTGACACCTGATCTGTGGTGCCTGAGGGTGCCGCTGGGAGGATGTCATCATGCCCAAGCCCTATCCGCGCGAGTTCCGTGAGGACGTGGTTCGCGTTGCTCGTGGTCGGGATGCCGGGGTGCCGTTGCGGAAGATCGCGGCGGACTTCGGGATCAGCGAGACCTGCCTGCAGAACTGGATGCGCCAAGACGACGTCGAAGCCGGGGTCAAGCCCGGCGTGACGAAGTCG
>NZ_MYFP02000011.1:0-75717 GCF_004514465.2 Microbacterium sp. MEC084 | reverse complement strand
CGACTTCGTCACGCCGGGCTTGACCCCGGCTTCGACGTCGTCTTGGCGCATCCAGTTCTGCAGGCAGGTCTCGCTGATCCCGAAGTCCGCCGCGATCTTCCGCAACGGCACCCCGGCATCCCGACCACGAGCAACGCGAACCACGTCCTCACGGAACTCGCGCGGATAGGGCTTGGGCATGATGACATCCTCCCAGCGGCACCCTCAGGCACCACAGATCAGGTGTCACCTATTCGTTCAGCAGACCCAAGAGGGAGGCTTTCATCGACGGCGGCGTCGCAGCGATCCGACGCTGGAGCGACGCGCACCCCTCTCGGAGCGATAGGCGAGTGACGCGTGGCAGGAGGCCTGCAGGCGACGCTTAGGCGTTTCGTCTCCGTTCGCTGGCGCTCACTCCGCTCAACGACCGGCGAGCGGCCGCACGGCGTCATGTCCCGGCGTCCCGTCAGGTGGCGTCGATACCCTGGTGGGGTGATCCTCGCCATCGACACGTCGATCGGCTCGACCGTCGCCGTCGTCGAGCCGTCGGGGGTCGTGCGCGCCGAGGCGGGCAGCGAGGGCACGCTCGGTCACGCCGAGCTGATCGGCACGCTGCTGGTCCGCGCGCTCGACGAGGCCGGCATCGCGCCCGCCGACGTCACGCACGTCGCGGCGGGCATGGGCCCCGGCGCTTTCACCGGCCTGCGCATCGGGATCGCCGCCGCACGCGCGTTCGCGCTCGGCCGGGGCATCCCCGTGGTGCCCGTCGCGAGCCACGACGCGGCGGCGCTGCGGCACCTCGACACGAACCCCGCCGGGCCGTTCGCGATCGTCACGGACGCCCGCCGCCGCGAGAACGCGATCACGGTCTACGACGGCGTCGACGACCGCGGTCTTCCCCGCCGCGTCGCGGGGCCCGAGCTGCGCCCCCGCGCCGCCGACCTCGCCGCCGACCCGCTGACCGCCGCCGCCGACATCGTCGACACCCCCGCCATCTCGGCCGCCGCGCTCGGCCGCGCCGCCGCGCTCGCGCTTGCCGCGGGCTGGGAGCCGACGGGCGAGCTCGCCGAGACCGAGCCGCTGTACCTGCGCTCCCCGGACGTCACGATCGGCCACGCACCGAAGAAGGTGAGCGCATGACCATCCGTCCCGCCACCCTCGACGACCTGGGCGCGATCATGGCTCTCGAGCGCGCCTCGTTCCCGACCGACGCCTGGTCGGAGGCCATGATGCGCGAGGAGCTCGCCGGCCCGCACGGCCACTACCTCGTGGACGAGCTGGCCGGCCGCGTGATCGGGTACGCGGGCCTGCGCGCGCTGCCCGGATCGCGCGACGCCGACGTGCAGACCATCGCGCTCGCCGAGTCGGCCCGCGGCCGCGGCCGTGGCCGCGCCCTGCTGCGCGCGCTGCTCGAGGAGGCCGAGCGCCGTCGCGTGCGCGAGGTGTTCCTGGAGGTGCGCGCCGACAACCCCGTGGCGCAGGCGCTGTACGCGTCCGAGGGCTTCGCCGAGCTGGGCCGCCGTCCCCGCTACTACCAGCCTGACGACGTCGACGCCGTCGTGATGCGCCTGGACCTCGAAGCCTGGGCCGCGGCTCGGGTGCCGGACGTGGCGGAGGCAGGTGCGTGCACGTGACCGGCCCCCTGATCCTCGGCATCGAGACCAGCTGCGACGAGACCGGCATCGGCATCGTCCGCGGACGGTCCCGCGCGGGCGAGCGGAACATCCCGCTCAGCAACACGATCGCCAGCAGCATGGACGAGCACGCCCGCTACGGCGGCGTCGTGCCCGAGGTCGCCGCTCGCGCCCACCTCGAGGCGCTGCAGCCGGCGATCGAGCGCGCGATCGACGAGGCCGGCGTCTCGCTGTCCGACATCGACGCCGTCGCGGTCACGAGCGGGCCCGGGCTGGCCGGTGCGCTCATGGTCGGCATCGGCGCCGCGAAGGCGCTGGCGGTCTCACTCGGCAGGCCGCTGTACGCCGTCAACCACCTCGTGGGCCACATCGCGGCCGACATCCTGGACGCGGACGCGCCGCCGCTCGAGTACCCGACCGTCGCCCTGCTGGTCTCGGGCGGCCACACGTCGCTCCTGCTCGTGCGCGACCTGACGAGCGACGTCGAGCTGCTCGGCGAGACCGTGGACGACGCGGCGGGCGAGGCGTTCGACAAGGTCGCGCGCATCCTCGGCCTGCCCTACCCGGGCGGCCCGGAGATCGACCGCGCGGCCGCCGAGGGCGACCCGAACGCGATCCGGTTCCCGCGCGGCCTGTCGCGGGCGAGCGACATGGCCAAGCACCGCTACGACTTCTCGTTCTCGGGCCTCAAGACGGCGGTCGCGCGCTGGATCGAGCAGCGCGAGGCGGCGGGCGAGCCCGTGCCGGTCGCGGATGTCGCCGCGAGCTTCCGCGAGGCGGTCGTCGACGTGCTCGTGACCAAGGCGCTGGACGCGTGCGCGCAGCACGGCGTGCCGCGCCTGCTGCTCGGCGGCGGCGTGATCGCCAACCGCCGGCTCCGCGACGTCGCGCTCGAGCGTGCGGCGGCCGCCGGTGTGACCGTGCGGATCCCGCCGCTGAGCCTGTGCACCGACAACGGCGCGATGATCGCGGCGCTCGCCGCCGAGCTGATCGCCGAGGGTCGCGCGCCGTCGACGCTCGAGTTCGGCGCCGACTCGACCCTTCCCGTCACGCAGATCCAGGTGGCGGTGGCCGACCCGGTGGCGGTGGAGTCGACGTGAACGAGCGCGCGGTCGTGCATGCTCCCGAGGCTCCCGCCCCGGCGGGCGACGTGCGGCCCGCCGCCCCGGCGCCCGACGGCTCAGCGGTCGTGCCCGCCGTCCCGGCGCCCGGAGCGGCGCCTCGGGCCGTCCGGAGCATGCGCCTGTCCCGCGGGCGGACGGCGACCTGGTCGATGACGCTGTCCACGTTCGCGCTCGTCGTGTCCTGGTTCGTGCCCTGGGCACTGCCGCTCGGCGTCATCGGCGTCGTGCTCGCGGCGATCGCGCTCGCCGGGCGCCGCGCGAAGCGCGAGCTCGCCTGGTGGGGCCTCGGCCTCGGGCTCGGCTCGATCCTGTGCAGCGCGTTCTGGATCCTGTGGGTCGTGCGCGCGGTGCAGGAGGCCGCCGGGGCCTGAGCGCTGGCGGCGGCTTCGGGCGTTTCGACTCCGGCGCCGGCGCGCCTCCGCTCGACGACCGAGGGTCAGGCGCGGGGGACGCGGTCCGCGAGGATCGCGGTGCGCCTGCCGTCGATGCGCGTCAGGATGAGCGTCGCCGATTCGTCGCCCTTGAGCGAGAGCCGCTTGCGCAGCGTGGCGGGGTCGACGTCGACCCCGCGCTTCTTGATCTCGAGCGTGCCGATCCCGCGGGCGCGCAGCGCCTTCGCCAGCGGCTTGGGGTCGGCGGGCAGCGTCTCGCGCACACGGAACGACGCGACGAAGGGGCTCGTCGCGGCGGCGTCGCCGGTGAGGTAGGCGATGCCCTGCGCGACCGGCCCGGCGTCGAGCGCGCGGGCGACGTCGCCGATCAGACGGGCCCGGATGACCGCGCCCTCCGGCTCGTGAAGGAACGCGCCGAGCGCCCGCACCGGCTCGTCGGCCGTGTCGGCGGCCGCGGTCAGCTCGTGGGCGTCGTCGCCGCGCAGCACGAGCGCGGATCGCCGGACGCCCTCGCGCGCGAGGGCGCCGGTCCAGACGACCAGCTCCACCGTGGATCCGTCCACGCTGATCCACTGCGTCTCGGCGTGCTCGGGAAGGGCGTCGCGGTCGTGGCCCGGACCGAGCTTGACGCCGGCGGGCACGCGCCCCGCGAGGTCGAACACCCAGTCCAGCGGCGGCGAATAGTCCGCGGCCGCCACGCGCGCGGTCTCGCCGTGTCCGGCCGTGCGGCGCGCCGGATCGATCCAGACCGCGCCGACCTCGTCGAGCGGCACCTCCTCGGCCCGCGCCGCGCGCACCTCGACGCCCGCGCCCTCCGCGCGGAACGGCGCGAGGTTGTACGCGGCCAGCGCCGCCGTGACGGGGTCGGCGTCGACAGCGAGCACGCCCATCCCGAGCGCCGCGAACGCGAGCGAGTCGCCGCCGATGCCGCAGCCGAGATCCGCGACCCGCTCGATGCCCGCCTGCCGCATGCGGCGCGCGTGGTGCACCGAGACGCTCATCCGGGTGGCCTGCTCGAGGCCCGCCCGCGTGAACAGCATCCGGTCGGCGAACTCGCCGAACTTCGCAGTCGCGCGCTGCCGCAGCCGCGCCTGGCCGACCACGGCGGACACGAGCTCGGGGGAGTGGCCCGCCGCCCGCAGCCGGGACACGGTGCGCGCCACGTCGTCGGCGCTGTCGACGTCGCCGAGCGCGTCGAGCAGGGCCAGGCCCTCGCGGGTGAGGAGGGCGTCGAGCTCGGCCGAATCCATCCGCCCAGCCTACGGGCGGCTCCTCCGACACAACGCAGGACCGGAGCGGGATCTCGGGCGTGTGCGGGTGATCTCGGACGGCGACACGCCATGCAGCCGGCACAGGTCCTGCATTGTGTCGGCGACGGGCGGAAGCCGTTGGCACTCGCGTTGCGGGAGTGCCAGCATCCCTCCTACACTTGCTGTTAGCACTCTCCCCGGGAGAGTGCGAAGAGTCTTCCCGTACGAAGCACACGAAAGAAGAGGTACACCGTGTCGGTTTCCATCAAGCCGCTCGAGGACCGCATCGTCATCAAGCAGGTCGAGGCCGAGCAGACCACCGCGAGCGGTCTGGTCATCCCCGACACCGCGAAGGAGAAGCCCCAGGAGGGCGAGGTCGTCGCGGTGGGCCCCGGCCGCATCGACGACAACGGCAACCGCGTTCCGCTCGATGTCGCCGTCGGCGACCGCGTGCTGTACAGCAAGTACGGCGGCACCGAGGTGAAGTTCGGCGCTGACGAGTTCCTCGTGCTCTCGGCGCGCGACGTCCTCGCGGTCGTCGTCCGCTGATCCCAGCGACACGCCCCGAGAGGGCCCGGATGCTCGGCATCCGGGCCCTTTCGCATGCCCGGGTGGGGCGGGGACGCCACGTGGCAGGAATCGGACCGCGGATGGCAGGGCGCACCGGGCCCGGCGCGCTCGCCGCGAGCGTAGGCTGAATCGGTGACCGCACCCGTCCCCTCGATCGAACGGCCCGGCCGGATCGGGACGGAGGCCGCGGGTACCCTCTACGGCCTCGGCGCGTACGTGCTGTGGGGCGTGCTGCCGCTCTACTTCGTGGTGCTCGCGCCCACCGGTCCGTGGGAGGTCGTCGCCTGGCGGGTGCTGCTGTCGCTCGTGTTCTGCGCGCTGCTGCTCACCGTGATGCGCGGCTGGGGGCGCTTCTTCGCCGTGCTGCGCAACCCGCGCCTCGCGCTGCTGATGGGCCTTGCCGGCGTGCTGATCTACGGCAACTGGCAGATCTTCGTGATCGCGACCCAGAGCGACGCCGTGATCGAGGCGAGCCTCGGCTACTTCATCAACCCCATCACCACCGTGCTGCTCGCGGTGCTGGTGCTGCGGGAGAGGCTCCGGCCCCTGCAGTGGATCGCGATCGGCGTCGCGGCGGTCGCGGTGATCGTCATCGTGATCGGCTACGGCGCCGTGCCCTGGTACGCGCTGGGGCTCACGGCGACGTTCGGGGTGTACGGCCTCGTGAAGAAGCAGGTCGGCGGCTCGGTCGACGCGATCAGCGGCCTCGCGCTCGAGACGCTGTGGCTCGTGCCCGTCGCGGTCGTGCAGCTGGCGATCGTCGCGGTCACCACCGGCATCACGATGGGCACGGCGGGCGCCGGCCACACCGTGCTCCTCCTCTGCGCCGGCGTCGTCACTGCCGTTCCGCTGCTGCTGTTCGCCGCCGGCTCGAGCCGCATCCCGCTCGCCACCATGGGCATGCTCCAGTTCGCGGGGCCCATCCTGCAGTTCATCATCGGCGCCGCCGTGCTCCACGAGCCGATGCCTCCGGCCCGCTGGATCGGGTTCGGGATCGTGTGGCTCGCCTGCATCCTGCTGATGCTCGACCAGGTCCGCCACGCGCGCCGGGCGCGGCCCCTGCCGGCCGTCGCGATCGACGGCGGAGCGTAGAACGACGCCCGAGAAGGGTCGCACGCGACATACTGCACCGCCTGCCGGCGCGGCCGGTAACGATTTGATCCCAGGGTCCGGTCTGCGCAACACGCGAAAATCCGGATGAAACAAATCGCGGGTAGATTTCCGTCCATTACCCGCGGTGTGCTGATGCACCACCAGTCCCCGAAAACCGCGGGTCCTGATGAAAGGACGGAACCTCATGGTTCGATCCCGGAAGCTGATCGGCGCACTGGCCCTCACGGGCGCCGCAGCTCTCACCCTTGCGGGCTGTGCCGGCGGCGGTGGAACCGCCAGCGGCGAGCCCAGCGAGTCGGCCCCGGCCGCTCCGGCGGGCGACCTCGCGCTGAAGATCGGCACGGCCCTGCCCGTGACCGGTTCGCTCGCGTTCCTCGGCCCGCCCGAGATCGCGGGTGTCGACTACGCGCAGTCGCTGATCAACGAGTACGCCGAGACCACGGGCCTCGAGCTCGAGGTCGTGCACGGCGACTCGGGCGACCTGGACAACAAGGCCTACGAGACCGAGATCCCGCGCCTGCTCAGCGAGGACCCGGCCGCGATCATCGGCGCCGCGTCGTCGGGCGTCTCGCTGCAGTTCATCGACCAGGTGACCGGCGCGGGCGTCATCCAGTTCTCGCCGGCCAACACGTCGGACGCCTTCACGACGTACGACGACAACGGCCTGTACTTCCGCACGGCGCCGTCGGACGTGCTGCAGGGCGAGGTGCACGGCAACTTCGTCGCCGAGCTCGGCTACCAGACGCTCGGCATGATCGTGCTGAACGACGCCTACGGCACCGGCCTGGCCAAGTACATCACCGAGGCGTTCGAGGGCGCGGGCGGCGAGGTCGTCGCGGCCCCGACGTTCAACCCCGGCGACACGTCGTTCGACTCGCAGATCTCGGAGGTGCTCGCCGCCGACCCCGACGCGATCACCGTGATCTCGTTCGACGAGGCGAAGACCATCCTCCCGAGCCTGCTCGAGAAGGGCTTCGCGGCCGAGGACCTGTTCCTGGTCGACGGCAACATGGCCGCGTACCCGGACTTCCCGGAGGGCCTGCTCGAGGGCGCCAAGGGCACGTACCCCGGTCCGACGCCGGAGCAGGTGCAGGAGTTCATCGACGGTCTCGACGCCTTCGTGGAGGAGTCGGGCGCCGAGCCGCTGAGCGACTACACCTACGCGCCGGAGTCGTTCGACGCGACCAACCTGATCGCGCTGGCCGCGCTCGCCGCGGGCTCGACCGACTCGGCGGCGATCGCCGAGAAGCTGATCGAGGTCTCGGGCGGCTCGGGTGACGGCGAGAAGTGCACCACCTTCGCGGAGTGCGCGGACATCATCCTGGCCGGCGGCGTCGCGGACTACGACGGAGCCTCGAGCCCCGTCACGTTCGACGAGGTCGGCGACCCGACCGAGGGCATGATCAACATCTACGAGTACGGCCCCGACAACACCTACACCCCGTACGAGGGCTGAGCCCCTCGCCTCACCGCGGATCGCCCCGTCTCCCTCGAGGAGGCGGGGCGATTCCCGTTCGTGCGGGTCCTCGCCAGGAGATCCCGGCTTCTCAGGGGCGGATGGCGGGGTCGGCCCTGAGAAGCCGGGATGCCCGGATGTGCGTCATGCGCGATGCAGGCCCTGTGCAATCGCGCTGGTGATCAGGCCCTGCGCTCTGGGCCAGTCGTCGAAGATCTGCCCGTAGCCGATCCGGATGACGTGGTAGCCCATCAGCTTCAGCAGCGCGTCGTGCTCGTTGTCCTTGGCGCGTTGCACGCCGACGTGGTGCCCGCCGTCGATCTGGATGACGAGGCGCTCGCCGATCAGCAGGTCGACCGGGCGACCCGCGAGCACGACCTGGCGCTGCATCGGCAGGTCCAGCCACCGCAGGCGCGCCATGACGACCGACTCGGTGCCCTCGTCGGCGAACGGCCTCGCTTCGGCGAGCAGCCGGCGCGCATCCGGCCCGAGCGGCAGGCGTCGCATCACGTCGCTGTCGAGCATGCCGCGCCGCAGCGCCGATTCCCAGACCGCGAGGCCCTCTTCGTGCGGGCGGCACTCCGCGACCAGGGCGAGCACGTTCTCGATGCCGTCGGTCAGCGTGCCCGGCCGCCGGGGGACCAAGGGGGTGCGCCAGTGCACGTGCGCCGTCGTGGGGCGCGGGAGGCTCCCGTGGGGCGGCGCCGCGACGTGGATCTCGTGTGTCACCGTCCACAGCCCGAATCTCTCGGCCTGCGTGACGCAGGTGAGCACCACGCCCAGTCTCGCGGCGGTGACGAGCAGCGGGTCGGCATGGGGCAGGCAGACCCAGTCCCTGCGGATCCGGACCAGTTCGCCCGAGGCGACCGCCTTGCGGATCGCGTGGTCGCCGATCCCGAGTTCTAGAAGCGCCCGCACGCGGCCGACGCCGTCCGTGAGCGCAAGAGCGGTGGAGATGTCCATGCGCCCACGGTGCCGGGGCGGGCGGGCGGCCGGGGCGGCGCCCCGCTGACCCCGGATCGACCCGGGCGCAAGCCCCTGCGGCGTGCGGGCTGCGGCGGCTAGCGTCGGGAGTCATCCAGTGATCACGCGAGGACGGGAGCAGTCATGAAGGTCGCCATCGTCGGGGCGAGCGGCAACACCGGGACCGCGCTGCTGCACGCCCTGAGGGACGAGCCCGCGGTCGACGCGATCGTGGGCGTCGCGCGGCGGACGCCGGACAAGGCGCCGCCCTACGACGCGGCCCACTGGGAGCGCATCGACATCGCGGCGCCGGCCGTCGACCGGGCCGCGGACGAGCGGGTGATCGACCGGCTCGCCGCGGCGTTCCGGGGCGTGGACTGCGTCGTGCACCTGGCGTGGCTCATCCAGCCGAACCGGAAGCGGGAGCTGATCCGCCGCGCGAACGTGGACGGCACGCGCCGCGTGATCGAGGCGTGCCTGCGCGCCGGCGTGCGGCACCTGGTCTGCGCCTCATCCGTGGGCGCGTACACGGGCGTGGACGACGACGACCCGCGGGACGAGTCATGGCCGACGGAGGGGATCCCCACCTCGCACTACGCGGCCGACAAGGCCGCGCAGGAGCGTCTGCTCGACGACGCCGAGACCCGGGGCCTCGCCGTCGCGCGCCTCCGGCCCGCGCTCGTCTTCGACCGCGACGCCGGGGCGGAGATCCCGCGGCTGTTCGTCGGGGCCCTCCTGCCGCCCGCGCTGCTGCGCCCCGGGCGCCTGCCCGTCGTGCCGCTACCGGCGGGCGTGCGGATGCAGGTCGTGCACGGCGCCGACCTGGCCGACGCGTACCGCCGCGTCATCGTGGGCGGCGCCACGGGCGCGTTCAACATCGCGGCCGACCCCGTGCTGCGCGGCCGGGACATCGCCGCGGTGCTCGCGCACGGGCGCCAGCTCGCGGTGCCTGCGCGCGTGCTGCGCCCGCTCCTCCACGCGGCGTGGCGGCTGCACGCCGTCGCCGCCGACCCCGGGTGGCTCGACATGGCGATGACCGTGCCGATCATGGACAGCTCGCGCGCGCGGCGCGAGCTGGGGTGGCAGCCCCGGCACGACGCGACCTCGGCCCTGCGCGAGCTGCTCACGGGGATGGCCGACGGCGCGGGCACCGCGAGCGCTCCGATGCGGCCGCGTCGCGACTGGCCGCAGGATCAGCTGCCGCCCGGTGACGTCCTCCCCGACGGGCCGGCCCAGCCGCCCGCGGACTCGCCCGGGCACCGGCTCCCCGCCACCCTGCAGCGGGACATCCTGGGGCTGTATCTCTCCGACCACCTCACGGGCGCGACCGCGGGCGTCGCCCGGTTCCGGCGGATGGCCAAGGCGTACGCTGACACCGACCTGGGCCCGGACCTGGCGCGGCTGGCCGAGGAGGTCGGCCGCGAGCGCGTCTTCCTGAAGGACCTGGTGGACACGCTCGAGGTGCCGCGGCGCCCGCATCGGCAGGCCCTCGCCTGGCTCGGCGAGAAGGCCGGCCGGCTCAAGACGAACGGGCGCCCGCTCGGGTCGCCCATGACGCCCGTGCTCGAGACCGAGCTGATGCGCGGCGCCGTCATGGGCAAGAAGGGCGTGTGGGAGACGCTGGCCGCGCTCGCGCCGGACCTCGGCCTGCCGGCGGAGACCTTCACGGCGCTGGCGGAGCGGGCCGAGGAGCAGGCGGCCGTGCTCGGGCGGCTGCACCGTCACATAGTCCGCGAGGCATTCGTCGCGGGGCACGTCGACTGACGAGACGAAGGGAGGCCGGGGGCGAGTCCCGGCCTCCCTTCGCGATGCGCGGCGTCAGGCGCCGAGTGTGCCGAGGTAGAGCTGCGTGACCTTCGGGTCGTTGAGCAGCTCGCGGCCCGTGCCCGTGTAGGCGTCGCGGCCCTGGTCGAGCACGTAGCCGCGGTCGCAGATCTGCAGGCAGCGGCGGGCGTTCTGCTCGACCATGATGCAGGTCACGCCGGCCTTGTTGATCTCCGAGACGCGCAGGAACGCCTCGTCCTGACGCACGGGCGAGAGGCCCGCGGAGGGCTCGTCGAGCAGCAGCACCTTCGGGTCCATCATGAGCGCGCGGCCCATGGCGACCATCTGGCGCTCGCCGCCCGAGAGGCCCGACGCGCGCTTCTTGAGGCCGCCCCCCTTCGCGAGGTCGGGGAACAGGCTCATCACGAAGTCCACGCGCTCCGTGAACATCTTCGGCTTCTGGTACGCGCCCATCTGCAGGTTCTCCTCGATGGTGAGCGAGGGGAACACGTTGTTCGTCTGCGGGACGAAGCCGACGCCCTTGGCGACGAGCTTGTCGGCCTTGAGGCCCGTGATGTCCTCGCCGGCGAGCGAGATGCTGCCGCCGCGGATCTTCACCTGGCCGAAGATCGCCTTCAGCAGCGTCGACTTGCCGGCGCCGTTGGGGCCGATGATGCCGATCAGCTCGCCCTGATGGGCGGTGAGCGTCGCGCCGTTGAGGATGTTCACGCCCGGCAGGTAGCCGGCGTGCACGTCGTCGACGAGGACGACCGGGGTCTGGTCCGTGCTCACTTGTCGTCCTCCTTCTCGGCCTCGGCGGCCGCCTCGGCCTCGGCCGCCGCCTCGGCCTCGATGACCTCGGCGCCCACGGCCGCGGAGGCCTCGGCGTCGGTGGTCGGGTCGGCCTCGACGACCGGGATGCGGCCGGTCACGACGCCGAGGTCGAGCTCCTGGTGCGCGCCCAGGTACGCGTCGATCACGGCCGGGTTCTTCATGACCTCGTCGGGGGCGCCCTCGGCGACCACCTTGCCCTCGGCCATCACGACGACCCAGTCGGCGATGTGGCGGACCATGTGCATGTCGTGCTCGACGAACAGCACCGTCATGCCCTCGTCCTTCAGGTTGAGGATGTGGTCGAGCAGCGACTCGGTCAGGGCCGGGTTCACGCCCGCCATCGGCTCGTCGAGCATGACGAGCGTCGGCTGGGTCATGAGCGAGCGGGCCATCTCGAGCAGCTTCTTCTGGCCGCCCGACAGCCCCGCCGCGAGGTCGTCGCGCTTGGCGTCCAGCTTGAACTTGACGAGCAGCTCCTCGGCGCGCGCCTCGGTGTCGGCGTCCTGCTTGCGCCACAGCGCCGGGATCAGACTGTGCCAGAAGCGCTCGCCCACGTGGTTCTGCTGGCCGAGCTTCATGTTGTCCATGACGCTCAGTCGGCCCAGCGCCTTGGTGAGCTGGAACGTGCGGACCAGGCCCATCCGCGCCACCTTGTGGGCCGGGACGTGCGCGAGGTCGTGACCGTCGTACGACCAGGTGCCCGCATTGGGCTTGTCGAAGCCCGTCAGCAGGTTGAACAGCGTGGTCTTTCCCGCGCCGTTGGGGCCGATCAGCGCCGTGATCGCGCCGCGCGGGATCTCGAGGTGCTCGACGTCCACGGCCGTGAGGCCGCCGAACGTGCGCTTGACGCCGTCCGCGACGATGATCGGGTCGACCTTCTTGACGCCGGGGGCCGCCTCGCCCACGTGCAGGCCCGTGGTCTTGGGCCGCGGCACGGATGCGGTCACCGGCTGCCGGGGAGTGTTCTCAACGGACAAAGGTCAGCTCCTTCTTGTCGCCGAGGATGCCCTGCGGCATGAAGACGACCAGCAGCATCAGCGCCACCCCGACGAGGATGAAGCGCAGCGTACCCGCCTGGACGTCGGTCATGAAGGGGATGATGTCGGCCTTGGTCAGCGCCGGCAGGAAGTTGGACAGGAACGTCTGGATCACCCAGAAGATGAGCGATCCGAGCAGCGGCCCGAACACGGTGGCCGCGCCGCCGAGCAGCAGCGCCGTCCACACGAAGAACGTCAGCGACGTGACGTAGACGCCGGGGCTCACGGCCGACGGCAGCGCGTACACGACGCCGCCCGCGGCCATGATCACGCCGCCCAGCACGAGCGACTGCATCTTGTACGAGAAGACGTTCTTGCCGAGCGAGCGGATGGCGTCCTCGTCCTCGCGGATGCCCTTCATCACGCGGCCCCACGGGCTGCGCGTGAGCATCCACACCACGAGCGCGGCGAACGCGAGCGTCAGAATGCCCATGATGCGCACCCACCACTGCGTCTCGTTGTACGCCCACGGGCCGAAGCCGTACGTGCCGTCCGGGATCGGGTTCGACTCGCGGAAGCTGCCGTGGTAGCCCGCGAGGCCGTCGGCCGATCCGGTGACGGCGTCGAAGGTGGTGGTGAGGAACAGCAGGCGCAGCACCTCGGCCGCCGCGATGGTCGCGATGGCGAGGTAGTCGCCGCGCAGGCGCAGGGTCGGGATGCCGAGGATGAGCGCGAACACGGCCGCGGCCGCGAGGCCGACGAGCGCCGCGAGCCACCACGGGAAGCCGAACGTGAGGATCGAGATCGCGTAGCCGTACGCGCCGAGCGCCATGAAGCCCGCGACGCCCATGTTCAGCAGGCCGCCGTAGCCGAAGTGCATGGCGAGGCCGAGCGCCGCGAGGGCGTAGCCCATGGTGGCGGGGCTGAGGATCGATGACAGCGTGTTGTCGAAGATCTGGGACCAGTTCATGAGCGGCACCTATCCGATTCGCTCGCGGCGGCCGAGGATGCCCTGCGGCCGGACCAGAAGGATGATGATGAGGACCACGAGCGCGCCCGCGTAGCGCAGGTCGGCCGGGATCCAGAGGCTCGACGCCTCGACGAGGACGCCGATGATGATCGAGCCGACGAGCGCGCCGAACGCCGTGCCGAGGCCGCCGAGCGTGACCGCCGCGAACACGAGCAGCAGGATCTGGGCGCCCATGTCCCAGCGGATGCCGGGGCGGTAGTACGCGTACAGGATGCCCGCGAGGCCCGCCAGGGCGCCCGAGATGATCCAGACGACGCGCACGACGCGGTCGACGTCGATGCCGCTGGCGGCGGCGAGCGACGGGTTGTCCGAGATCGCGCGGGTCGCCTTGCCGAGGCGGCTGCGGGTGAGCCACAGCGCGAATGCGACGATGACGACGATCGAGATGCCCATCGAGACCAGGTCGTTGAGCGTGGTGCTCACGGCCCCGCCGAGGGGGATGGACACGGACGGCACCATCGCCGGGAGCTGCTGCGTGTCGCCGCCGATGAAGAACTGGAACACGTACCGCAGCGCGAGCGACAGACCGATCGACAGGATCATCAGCTGCACGACGCCGACGCCCTTGCGGCGCAGCGGCCGCCAGATGCCGATGTCGAGCACGAGGCCGAGCAGGGCGCTCAGGATGATCGCGACGGGGATGCCCAGCCAGACCGGGAGGGCGAGCGACGCCGGTCCCACCAGGAACAGGGCCGCCACCGCGCCGAACGTCACCATCTCCGCGTGCGCGAAGTTCGAGATGCCGGTCGTGCCGAACACGAGCGAGAGGCCGACCGCGGCGAGGCCGAGCATGAGGCCGAAGTTGAGGCCCAGCAGCAGACGCTGCAGCAGCTGGTCGAAGAAGCTCGTGACGTTGCGCTCGCCCTCGCCGATGAAGAAGTTCACGGTGAGGCGGCCGCCCTGGCCCATCTCGGCGGTCGTGACGTTCGGGGCGCCGTCGCCGTCCGTGTCCTCGACCACCGCGATGCCCTCGGGCAGGGTCTGCTCGTCGAGCGTGACCGTGTACTCGACGCCCTTCTCGGGCACCTTGACCGACCAGCGGCCCTCGTCGTTGGTCTCGACGTCTTGGACGCCGCCGGGTCCGTCGATGCTCAGCGCCACGCCCTCCAGGGGCTCGCCGTCGAGCTGGACGTTTCCGCTGATCGTGTACGGGTCCCCCTCGGCCGCATGGGCGGCGGTGGGCAGCAGCAGGGCCGCGAAGAGGGCGGCGAGGAAGGTCGCGAGGGCGACGATCGCACCAGATCGGGTACGCCTCGGGGAGGCGGTTCTGGGGTTCATGGATCCTCCGGTCCACGGACGGCGGTGGGGTGGGCCGCCCGGGGTGGTATGAACGGGTCGTTCAAACGTAAGACCCTAATGTGTCCTGAACATTTCCTGATAGCGATCCGTGACCTTCGGGGGCGATCTGCTACCGGCTGGCCGATATCTTCCGAGCGTTCTGCTCCGCGGAATAGTTCCAGGGTCCGGAGCCTTAGAATCCGTATACGGGGGAGGATGTCATACCCGGGCTCCTCCCGCGATACGAGCGCAGCCCAACTCGCATCGGCAGGAGAAGCGGCCCAATGACTGACCACGATCCGTTCGGCTTCGTCGGACTCACCTATGACGACGTCCTGCTCCTTCCGGGGCACACGGACGTGATCCCGAGCGAGGCCGACACGTCGTCCCGCCTGACGCGCAACATCCGCGTCGCCGCTCCGCTCCTCTCGAGCGCGATGGACACCGTGACCGAGGCCCGCATGGCGATCGCCATGGCCCGCCAGGGCGGCATCGGCATCCTGCACCGCAATCTGTCTATCCACGACCAGGCCGCCGCGGTCGACCGCGTCAAGCGCAGCGAGTCGGGCATGATCACCGACCCGATCACGACGCACCCCGACGCGACGATCGCCGAGGTCGATGCCCTCTGCCGCAAGTACCGCATCTCGGGCCTGCCCGTCGTGGACGCGGACGGCCGCCTGGTGGGCATCGTCACCAACCGCGACATGCGCTTCGTGTCGGAGTTCGAGCGCACCACGACGCTCGCGAAGGACGTCATGACGGCCGAGGGCCTCGTGACCGGCCACGTCGGCATCACGTCGGGCGAGGTCGTCGCGCTGTTCGCCAAGCACCGCGTCGAGAAGCTGCCGCTCATCGACGACGAGGGCAAGCTCGCCGGCCTCATCACCATCAAGGACTTCGACAAGAGCGAGAAGTACCCCAACGCCACGAAGGACCCGCAGGGCCGCCTGCGCGTCGGCGCCGCGATCGGCTTCTTCGGCGACGCGTGGGAGCGCGCCGAGGCGCTGCGCGACAAGGGCGTGGACGTGATCGTGGTCGACACGGCCAACGGCCAGTCGCAGGGCGTGATCGACATCGTCAAGCGCCTCAAGGCCGACCCGTCGTTCGCGCACATCGACATCGTCGGCGGCAACGTCGCCACCCGCGAGGGCGCCCAGGCGCTCATCGACGCGGGCGTCGACGCCGTCAAGGTCGGCGTGGGCCCGGGCTCCATCTGCACCACCCGCGTGGTCGCGGGCGTGGGCGTGCCGCAGATCACCGCGATCTACGAGGCGTCGCTCGCCGCGCGCCCGGCCGGCGTGCCGGTCATCGCGGACGGCGGCCTGCAGTACTCGGGCGACATCGCGAAGGCGCTCGTCGCCGGCGCCGACACCGTGATGCTCGGATCGCTGCTGGCCGGCACGGAGGAGTCGCCCGGCGACATCGTGTTCCAGGGCGGCAAGCAGTTCAAGATGTACCGCGGCATGGGCTCGCTCGGCGCGATGCAGACGCGTGGCAAGCAGACCTCGTACTCGAAGGACCGCTACTTCCAGGCCGACGTGCCGAGCGACGACAAGCTCATCCCCGAGGGCATCGAGGGTCAGGTCGCCTACCGCGGCCCGCTCTCGGCCGTGGTCTACCAGCTGGTCGGCGGCCTGCGTCAGTCGATGTTCTACGTCGGCGCGCGCTCGATCGAGGAGCTCAAGGCGCGCGGCAAGTTCGTGCGCATCACCTCGGCGGGCCTCAAGGAGTCGCACCCCCACGACGTCCAGATCGTGGTCGAGGCGCCGAACTACAAGCGGTAGTCCGCGCTCGCACGACGGTCGATGAGAGGGGCCGCGGGGGCGACCCTGCGGCCCCTTTCGCGCGTCCGAGGGCCGGACTAGCCTGACCGGCATGTGCCGGAGCATCCACACCCTTCACAACTTCGAGCCGAAGGCGACCTCGGAGGAGGTGCACGCCGCGGCCCTGCAGTACGTGCGCAAGATCGCGGGCACGACCAAGCCGTCGAAGGCGAACAAGGACGCGTTCGACCACGCTGTGCACGAGATCGCGCACATCACGCAGCACCTGCTCGACGCGCTCGTGACCACCGCGCCGCCGAAGAACCGCGAGGTCGAGGCGGAGAAGGCGCGCGCCCGCGCCGCCGGCCGCTACGCGGCGTGATTCTCTTCTCACGCCCCCTCCCCGGAGGTCCGAGCCCGGCCGAGTGAGCGGAGCGAGTCGAGGCCGCGGGCCCCGTTCCCGGGCGACGGTAGGCTGGAGCGGTGACCACGGAGATCGAGCTGGGCCGCGGCAAGCGGGCACGACGGGCGTACGCGTTCGACGACATCGCGGTGGTGCCGTCGCGCCGCACGCGCAACCCCGAGGACGTGTCGACCGACTGGTCGATCGACGCCTTCCACTTCGGCATCCCCGTGCTGGGCGCGCCGATGGACTCGGTGGTCAGCCCGCGCACCGCGATCATGCTGGGCCAGCTCGGCGGCCTGGGCGTGCTCGACCTCGAGGGCCTCTGGACCCGCTACGAGGACCCGGAGCCCCTGCTCGCCGAGATCGCGTCGCTGCCCGACGAGGTCGCCACGAGCCGGATGCAGCAGCTCTACGCCGCGCCGATCAAGCCCGAGCTGGTGACCGAGCGCATCAACGAGATCCGCGCCGCCGGCGTCACGGTCGCGGGAGCGCTCAGCCCGCAGCGTACGCAGGAGCTGTACGAGACGGTCGTCGCGGCCGGCGTCGACCTGTTCGTGATCCGCGGCACCACGGTGTCGGCCGAGCACGTCTCGAGCGAGGCCGAGCCCCTGAACCTCAAGAAGTTCATCTACGACCTGGATGTGCCGGTGATCGTGGGCGGCGCGTCCACCTATACGGCCGCGCTCCACCTCATGCGCACGGGCGCCGCGGGCGTGCTGGTCGGCTTCGGCGGCGGGGCCGCCTCGACCACGCGCACGACGCTCGGCATCCACGCGCCGATGGCGAGCGCGGTGGCCGACGTCGCCGGCGCGCGCCGCGACTACCTCGACGAGTCCGGCGGCCGCTACGTGCACGTGATCGCCGACGGCGGCGTGGGCACGTCGGGCGACGTCGTCAAGGCGCTCGCGATGGGCGCAGACGCGGTCATGCTCGGCGTCGCGCTCGCGCGCGCGACCGACGCCCCCGGCAAGGGCTTCCACTGGGGCCCCGAGGCGCACCACCCGAAGCTGCCGCGCGGCCGTCGCGTGAAGGTGCCGCAGGTCGGCACCCTCGAGGAGGTCCTGTACGGCCCGGCCGCGCAGGCCGACGGCACCGCGAACCTGATCGGCGCGCTGCGCAAGTCGATGGCCACGACCGGCTACTCCGACCTGAAGGAGTTCCAGCGCGTCGAGGTCGTCGTGGCTCCGTACGAGCGCGCCTGACCCGCCGCCCCGACGTGACCGACCCTGACGCCGCGGGCGAGGCCGACGCACTGGTCTTCCCGCCCACGCTGCGGGAGGTCATGCTCCGGCCGCGGTGGATCGCGATGCTCGCGCTCTGCCTGGCCGTCGCGGGCGTGTTCGCCTGGCTCGGGCAGTGGCAGCTGTCCAGCGCGGTCGACACCGACCCGATGCCAGCCGGCGCGACCGAGGAGGTGCGCCCGATCGCCGAGGTGGTCGAGCCCGGGCAGTACCTCGAGGAGCCGCTGGTCGGCCAGCGCGTCGAGGTCGAGGGCCGCTGGGTGCCGCGCGACTTCATCGTCGTGTCGTCGCGCTTCAACGACGACGTCGAGGGGTTCTGGGTCACGGGGCAGCTGCGCGTCGAGGGTGCGGCCGAGCCCACCTCGCTCGCGGTGGCGATCGGATGGACCGAGACGCGCGAGCGGGCGGACGCCGCCGTCGCGGCCCTGGACGCGGCCGCGCGCTCCGGGGATGGCGCCGTCACGCTGACCGGGCGGATCATCTCCGACGAGGGCCCTGCCCTGCCGCCCGCGGGCGCGGACCCCCTCGAGCAGACCCGGATGTCGCCCGCCGCGCTGCTGAGCCGCTGGCACGAGGCCGACGGGTCGCCCGTCGCGCCGATCGACGTGTACCGGCCCTACCTGACGGCATCCGACCCCACCGGCGGCCTGGCGGACGCCGGTCTCGACGAGATCTCGTCGCCCGCGCCCGAGCTCGGCAGCCCGGTCAACTGGCTCAACGTCTTCTACGCCGCCGAGTGGGCGATCTTCGCGGGCTTCGCGTTCTACCTCTGGTACCGCCTCGCCAAGGACGCCTGGGAGCGCGAGGTCGAGGGCGACGTCGACCTCGACGAGGAGTAGGCCCGGGGCGGATCGGACGCCCAGCCGCCGCCGATAGACTGGTGTCCATGCCGCAGCCCAAGCTCGCCACCTTCCCGCAGATCCGGGGCGCGCTGCGGTTCTACCAGATCTGCTCCGTCATCACCGGCGTCGGCCTGCTGCTGCTCGTGGCCGAGATGATCCTGAAGTACACGCCCCTGCACGTGGAGCTCTTCCTCGGCGGCTCGGGCGGCTTCCTCTGGTTCGCCGACGTGATCGCGCAGGACTGCGTGTGGTACTC
Organism: Microbacterium sp. MEC084; assembly: GCF_004514465.2. NCBI lineage: Bacteria > Bacillati > Actinomycetota > Actinomycetes > Micrococcales > Microbacteriaceae > Microbacterium > Microbacterium sp. MEC084. The sequence continues at coordinate 56,842 of NZ_MYFP02000011.1, read as the reverse complement.
GCAGTTCGTGCCCGGCTCGACCGCCTGCGAGATGATCTCGACCGGCGACGGGATCAACTTGTCGCTCGGCATCCTGATCGTCCACGGCTGGTTCTACGTCGTGTACCTGTTCGCCTGCTTCCGCGTGTGGAGCCTGATGCGGTGGCCGTTCGGCCGCTTCATCCTGCTCGCCGGCGGCGGCGTCATCCCCTTCCTCTCCTTCTTCATGGAAGTCCGCGTCGCTCGCGACGTGAAGCGCTATCTGGCCGAGCGCGAAGCCGCGGCCGCCGAGAAGGCCGCTGCCAAGGCCGCATCCCCACAGGAGGTCGCTTCGTGACCGAAGCCCGCACCGCCCCGTCCGGGGGCGACGTCTCCGACGACACCGCCCAGCGCCCCGTGCTGGTCGTCGACTTCGGCGCCCAGTACGCGCAGCTCATCGCGCGCCGCGTGCGCGAGGCCGGCGTGTTCAGCGAGCTGATCCCGCACACGGCCACGGCGGAGGAGATCGCCGCGCACGACCCGGTGGCGATCATCCTGTCGGGCGGTCCCTCGTCGGTGTACGAGCCCGGCGCCCCGACGCTCGACCCGAAGGTGTTCGAGCTCGGCGTCCCGACGCTCGGCATCTGCTACGGCTTCCAGGTGATGGCCCAGGCCCTGGGGGGCGAGGTGGCCAACACCGGCCTGCGCGAGTACGGCGCCACGGATGCCGCGCTCGTCGGCGACGGCGGCGTGCTGCTGGGCGGCCAGCCGGAGCAGCAGAACGTCTGGATGAGCCACGGCGATCAGGTCGCCCAGGCCCCGGAGGGCTTCGAGGTGCTCGCCTCGACCGCCGCGACCCCGGTCGCCGCGTTCGGCAACGCCGAGAAGTGCTTCTACGGCGTGCAGTGGCACCCCGAGGTCAAGCACAGCGACTACGGTCAGAAGGTCATCGAGAACTTCCTGCACAAGGCGGCGGGCCTCCCCGCCGACTGGAACGCGGGCAACGTGATCGCCGAGCAGGTCGAGCGCATCCGCCGGCAGATCGGCTCCGCGCGCGTGATCTCGGCCCTGTCGGGCGGCGTGGACTCGGCCGTCTCCACCGCGCTCGTGCACCGCGCGGTCGGCGACCAGCTCACCGCCGTGTTCGTGGACCACGGCCTCCTCCGCAAGGGCGAGCGCGAGCAGGTCGAGAAGGACTACGTCGAGTCGACGGGCGTGCGCCTCATCACGGTCGACGCCGAGGACACGTTCCTCGGCCACCTCGCGGGCGTCACCGACCCCGAGGAGAAGCGCAAGATCATCGGCCGCGAGTTCATCCGCGCGTTCGAGAAGGTGCAGAAGGACCTCATCCGCGAGGCGGCCGCCGAGGGCGAGCCCATCAAGTTCCTCGTGCAGGGCACGCTGTACCCCGACGTCGTCGAGTCGGGCGGCGGCACCGGCACCGCGAACATCAAGAGCCACCACAACGTCGGCGGCCTGCCCGAGGACCTCGAGTTCGAGCTCGTAGAGCCGCTCCGGACGCTGTTCAAGGACGAGGTCCGCGCGATCGGCCGCGAGCTCGGCATCCCGGAGGCGATCGTCGGCCGCCAGCCGTTCCCCGGCCCGGGCCTCGGCATCCGGATCATCGGCGAGGTCACGCGCGAGCGCCTCGAGATCCTGCGCGAGGCCGACGCGATCGCCCGCGAGGAGCTCACCAAGGCCGGTCTGGACGGCGAGATCTGGCAGTGCCCCGTGGTGCTGCTGGCCGACGTCCGCTCGGTGGGCGTGCAGGGCGACGGCCGCACGTACGGCCACCCCATCGTGCTGCGCCCCGTCTCGAGCGAGGACGCCATGACCGCCGACTGGACGCGCCTGCCGTACGACGTCCTCTCGAAGATCTCGAACCGCATCACGAACGAGGTGCGCGAGGTCAACCGCGTCGTGCTCGACGTCACGTCGAAGCCCCCGGGGACGATCGAGTGGGAGTGATCCCGCCCCTTTCGTGAGAGCACGTGTCCTGAGCGAGGACACGTGCTCTCTGCGTCGAGAGGGCGTGTCGTCGCTGACAACACGTGTTGTGAGGGGCCGGGGGTGTGGTGCCCGCGGCTCAGGGGGCGCGCTCGCCCAGGAGGACCTCGCGCTGGGCGGCGGTCTCCGCCACGATGGCCTCCATCACGGCCGCGACGGCGGGCCGCCGCCAGCTCTCGAGATGCACCACGGCGAAGTAGGGGAGGCGGTCGTGCACCTCATCCGGCAGCAGCCGCACGAGATCCGGGTGCCGCGATGCCATGAAGCAGGGCAGGAAGCCGATCCCCGCGCCCGCGCGGGTGGCCTCGAGGTGCACGAACACGTTGGTCGAGGTCAGCGCGTCGCGGATCCCGGGCAGCAGCCGGCGGGGCGCGTCGAGCGCGTCGACCTGCAGCATCGAGTCGACGAAGTAGACCAGGCGGTGCCCGAGCGCCTCCTCGACCGACGCGGGCGCGCCGTGGCGCGCCACGTAGTCGCGCGACGCGTACAGCCCGAGCGCGTACTCGCCGAGCTTCACCGCGCGGGCGCGGCTGACCTGCGGGGTGCCGACGACCACCTCGATGTCGACGCCGGAGCGGTGCTGCGCGGCCAGGCGCGTGACCGTGACGATCTCGACCGAGAGATCCGGATGCCTCTCCCGCAGCCGGGCGATCGCCGGGGACGCGATGTAGGCGGCGAAGCCGTCGGTCGTCGACATCCGCACGACGCCCGTCACCATGTCCTGCTCGCTCTCGTCGCCGCCCAGCGCGGACATGGCCGCGGCGATCGTCTCGCCGGCGCGCACCGCGCGCTCGCCCAGCCGTGTGAGCTCCCAGCCGTCGGCGCCGCGCACCAGTACGCGCCCGCCCAGGGCGTGGTCGAGCGCCGCGATGTTGCGGGCCACCGTGGTGTGGGTGAGGCCCAGCGCCTGCGCCGCGGTCGTGTACCGGCCGGAGCGCGCGACCTCGAGCAGCACGAGCAGGTGCTCGGGGGAGGGCGCGGGCGACGGTGCGGGCATGGAGGCCACGGTACCCCCCGATGTGCAGAATCGTTCACCGCGTGTGCCGAGTTGACCATTGTGTGCACATGCGGGGATCGCGAGGATCGTGACGTCACGCGACCCGTGACCCGCGCACCGGCAGAGCGGCCGGCGCGACGTCGATGAAGACGACCCAGGAGGATCCCATGGCTGCCGACAGCGCGCCGTCCACATCCGCACCCGCCCGCGACCAGTCCCTGCTGCGCAGGGTGGTGGCCGCCTCGATGGCGGGCACCGTGGTCGAGTGGTACGACTTCTTCCTGTACTCGACCGCGTCGGCGCTGGTCTTCTCGAAGGTGCTGCTGCCGCAGATGGGCAACGTCTACGACGGCATCATCGCCGCCTTCGTGACGTACGCGGTCGGCTTCGCGGCCCGTCCGCTCGGCGGCATCGTGTTCGGCCACATCGGCGACCGCCTGGGCAGGAAGCACACCCTGCAGCTGACCATCATGCTGATCGGCGTCGCCACGGTGCTGATGGGATGCCTGCCCACGTACCAGCAGATCGGCGTCGCCGCGCCGATCGCGCTCGTGCTGCTGCGCTTCGTGCAGGGCCTGGCGCTCGGCGGCGAGTGGGGCGGCGCGGTGCTGCTGGTCGGCGAGCACGCCCCGGACGACCGGCGCGCGACCTGGACGGCCTGGCCGCAGGCCGCCGTGCCCGTCGGCAACCTGCTCGCCACGCTCGTGATGGGCGTGATGTCGGGCGTGCTCAGCGAGGAGGCGTTCCTCGGCTGGGGCTGGCGCGTCGCGTTCTGGCTCTCGGCCCTCGTCGTGCTCGTCGGGTACTGGATCCGCACGACCGTGTCCGAGTCGCCCCTGTTCGAGGCCGCGCGCAGCGAGCAGTCCGCCGAGGAGTCGGCCGGCTACGGCGTCGTCGAGGTGCTGCGCCGCTACCCCCGCCAGGTGCTGATCGGGATGGGTCTGCGGTTCGCGGAGAACATCATGTACTACCTGGTCGTGGCCTTCTCGATCGTGTACCTCAAGGAGGGGCTCGGGATGGACACCACGTCGGTGCTGGGCCTGATCGCGATCGCGCACGTCAGCCACTTCGTCGTGATCCTCGCCGCGGGGCGCGCGATCGACGCGCTCGGCCGCAAGCCGGTGTACCTCGCCGGCGCCATCCTCGGCGGCACGTGGGGCTTCTGGGCGTTCCCGCTGCTGGGCACCATGAGCACGCCGCTCATCCTCGGCGCGATCATCGTGGGCCTCGCGTTCCACGCCATGATGTACGCCGGCCAGCCCGCGATCATGGCCGAGATGTTCCCGACCCGCACCCGGTACTCCGGGGTGTCGATCTCGTACCAGGTGACGTCGATCTTCGCGGGCTCGCTCGCGCCGATCCTCGCGACCACGTGGCTGCGGGACACGGGGTCGTGGGTGCCGACAGCGGTGTACCTGCTGGTCGCGGGCGCCGTCACGGCCGTCGCGGTGCTGATGCTGCGCGAGACGAAGGGGGCCTCCCTGACCGAGCTCGACGCCGCCGATGCGGCGCGGCGCGAGCGGGTGCCGGCGTGACGGATCCCGCGGCGACGCTCGCCGGCCGGAAGGCGCTCGTCACGGGCGGCGCCTCCGGCATCGGCGAGGCCGTCGCCGCCGAGCTCGCGGCCCGCGGCGCGCACGTCACGGTCGCGGACGTCGCCGCCGACGCCGCCGAGCGCGTCGCGGAGCGGATCGGCGGCACCGCCTGGGCCGTGGACCTGTCGGACACGACGGCGCTCGACGACCTGTCGCTCGACGTGGACGTCCTGGTCAACAACGCGGGCATCCAGCACGTCCGGCCCCTCGAGGAGTTCGAGCCCGACGCGTTCCGGCGCCTGCACGCGATCATGCTGGTCGCGCCGTTCCTGCTGATGCGGGCGGCGCTGCCGGGGATGTACGCGCGGGGCTGGGGGCGGATCGTGAACATCTCGTCGGTGCACGGGCTGGTCGCCTCGCCGTACAAGAGCGCGTACGTGTCGGCCAAGCACGGCCTCGAGGGGCTCAGCAAGGTCGCCGCGCTCGAGGGCGGTCCGCACGGCGTCACGAGCGTGTGCGTCAACCCCGGCTACGTGCGCACGCCGCTCGTCGAGAAGCAGATCGCGGATCAGGCCGCCGTCCACGGCATCGGCGAGGACGAGGTGCTGGAGCGCGTGCTGCTGGCCGAGCAGGCCGTCAAGCGCCTGGTCGAGCCGCACGAGGTCGCGTCCCTCGTCGGCTGGCTGACGGGACCGGACGGCGCGATGGTCTCGGGCGGCTCCTGGACCATGGACGGGGGCTGGAGCGCCAAGTGATCTCACACCCCGCCGCCGCGGCGGGTGAGGGAATCTGTCGCTGCCTGTAACGTGCGGGCGCGGGTGGGCGTAACGACCGTGGGCGATCCTGGGGGACGACCCAGCCCCCGAGGAGTCCCGCCATGTCGTACGTGAAGCCCGCCGAACTGATCACGCAGATGATCGACGCCGGCGAGTCCAAGGTCCTGATGTCGACGCGCGACACCCTGATCCGCGCCTTCATGGGCGGCGCGACGCTGACGATCGCGGCCGCGTTCGCGGTGACCGTGTCGACGAACACGGGGCAGCCGCTGATCGGCGCGCTGCTGTTCCCGGTCGGGTTCGTGCTGCTGTACCTGCTCGGCTACGACCTGCTCACGGGCGTGTTCACGCTGGCTCCGCTCGCGCTGTTCGACCGCCGCCCCGGCGTCACGCTCGGCGGCATCGGGCGCAACTGGGGCCTCGTGTTCCTCGGCAACTTCGGCGGCGCCTTCACGGTCGCGGTGCTGATGGCGATCTACTTCACGTACGGCTTCACGACCGAGCCGAGCGCCGTCGGGCAGGCGATCGGCGAGATCGGCCACGGCCGCACCGTCGGCTACGCGGAGCACGGCTTCGGCGGCATGCTGACCCTCTTCGTCCGCGCGATGCTGTGCAACTGGATGGTCTCGATGGGCGTGGTCGCGGCGATGATCTCGACCACCGTGACGGGCAAGGTCCTCGCGATGTGGCTGCCCATCATGCTGTTCTTCTACATGGGCTTCGAGCACTCGATCGTGAACATGTTCCTGTTCCCCGTCGGCCTGCTGATGGGCGCCGAGTTCACGCTGATGGACTACCTGATCTGGAACGAGATCCCGACCGTGCTGGGCAACCTGGTCGGGGGCCTGAGCTTCGTGGGCCTGATGATCTTCGCCACGCACGGCCGCACCGCGCCCAAGCGGGTGGTGCTGACCCGCCCGAACGGCAAGAGCTTCGCGGCGTCGCCGACCCGCGTCCCGGCCCACATGGCCGACCAGGCGCGCGACTGACTTTCCGGATAACCCGAACGGGAGCGGGGGCTCCCTCGGCGGTGCGGCGAGCGCCTCCGGCCTAGCTTTGAGGCATGACCTCACAGCCCACCTCCGCTCCCGCCCGCCGGATGCCGGAGCACGCCTCGCCGGCGCGGCTCGCCGGTGCCGCGGCCCATCTCGCGGCGCTCGGCGTCGTCGGCCCGATCGTCGTCACGATCCTGGCCACGCTGTTCGGCCTCGGGCTGGGCCTGCTGCCCGTGCTCGGCATCGGCCTCGTCTTCCTCCTCGCCTTCGTCTACGGCCTGTTCGTCGTCGCCGCCCTCGAGACCGCCCGCATCGACGGGCTGTACGGCGCCGGCCTGCCCCCGCTGCGCGCGCGGCGGGCGCAGCGCCCCGGCTTCGGCGGGTTCCTGCGGATGGTGTGGGCGCAGTTCACCGACCCGGCCATGTGGCGCGCGCTCGCGAACGCCGCCGTCGCCACCATCCTCGGCATGCTGACCCTGCCGGTCGCGGCGCTCCTCGCGTCGAGCGTCGCGCTCGCCTTCTCGCCGCTCTACGCGACCGAGGGCGTCGCGAGCCTCGCGGTGTTCGACCTGCTCGACCTCGACATCCCCACCGCGTGGGCGCCGCTGGTCGGCATCCTCGGGTTCCTGGCGGCCGCCGCCGCGCTGCTGGGCCTGGCGCTCCTGCACGGCGTGCTGGCGCGGGTCATCATCGTCCCGGCCCGCGAGGCACAGCTGGCCGAGCAGGCCCGGGTGTCCGACGCGCAGCGCGCCGGCGCCATGCGCGCCTCCGAGGTGGAGCGCACGCGCATCGAGCGCGATCTCCACGACGGCGTCCAGCCCCGGCTCGTCTCGGTCGGGATGACCCTGGGCCTGGCCCAGCAGAAGATCGCCAGCGACCCGGACGCCGCGCGGGCCCTCATCGAGGAGGCGCACACCTCCACGAAGGCCGCCATCACCGAGCTGCGGCAGCTGGCGCGCGGCATCCACGCATCCGTGCTCGACGACCGGGGGCTCGACGCGGCGCTGTCCGCGCTCGCCGGCCGCTCGCACATCCCCGTGCACCTCGACGTGCGCATCGACGGGCGCTGCAGCCGCGACGCCGAGGCGGCCGTGTACTTCGCGATCGCCGAGTCGCTCACGAACGCGGCCAAGCACTCGCGCGCCGGCGGATGCCGCGTCACGGTGCGCCGACGCGAGGACGGCACGCTGTGGGCCCGCGTCGAGGACGACGGCCTGGGCGGCGCCCGCATCCTGCCCGGCGGCGGCCTCGACGGCATCTCGAACCGCGTGCTCGCCGCCGGCGGCACGTTCCGCCTCGACAGCCAGCAGGGCGGGCCGACGGCTCTGGAGGTGAGCGTCCCGTGCGCATCCTGATCTGCGAGGACTCCGTCCTGCTGCGCGAGGGCCTCGTGCGCCTGCTCGAGGACGGCGGCCACACGGTCGTCGCCTCGCTCCCCGACACCGCCGGCCTCACCGAGGCGGTCGACGAGTACGACCCCGAGCTGTGCATCCTCGACGTGCGGCTCCCGCCGACGTTCACCGACGAGGGCATCCGCGCCGCGCTCGAGCTGCGCTCCCGCCGCCCGCACCTCCCCGTGCTCGTGCTGTCGCAGTACGTCGAGGAGCGCTACGCCAGCGAGCTCATCACGAGCCCGGGAGGCGCGCTCGGCTACCTGCTCAAGGACCGCGTGGCCGACGTGTCCGAGTTCCTCGAGTCGGTCGATCGCATCGGCCAGGGCGCCACGGTGCTCGACCCCGAGGTGGTCGCGCAGCTGCTCACGCGGCGGCGGCAGGACGACCGGATGGCGCACCTCACGGAGCGCGAGCGCCAGGTGCTCGCCCTGATCGCCGAGGGCAAGTCCAACCAGGCCATCGCGTCGCTGCTCTTCCTCTCCGAGGGGAGCATCGAGAAGCACATCACCTCGATCTTCCAGAAGCTGGGCCTCGAGCCCGACGAATCCGGCAACCGTCGCGTGCTCGCGGCGCTGGCCCACATCGAACGGAGCGGCGGATCGCCGCAGACAGGATCGGCACGATGAACGACATGCTCACCCCTCCCGCGGCCCCAGCGGCTCCCGCGGCCCCCACGCCTCCGCCGCCGTCCGGGACGAGCCCCGGCGGCGCCGGCCGGGTGGTGTCGATCCTCGCGATCGTCCTGGGCGCGCTCATCCTGCTCGGCACCGTGACCGGCGCCGTGGTGGGCACGGTCCGCGACGCCCTGCGCCAGAGCGGCACGTGGACCGCGGACGCGAGCGGCATCAGGTCGCTCGACGTGGAGGCGGCCGCCTCGCTCGTGACGATCGAGTTCGGCGACGTCGACGAGGCCGTGCTCGAGGTCACCGACGCGCGGCGCGGGGACTGGCGGCTCGAGCGCGAGGGCGACCGGCTCGTGCTGCGCAGCCCCGACCGGATGTTCGGCTGGGGCCCCGACTGGACGTGGGGCGGCTGGGGCGACGACGGCGAGACCGCCGTGCTGACGCTGCCCGAGAGCCTGCGCGACAGCGGGCTCGACGCCGACCTCGCGCTGTCGGCCGGCGAGCTGCGGGCCGACGGCGAGTTCGGTCGCCTGGCGCTCGAGCTCGGCGGAGGCGCGATGCACGTGACCGGCTCGGCCGAGACGCTGCACGCCGACGTGAGCGCGGGGCAGACCCAGATCGACCTCGAGGGCGTGACCGAGGCCACCTTCACGGTGTCGGCCGGGCGCCTGTTCGGCGACCTGACGGGCGACGCACCGGACGCGGTCGCGATCGACGTCAGCGCCGGATCCCTCGAGCTCGAGCTGCCCGACGACGAGTACGACGTGCGCTCGGACGTGTCGGCCGGCTCGTTCGACAACGGCCTGGACGTCGCCGCCTCCGCGCCGCACGAGGTCACGGTCGAGGTCTCCGCCGGCCGCGTGCAGCTCACCGAGGGCGACTGACGCCGCACCGCGCGCATCCCGTTCTGCTGTCGGCGGAACGGGATGCGCGCGTCCGCGCCCGCGCCTACCGTGAGGCCATGGCCGAGCTGCTGCCCCTGCGGAAGTCCCCGACCGTCGCGCCCGCGGAGCCGGATCCGCTGTGGCGCCACCTGGCCGGCGACCGGCTGCGGCGCATGCGACGCGAGCGGGGTGAGACCCTCGCCGAGGTCGCGCGCCGGGCGGGCATCTCGGTGCAGTACCTCTCCGAGATCGAGCGGGGCCGCAAGGAGCCCTCGAGCGAGATGGTCGCGGCCGTGCTGGGGGCGCTGGGCGGCACGCTGCTCGACCTGACGGCCGGCATCGCCGAGGACCTGCGCGCCGCAGCCCCGGATCGCGCGATCCACGGCGTCGCGCTGTCGGCCGGGGCGCTGGCGCTCGCCGCCTGAGCGGCGCCTCTGCCCACGGCGGATCGGCCCACGGCGGATCCGGCCCCGCGGCGGCCCGCCGCGGCGCACGCTGGGCGCATGGCTGACGAACCGAAGATCCCGCAGTTCACCCCCGAGGCCCGCCGCGAGCTCGCGCACCGCCGCGTGCTGATGCTCGACGGGCCGCTCGACGACGACAACGGCACCCTGCTGGCGACGCAGCTGCTCGCGCTCGCCGCGGAGGATCCAGTCTCCGACATCGCGCTCTGGATCCACTCGCCGGGCGGATCCGTCGCGTCGATGCTCGCGATCCGCGACATCCTGCGGCTGGTGCCGTGCGACGTGTCGACCCTCGCGATCGGCATGGCGGCCAGCGCGGGCCAGTTCCTGCTCACCGCCGGCACTCCGGGAAAGCGCCGCGCGCTGCCGCACGCGCGCATCCTGCTGCACCAGGGCTCGGCCGGCATCGGCGGCACCGCGGTCGACGTGGAGCTCCAGGCCGAGGACCTGCGGCACATGCGCGACACGGTGCTCGGGATCACGGCCGCGGACACGGGCCAGCCGCTCGAGCGCGTGTTCGAGGACTCGCTCCACGACCACTGGTACACGGCCGGCGAGGCCCTGGAGTACGGGTTCATCGACGCGATCGTGGAGCGCTTCGACGAGATCATGCCGCGCCCGCGGTCCCGCATCGGGATCGGCGCCGACGTGCGGACGGAGGCCGCGTGATGTCCACCTACCCCATCCCCAACGTGATCGCGCGGGACCCGCGCGGCGAGCGCATCCTCGACGTGTACTCGCACCTGCTGTCGGAGGGCGTGGTGTACCTCGGCACGGCGATCGACGCCGGCGTCGCGAACGCGCTCATCGCGCAGCTGCTCCACCTGGAGGCCGACGCCCCCGACCGCGAGATCCAGCTCTATCTCAACTGCGAGGGCGGCGATCCCTCGGCCATGCTCGCGATCCACGACACGATGCGGTACATCCGGCCGGACGTCGCGACGACGTGCGTCGGCCAGGCGGTCGGCGCGGGCGCCGTGCTGCTGGCCGCCGGGGCCGCGGGGCGCCGGGCGATCCTGCCGCACGCGCGCGTCGTGCTGCACCAGCCCGGCGCGCAGAGCCGGGGAGCCATCCCGGACCTGATCCTGCACGCCGACGAGCTCGTGCGCGTGCGGGGCGACATGGAGGAGATCCTCGCCGCGCACACGGGACGCACGCGCGAGCAGCTGCGGCACGACACCGACCGGGACCGCGTGTTCACGGCCGCGGCGGCGGTGGAGTACGGGCTCGTCGACCGGGTGCTGGCGCGCCGCGAGTGACGTCACCCGGCGGCGGCGGGGCAGGATGGTCGCATGACGACCACCTCCTATCGGATGCGCGACCGGATCATCCGGGACCACACCGTGACCGTGCCGCTCGACTGGTCCGCGCCGGACGACGGCCGGACCATCGAGGTCTTCGCGCGGGAGGTGGCGGACGTCGAGCGCGTGGACGCGCCCGTGCTGGTGTTCCTGCAGGGCGGGCCGGGCGGCAAGGGCCCCCGGCCCATGCCCGGCGGCGACTGGATCGACGAGGTGCTGCACACGCACCGCGTGCTGCTGCTCGACCAGCGCGGCACGGGCCGCTCCACGCGGATCGAGACCTCGTCGGTCGCGGGGCTGACGCCGGAGGAGGGCGCGGAGCTCCTCATGAAGTTCCGCGCCGAGCAGATCGTCGGCGACCTCGAGCACATCCGCCGCGAGATCTACGGCGGCGTGCGCTGGGAGACACTCGGGCAGAGCTACGGCGGGTTCCTCACGCTCACGTACCTGTCGCTGCACCCGGAGGCGCTGTCGGCCGCGTACGTCACGGGCGGCCTGACCTCGTTCGAGCCCGACGCGACCGACGTCTACCGGCGCACGCTGCCCCGCGTGGCGGCCAAGACCGCCGAGTTCTACCGGCGCTATCCGCAGGACGCCGACACGGTCGCGCGCATCGTCGACGTCGTCGAGGGCTCGGACGTGCGCCTGCCCAGCGGCGACCGGCTCACGGCTCGGCGCCTGCAGACGCTGGGCATCGAGTTCGGGATGCAGCCCGGCTACGACCGCGTGCACTGGATGCTCGACGAGGCGTTCACCGCGCGGGGGCGGCTGAGCGAGAGCTTCCTCGCCGAGGTCGACGCGCACACGCAGTACTGGGGCGCGCCGCTCTACGCGCTGCTGCAGGAGGAGATCTACGCCGACGGCCCCGGGGCCACGGCGTGGGCCGCCGAGCGCGTGCGCGCCGAGCTCGGCGGATTCGAGGCGGCCGGCGCGCCCGTGCCGTTCACGGGGGAGATGTTCTTCCCGTGGCAGTACGACGAGATCGCGTCGCTGCGGCCGTTCCGCGACGCCGCTCACGCGCTCGCCGAGCGGGAGGACCATCCGCGCCTCTACGACCCGGACCGGCTGCGCCGAAACGAGGTGCCGCTCGCGGCGGCCATGTACTACGACGACATGTACGTCGACTTCGGCTATGCCGAGGACGCCGCGGCGGCGATGCCGAACACCTACCTGTGGGTGACCAACGAGTATGAGCACGACGGCCTGCGCCAGGACACCCGCGTCGTCCGCACGCTCATCGACCGCGTGATCGCCGAGGGCGGCCCGCTCGCCTGAGCGGATCGAGCGGCGCCCATGACAAAGGGCCGCCCCATCCGGGACGGCCCTTCTGTCGTGAAGCGGTGCGTTACTCGTTGCCGCGCAGGATCGCGAGGATGCGCAGGATCTCGACGTAGATCCAGACGACGGTCGAGACGATGCCGAACGAGGCCTTCCAGCCGAGCTTGCGCGGCGCGCCGTTGCGGGCGCCGGTCTGCACGAACTCGAAGTCCATGACGAGCGAGTACGCGCCCATCAGGACGGCCAGGGCGCCGATGATGACGCCGAGCGGGATGCCCATGATCTCGACGGAGCGCATGCCCCAGGCGAGGTCGCTGAACGGGCCGCCGAAGACCATGAAGCCCAGGTTCAGCAGGCTGAAGGCCAGGTAGCCGAGCATCGCGACCATGAAGATCTTGGTCATGCGGGGCGAGGTGCGCACCTTGCCGTTGGCGAACAGCGCCAGCGTGACGCCGACGACCGCGACGGTCGCGAGCGTGGCCTGCATCACGACGCCGGGGAACATGATCTCCATGAGCAGCGAGAACGCGCCGATGAAGAGGCCCTCGAACGCGGCGTAGCCGAGCACCAGCGCGGCGCCGGGCATGCGCTTGAACGCGTTGACGAGGCCGAGCGCGAGGCCGCCGAGCAGGCCGACGAGCGCGAGGCCCATGCCCATGCCGGGGTTGAAGGCGGTGGCGAACCAGCCGACGACGCCCGTGACGAGCAGCACGCCGAACGACGCGAGCGTCTTGTGGATGGTGTCCTCGACCGTCATGCGGCCGGTGTCGACCGAGCTCGCGGCCGGGGCCGCGTACATGCCCTCGAGGCGCTCGGCGGGCGGCGGCACGAGTCCGGTCTGGCCCGCGAGAGGGCCGCCGGGGTAGGTCTGCGCGGCGTACGACGGCGCCTGCGGCGGGCGCGTGTCAGTGTGGAACGCGGGGTCCGTGAATCCGAACTTGGCCATGATGGTCAGCTCCAAATGGTTGCGGGACAGCGGTGTGAAGGCTGTGGTTCCACAGTACCCACGACACGCTATGGCTGAGCTGTGATCTCTACGCCCCCGGCGAACGGGAGCCGGGCGCTCAGGGAGGGCCTCGGGCCCGTGAATACGCTGGGCTCATGCCTCGTCCCCGTCCGCTCGTGATCGGCCACCGCGGCGCCCCCGGGTACCGCCCGGAGCACTCGCGCTCGTCGTACGACCTCGCCCTCGAGCTCGGGGTGGACGCGGTCGAGCCCGACATCGTCGCGACGCGCGACGGCGTCCTGGTCGTCCGGCACGAGAACGAGATCTCGGGCACCACGAACGTGGCCGACCGCCCGGAGTTCGCCGACCGCCGCACCACCAAGACGGTCGACGGCGTGAAGCTCACGGGCTGGTTCACGGAGGACTTCACGTGGGAGGAGCTGTCGACCCTGACGACGCGCGAGCGGATCCCGCAGATCCGTCCGCGCAGCGCGACGTTCGACGACGCGCAGCCCGTCCTGCGGCTGACCGACGTGCTGGATCTCGTGCGGGAGACGTCGCTCGCGCAGGGGCGCGAGATCGGCGTGGTGCTGGAGATCAAGCACGCGACGTACTTCTCCTCCGTCGGCCTCGACCTGGTGCCGCTGATCGAGGCCGACCTGCGCGCCACGGGATGGGCGACCGGCGAGCTGCCGCTCACGATCGAGGCGTTCGAGTCGACCGTGCTGCATCGGCTGCGGGAGCGCGGCGTGCCGGCGACCTACATCTACCTGCTCGAGGCGAAGGGCAGGCCGTTCGACCTGATCGCGGCGCGCGGCGACGCGGCCCCCACGTACGCGGCGACCGCGCGGCCGCGGGGCCTGGACCAGCTGGTCGGCAGGGTCGACGGCATCAGCGTCGACAAGCGGATGATCCTCGCCCCGGATCGCCTGGGCCGCGCGACGGGCCCTTCGCCGGTGGTCGCCGACGCGCACGAGCGCGGCCTGCAGGTGTACACGTGGACCGCGCGCCCGGAGAACGCGTTCCTCACCCCGGAGTTCCGCACGAAGGGCGGCAAGGCGGCGTACGGCGACTACGAGGCCGAGTGGGACGTCATCCGCCGCTCCGGCGTCGACGGCGTGTTCGTGGACCACCCGGACCTCGGGATGGCCTTCTTCCGCGAGTAGGTGCAGGGTCAGTCGATGCAGGGCGGGAAGCCGCCCTCCGGCTGCCGGTGCGTCAGGAAGAGGTCGATCCGGCCGTCGGGCACCTCGTCGCCCGAGGCGTAGGCCCAGCTGATCGCGAGCGACGCGCCGTCCGCGTCGCGCTGCTCCCAGGTGACGCCGCCGCCCCCGCCGAACGAGGGGTGGGTGTACGGGCCGCGGATCGCCGCCACCTCGGCGTTCGCCGTGCCGAGCCGGATGCCGTCCGCGGTCCGCGGGCCGGAGGCCGGGGCGTCCCGTCCCTCGGTGAGCTGGAGGCCGATCGTCCGCGCGGTGCCGTCCGTGCCGGCCGCCGACAGCACGAAGTCGCCCACGCGGTAGGCGGTGATCCCGGAGCAGCCCACCATGTACTCCGCGGCGGTGTAGGTCTCGACCCCGAGCAGCGCCGCGACGTCGTCGATGTCGTCGCCGAGCGCGATCGGGCCGATGCGGCTCGTGGTGATCCGCCAGGTGGCGGGGTCATCCGGGTCGTCGGCCGCGGGCTCCTCGGTCTGCGGCGGCTCGGGCGCGGACGTCGGTTCGGCCGCGGGCGCGTCCGGGGTCGGCTCCGGGGTCGGCTCCGTGGCGGTCGGCTCCGGGGTCGCGGACGGCGATCCGGATGGCGCGGCTCCGGCGCCGACGGGCGTCGCGCACGCCGGCAGCAGCAGGACGAGGGCGAACGCGGTCGCGAGACCGGCGCGTGTGCGGTTCATGGCGTTCCCTTGCGGTGCGGGGCCCCGGCGGGGCCGTTCACCAGGTATTGCACCGGGGGAGCGCAGTGCTTCGCATGCGCCGGTATCGCTTGCGTAACGGGTCGCGCCCTGTGGGCGGGCCAGCTCGGTGTCGGCCGCGCCGCCTAGACTCGAAGGGCCATGACCGACGCCTCCACCCCCATCATCGTCAGCGGCGGATCCGGTCCCCAGGGCCCCCGATCCAGCGCCGACGAGCTGCTCGACGGCCTCAACCCGCAGCAGCGCGAGGCGGTCGAGTACCGCGGCCCCGCCCTCCTGATCGTGGCGGGCGCCGGATCCGGCAAGACCCGCGTGCTGACCCACCGCATCGCGTCGCTGCTGCGCAGCCGCGAGGCGTGGCCGAGCCAGATCCTCGCGATCACGTTCACCAACAAGGCCGCCGGCGAGATGCGCGAGCGCGTCGAGCAGCTAGTCGGCGACAGCGCGCGCGGCATGTGGATCTCGACGTTCCACTCGGCCTGCGTGCGCATCCTGCGCCGCGAGGCGGACCAGTTCGGCTTCACCAAGGCGTTCACGATCTACGACTCGGGCGACTCCCGCGCGCTCATCAAGCGGCTCGTCAAGGAGCACGAGGCCGACGCGCTCGGCCTCACGCCGGCCGCGGTGCAGTCGAAGATCTCCAAGCTCAAGAACGAGCTGGCCGACGCCGAGTCGTACGCGCGCGACGCGAACATGAGCGACCCCGTCGAGCGGATGTTCGTGGAGCTGTTCGCGGACTACCAGCGCCAGCTGCAGCGGGCGAACGCGTTCGACTTCGACGACCTGATCGCGCAGACCGTGTACCTGTTCCGCGCGTTCCCGCAGGTGGCCGACGTCTACCGCAAGCGGTTCCGGCACATCCTGGTCGACGAGTACCAGGACACCAACCACGCGCAGTACGCGCTCATCCACGAGCTGACGCGGCCCGTCTCGTCGCAGACGGATGTCGGCGGCGGCATGCTCGCCCTCATGGACGAGGCCGAGGGTGCATCGCTCACGGTCGTCGGCGACTCGGATCAGTCGATCTACGCGTTCCGCGGGGCGGACATCCGCAACATCAGCGAGTTCGAGCGCGACTTCCCGGGCGCCAAGGTCGTGCTGCTCGAGCAGAACTACCGCTCGACGCAGAACATCCTGACGGCGGCGAACTCGGTCATCCGGAACAACTTCGACCGCAAGGAAAAGCGCCTCTGGAGCGACCAGGGCGACGGCGAGAAGGTCGTCGGCTTCACCGGCTACTCGCAGCACGACGAGGCGCAGTTCGTGGCCGACGAGATCGAGGCGCTGCGCCGCAAGGGCGTCGACTACGGCCAGATGGCGGTGTTCTACCGCACCAACTCGCAGTCCCGGGCACTGGAGGAGATCTTCATCCGCTCGGCCGTGCCGTACAAGATCATGGGCGGCACGAAGTTCTACGAGCGCCAGGAGATCAAGGACGCGCTCGCGTACCTCGTGGCGGTCGCCAACCCGGCCGACGAGATGGCGCTGCGCCGCATCATCAACAAGCCGCGGCGCGGCATCGGAGACGTGACGGTCGAGACCATCTCGTCGTTCGCGGAGCGGCACGGCATCACGTTCCGCGACGCGCTCGGGCACTACGCAGACCTCGGGTTCGGGCCGAAGATCCAGGGCGCGATCGCGCAGCTGCACAACGTGCTGGTCGAGGCGCAGGAGATCCTGCTGCCCTCGTCGGGCGAGCAGCCCGAGCCGATCTCGGTCGCCGAGGGCCTGCAGGTGCTGCTGAACAAGACCGGGTACCTGGATGCGCTGCGCGCGAGCCGCGACCCGCAGGACGAGGCCCGCGTCGAGAACCTCGACGAGCTCGTCGCCGTGACGCGCGAGTTCGCGCGGAACAACCCCGAGGGCACCGTGCTCGACTTCCTCACCGAGGTCGCGCTGGTCGCCGACAGCGACGACCTCGACGACGAGTCGGGATCGGTGTCGCTCATGACGCTGCACACCGCGAAGGGCCTCGAGTTCGACACCGTGTTCCTCACGGGCGTCGAGGAGGACCTCATCCCGCACCGCATCTCGGCGAACGAGCCGGGCGGCCCGCAGGAGGAGCGTCGGCTGTTCTACGTCGGCATCACGCGCGCCCGCAAGCGCCTGTACCTGTCGCTCGCCATGACGCGCGCGCAGTTCGGCGAGGTGTCGGTCGCGATGCCCAGCCGGTTCCTGCAGGAGATCCCGGTCGACCTGATCGACTGGCGCCAGTCGCCCGGCGACGTCAACTCGCGCGGCGGCACGCAGTCGCGCGCGCTGAACGCGCGGCGGCCCGGCGGGTCGGACCGATGGGGAGTCAAGCCTCTCGGGCCGGGCTCGGGCCTCAAGCCGAAGTCGACCGCGATGGACAAGTTCCCCGGCATGGTCACCAACAAGGTGCGCGACAACGGCGACCTCGAGCTCGCGCCGGGCGACCGCATCCGGCACGACGACTTCGGCGAGGGCCGCGTCGACGCCGTCACGGGCGAGGGCGCGAAGCGGATCGCGCACGTGCGATTCGACTCCGCGGGGGCGAAGAAGCTGCTCATCAAGATCGCCCCGATCACCAAGCTTTGACGTGGTGCGGATCAATGCCGCGAAGCGGCGTCGATGCGCGCGCTACGCGGGGACGTCGACGATCCGGGTCGCCCCTCGCTCGGGCGTGAGGGCGCCGGCCGTCCACGCGGCGGCCGCATCGGTCAGGTCGGGCAGCGCGTCGGCCGGGAGCCAGACGCGCAGGGTCGCCTGCCCCGCGTAGTCGGTGTCGCCCAGGGTGCCGCCGTGGCCGGCCGCCCAGTCGCGCAGCAGGTTGTCCAGGCGGCCGGCGTCGGCGTGATCCACCGTGAGCAGCGCCTCGGTGAGCTCGCGGCGCTCGACGAGCTGCGCGGCGTCCAGGCACTCGGACACCGCGGACGAGTACGCGCGCACGAGCCCGCCCGCGCCGAGCTTGATGCCGCCGAAGTACCGGGTCACCACCACGACGAGGTCGGTCAGCCGCCGCTGCCGCAGCACCTCGAGCATCGGCACGCCCGCCGTGCCCGACGGCTCGCCGTCGTCGTTCGACCGCGCCTGCTCGCCGCGCAGCCCGGTGATCATCGCCGTGCAGTTGTGGCGGGCATCCCAGTGCCGCTTCCGGATGTCCGCGATCACGGCCTCAGCGTCCGCGACGGATCCCACTGGCGCCGCGTGGGTCAGGAACCGTGACTTCCTGATCTCCAGCTCGTGCGAGACGGGGCGCGCGATCGTCGACGGGAAGGCGGGCATCCTGCCACGCTACCCAGCGCAGCCGCGCGACGTTGCGCATCGTCACGGGGAGCGCAACCCCCTGAGGCGGCCGCGGGCGGCACGTAGGCTGAGCGCATGGGACTGTTCTCCAGGAAGAAGAAGAGCGACGACCAGACGGCCGCCGAGGCTTCCGCCGAGGACAGCGCGGTCGAATCGCAGGCCCCGGCTCCGGAGGCCCCGGCTGACGCACCCGCGGCAGAGGCGTCCGAGGCGCCTGCCGCCGACGCGGCGCCGCAGGTCGGCATCTCGATGTCGTCGTTCCGCGGACTGGGCGGGCCCGCCGGGCCCGAGGTCGCGCCGCCGCCCGCCGACCAGCCGCGCCGCGACCCGAGCATCCCGACCCCGAACGACACCCTGAAGCCCGGCACGGCCAAGCCTGCCGCCCCCGCGCCGCGCGAGCTGCCGCTGGCGCCGGCCGCGCCGCCCGAGAAGCTCGAGACGGTCCCCGGCCTGCGCGACAACGCGCTGCTGCGCGACGCGCTCGCGGCGCTGCCCGCGAACCCGACGGGCGCGCAGCTGATCGGCGTCGTGCGGCAGATGATGCACGGCCACCTGTTCCTGCGCGTGCAGGGCAATGCGCGCGAGCAGCTGCAGCAGGGCGACGGGCGCCTGTCGTTCGGCATCGCGCGCGACGGCGACCGCACCTACATGCTCGTGTTCAGCTCGGGCAAGGCGCTGCACGACGCGGTGCGGGCCGACGGCGACGCCTCCACGTCGGCGGTCGGCCAGCCGGTCGGCGCCATCCTGAAGCACCTGGTCGAGCAGGACTTCGCGGGCATCATCGTCGACAACAACTCGGCGCCGGCGCGAGCCGTGCTGCCGCGCGAGGTGCTCGTGCGGGCGCTCGAGCAGGCCGACCCGGCCATGCGCCTGAAGGCCGCGATCGCCGCGCCGCGCGAGGCCGACACCCCGCACCGCATCGCGACGCTGCTCGCCGAGGGCGTGCCGCTGTGGGTCGCGATCGGCAAGGCACCGCAGGACGAGGGCAAGCTCGGGATCGCCGAAGCGCGCCTCGCCGACGGCACGCGGCTGCTGCAGGTGTACTCGCACCCGCTCGAGGTCGCCGCGCAGGGCCGCGAGGAGCGCGCCCTGCCGCTCTCGGTCGCGAAGATCGGGCAGATCCTGCGCGACCACGACTCCGTGGGCGGCATCATCATCGATCCCGCGGGCCCGCTCATGACGCTCACGCGCGAGGAGCTCGCGCCCGTCATCGCGCTCGCCGCCGAGGCCGATCGCGCCGACGCGGAGCGCAAGGCCGGCGCCGAGCAGGCCAGGGAGTCGGCGCAGACGGCCGAGCCGGCGTCCGCGCCCGACGCCCCGGCATCCGACGCCGACGGCGACTGAGCCACCGCCCCCGGCCTCACAACACGTGTCGTCACCGGGGACACGCGATCTGAGCGCGCGGACGACGTGTCGCCGCTCACAGCACGTGTTGTCAGGGGCCGAGGTCAACCCCGTACCGCGCGGGGCGCTCCTCTGCGTAGGGTGACGGCATGGCGTCCGAACGCATCACGCTGACCATCCCCGGACCGGACGGCGACCGCGAGGTGGGGCTCTCGAGCCCGAACCGCGTGCTGTGGCCCGAGCTCGGCATCACCAAGCGCGAGCTCGCCGACTACGCGGTGACGGTGAGCGAGGCGTTCCTCGCGCACAACGGCCATCGGCCCGTGTCGCTCGAGCGCTACCCCGACGCCGTCGGGGGCGAGATGTTCTTCTCCAAGAACCCGCCCAAGGGCACGCCGTCGTTCGTCGAGGCCGAGACCGTCACCTACAACAGCGGGCGGCGGCATCCGCAGATCGTCCTCACGGAGCCCGCCGCGATCGTGTGGGCCGTGCAGATGAACACGGTCGTGTTCCACCCCTGGGCGTCGCGCGTGCCGGTGACCGACAACCCGGTCGAGCTGCGCATCGACCTCGACCCGCAGCCCGGCACGGGCGTGAAGGAGGCCATCCCGGCCGCGCACGCGCTGCGCGAGGTGCTGCGCGAGGCGGGACTCGAGGCGTGGATCAAGACCAGCGGCAACCGCGGGCTCCACGTGTTCTGCCCGATCGTGCCGGAGTGGGAGTTCCTCGACGTGCGTCACGCCGTGATCGCGGCGGGCCGCGAGCTGGAGCGCCGGATGCCGGATCGCGTCACCACGGCCTGGTGGAAGGAGGAGCGCGGCGAGCGCGTGTTCGTCGACTTCAACCAGGCCAACCGCGACCGCACGATGGCGGGCGCCTACAGCCCCCGCGCGCTGCCGCACGCCCCGGTCTCGACGCCGCTCCACTGGGACGAGGTCGACGACGTCGACCCGAAGCGGTTCACGGTGCGCACCATCCCGGAGCGGCTGGCGCAGGGCGATCCGTGGGCGGGCATCCAGGACAGTCCCGGCCGCATCGACACGCTGCTCCAGTGGTGGGAGCGCGACCTCGAGAACGGGCTCGGTGAGATGCCGTTCCCGCCCGAGTTCCCCAAGATGCCGGGGGAGCCGCCGCGCGTGCAGCCCAGCAAGAAGGTCGCCGAGAACTGGGACGCCGAGGGCAATCGGATCGGCGACTGACCGGCGGTGCCGCGTCAGCCGTCGCTGCGGCGGCGGTGCGGCCAGTGCGGGTGCTCCTCGCCCGGGGGCCGCTTGTTCGCGCGGCGCACGGCCCGCGGCGGCTTGCCGCCCAGGTACGAGGCGGCCGAGTCGACCAGGAACCCCTTGGCGAGCAGCTCGCGGCCGACGAGCATCCGGAAGCCCATGGCGTCGCGGCGCGTCAGCGTGATCTCGGTCGGGATGACCTGGTCGTGCAGGCGCACATCCAGCAGCACGACGACCCGCTTCTCGGCGTGGCCCGACGAGCTGCGCACGCGGCGGCGGTCGTGCACGGGCAGCTCGAGCTTGACGGCGTCGTCCGCGCTGCGCTGCCACGGGTGCACCTCGAAGCGCACCCACGAGGCGCCGCCGCGCGTGAACTCCTTCATGCCGAACGCGTGCAGCGACGACGTCTGCGCGCCGGTGTCGACCTTGGCCTTGAGCCACTCGATCCCGACGCCGGGAAGACCCACCCACTCGCGCCACCCGACGAGGGCGTGCGTCGGCACGCTCTCCGACGGGGGAAGATGAGTGGACACGCCCCCATCCAATCAGGAACCACAGGATCCCCACGTGAAGATCGCCATCTTGTCGCGCGCTCCGCGCGCCTACAGCACCCAGCGCCTCAAGGCCGCGGCCCTCGATCGCGGCCACGAGGTCAAGGTGCTGAACACCCTGCGGTTCGCGATCGATCTGTCCAGCGATGATCCGGACCTGCAGTACCGGGGGCGCCGTCTGTCGGAGTACGACGCGATCATCCCGCGCATCGGCAACTCGATCACCTACTACGGCACGGCCGTCGTGCGGCAGTTCGAGCAGATGGACGTCTACACGCCCAACACCGCCAACGGGATCGCGAACGCGCGCGACAAGCTGCGGGCGAACCAGATCCTCTCGCGGCACGACATCGCCATGCCCGCGACGGCGTTCGTGCGCAACCGCGCCGACGTGATCCCCGCGATCGAGCGCGTCGGCGGCGCACCCGTCGTGATCAAGCTGCTCGAGGGCACGCAGGGGATCGGCGTGATCCTCGCGCCCGAGATCAAGGTCGCCGAGGCGATCGTGGAGACGCTGCAGTCGGCGCGTCAGAACGTGCTCATCCAGCGCTTCATCAAGGAGTCCAAGGGCCGCGACATCCGCGCCCTCGTGGTGGGCGACCGGGTCGTCGCTGCGATGCGGCGGTCGGCGAAGGGCGACGAGTTCCGCTCGAACGTGCACCGCGGCGGCTCCGTGGAGCGCGTGGAGCTCGACGCCGAGTACGAGCGCACCGCGGTGCGCGCCGCGCAGATCATGGGCCTCAAGGTCGCCGGTGTGGACATGCTCGAGTCGGACGAGGGTCCGCTCGTCATGGAGGTCAACTCCTCGCCGGGCCTCGAGGGCATCGAGACCGCGACGAAGCTCGACGTGGCCGGCGCGATCGTCGACTACATCGCGAACCAGGTCGCGTTCCCGCAGATCGACGTGCGCGAGCGCCTGTCGGTCTCCACCGGCTACGGCGTGGCCGAGCTCGTCGTGCACGGCGACGCCGACCTGGTCGGCAAGAAGCTCGCCGACTCCGGCCTGCGCGAGCGCGACATCACGGTGCTCACGCTGCACCGCGGGCCGCAGGTCATCCCGAACCCGAAGGGCTCGTACATCCTGGAGTCCGAGGACCGGCTGCTCTGCTGGGGCAAGCTCGAGGAGATGCGCTCGATGATCCCCGAGCGCCCGAAGCGCCGCCCGCGCGTCAAGAAGCTCCCGAAGCACCCCCTGCCCCACGACGACTGAGCCCGACCCCCGGTCGTTGAGCGGAGGCGCGCCAGCGCCGGAGTCGAAACGTGGCCGGATCATCCCGGCCGGCTGGGGAGCATCAGCGCGTTTCGACTCCGCTTCGCTCCGCTCAACGACCGGGTGCTCCCCTGAGGTCGTTGAGCGGAGGCGCGCCAGCGCCGGAGTCGAAACGTGGCCGGATCATCCCGGCCGGCTGGGGAGCATCAGCGCGTTTCGACTCCGCTTCGCTCCGCTCAACGACCGGGCCCTCGGGCATCGAGAGTCGTGCGAGCGAAGCGAGCGTGGAGCGAAGCGACCCCCGCAGCGTGCGAGACGTCCCTAGAAAGAACTGATCACGTCGGCGAGGTCGTACTTCGCGGGGACCTCGAGCTGGTCGAAGCGGCAGGAGGCGGGGTCGCGGTCGGGGCGCCAGCGCTCGAACTGCACCGTGTGGCGGAAGCGGGCGAAGCGCGAGGGATCGCCCTCGAGCTGGTCGTAGCGCACCTCGAGCACGCGCTCCGGGCGCAGCGGCACGAACGAGACGTCCTTGCTCGCCGAGAAGCGGCTGCGCTCGCCCTCGCGCCGCAGGATCTCGCCGGACTCGTCGCGCTCCACGAGCGGCTCGAGCTCGTCGATCAGCTCCAGGCGGCGCTTGTCGCTGAACGCCGAGACGCCGCCCACGTTGTGCAGCGTCCCCGACGCGTCGTGCAGCCCGACCAGCAGCGATCCGACCCCGCGCCCGCTCTTGTGGACGCGGTACCCGACCGCCACGACGTCCGCTGTGCGGGCGTGCTTGACCTTGAGCATGGTGCGCTTGTTCGGCGCGTACGGCTGGTCGGCGGGCTTGGCGACCACCCCATCCAGGCCCGCGCCCTCGAACTGCTCGAGCCAGCGCTGCGCGAGCTCCGGGTCCTCGGTCGTGCGCGTCAGGTGCACGGGGTGCGGCGCATCCTGCAGCAGCGCCTCCAGGCGCGCGCGGC
Source organism: Microbacterium sp. MEC084 (assembly GCF_004514465.2). Taxonomy (NCBI): domain Bacteria; kingdom Bacillati; phylum Actinomycetota; class Actinomycetes; order Micrococcales; family Microbacteriaceae; genus Microbacterium; species Microbacterium sp. MEC084. The sequence goes on along the minus strand of NZ_MYFP02000011.1, from coordinate 33,215 downwards.
GTTCGCGGAAGCGCAGGTCCATGAGCGACTCGTCGCCGACCGACAGCAGGTCGAACGCGATCAGCATCGCCGGGGTCTCGGTCGACAGCTTCGCGATGCGCGACGCGGCGGGGTGGATGCGCTGCGAGAGCGTGTCCCACGACAGCCGCTGCGACCCCTCCGGGCCGACCGCGATCACGATCTCGCCGTCGATCAGGCACGGGCCGGGCAGGATGCGCGCCAGCGCCTCGACCAGCTCGGGGAAGTACGGGGTCAGCGGCTTCGCGCCGCGCGAGCCGAGCTCGACGCTCTCGCCGTCCCACGACACCAGCACGCGGAACCCATCCCACTTGGGCTCGAAGATCAGCCCGCCCGGATGCTTCGCCGGATCCGGGATGGCCGACACGGCCTTCGCGAGCATGGGCGCGGGGATGTCGTGGCTCATGGGGACATCCTGCCGCCCCCGTGAGCGCCCCGGCCACCCGCCGCACGGCTTCGACTGGTCCCGGGGGACGAGACTGGTCTCGCCGACACCAGTCTCGTCGCCGGGGACCAGTCTCGGCGGATAGAGGGCGGGGCGCGCGGCGCCGGGGCGGGGCGCCGGGCGCGCGGCGCCGGCGCGGGGCCTCAGAACAGGTCGGTCAGGCGGGCGGGCTCGCCCGCGTCGCGGAGCGCGGTGCGGGCCGCGTGCCAGCCGGCCATCCCGTTCACGCCGGGGCCCGGGGGCGTCGCCGACGATGCGAGGTAGACGCCCTTCATGGGCGTGCGCCACGGCGCGGTCGACACGACCGGGCGCCGCACCGCCTGCCACAGCGTGAAGTCGCCGCCCAGCACGTCGCCGCCGATCTCGGCCGGGTTCTCGGCCTCGCGGCGCGACGCCGGCACCGCGTGCGTGGCGAGGATGCGGTCGCGGAAGCCGGGCGCGAACCGCTCGATCTGCCGCGTGATGTGCTCGGTCGGGTCGAGCCGCGACCCGTGCGGCACGTGCATGTAGGCCCACAGCACCGCCTTGCCGGCGGGTGCCCGCGACGGATCGAGCACCGAGGGCTGCACCGCGAGCACGTACGGGCGGTCGCTCACCTCGCCCCGCGCCACGGTGTTCTCGCTCGCCTCCACCTCCGCGCGCGTGCCGCCGAGGTGCACGGTGGGGGAGCGATGCACGTCGGGGTTCGCCCATGGCACCGGCCCCTCGAGCGCGAAGTCGACCTTGGCGGCCGCGTGGCCGTAGCGGTAGCCGCGGACGGCGCGCGCGTAGCGCTCGGGCACATCCGGATGGGTCAGTGCGAGCCGCGGCGACGTGTCGAGCAGCAGCAGGTCGCCCGCGGCGGGATCGCCCCAGTCGAGCGTCGCGAGATCGCGGACGCGGTGCCCGGTCTCGATGCGGCCTCCGTGCGCGTGGAGGTCGGCCGCCAGCGCGTCGGCGATCGCCTGCGCGCCGCCGATGGGATAGGCCCAGCCGCCGGGGGCGTGCGCGAGCGCCGCGAGCATGAGCCCTGCGGCCGCGCTCGCGAGCGACGGGAGCGGGGTGTTGGCGTGCGCCAGCACGCCGCTCAGCAGAGCGTCGGCCTCGGCCGTGCGGAACGTGCGGTGACCGAGCCGCGTGCCCGCCTCGAGCGCGCGCAGGCCGAACCGGAGGGCCGCGCGCGGGTCCTGGGGCACGCGCAGCAGCTGGTTGCCCGTGAAGTCCAGGACTCCCTCGATGTGCCGGGCGAGCGGGCGGAGCATCGCGAGCCAGGCCCGGCCGTCCGGGCCGAGCTCGGCGGCCGTCCGGTCGATGTCGCGCCACGCGACGGCCGCGCGCCCGCCGTCGAGCGGCTGCGCGTACGACGCGTCGGGGACGACCCATCCGATCCGCTCGTGGAGCCCGAAGGCCCGGAAGAACTCCGAGGTCAGCGCGGCCGGATGCACGGCCGAGCACACGTCGTGGCGGAAGCCGTGCAGCGTCAGCTGCGCCGTCCGGATGCCGCCGCCGAACGTCTTCGCCGCCTCGAGCACCGTGACGTCGTACCCCGCGCGCGCCAGCGCGACCGCGGCCGCCAGGCCGTTCGGCCCGCTCCCCACTACGGTGGCGCGCGTCATGTGCTCAGTCTTTCAGACGCGCTGCCGCCGCGGCGGGGGCTCGACCCGAGCGCACGCTTCGGGCGTTTCGGCTCCGCTTCGCTCCGCTCAACGACCGGCACCGAGCCCGGGTCATCGACCGTCGTGCGAGCGAAGCGAGCGTGGAGCGAAGCGACCAATCGCAGCGCGAAGCGCTGCCGAACGGAGCGTCAGCGACGTTCCTCGCTCGCGAGTGTCCGGCGCGGAGCGTCGGCGCGAGCGTGCGAGACGCTTCTAAACGAATGCCCCCATGCCGGTGATGTCCCTGCCGATGAGGAGGGCCTGGACGCTCTCCGTGCCCTCGTAGGTGTGGATCGCCTCGATGTCGGCGAGGTGCTGCATGACGCGGTTCTCGAGCAGGATGCCGTTGCCGCCGAGCAGGTCGCGCGCGGTGCGCGCGATGTCCCGCGCCGTGCGGGTGTTGTGGTACTTCGCGAGCGACGCCTGGGTGGGGCGCAGCGCGCCCGACGCCTCGAGCTCGGCGAGGCGCCGGCAGTACAGCTGCATGGCCGTGAGCTGCGACAGCATCTGCGTCAGCCGCTCCTGCACCATCTGGAACCGCGCGAGCGGACGGCCGAACTGCACGCGCTGCCCCGCGTACGCCAGCGCCGCCTCATAGCAGGCGGTCGCGTGGCCGAGCGCCGACCAGGCGACGCCCGAGCGGGTCGCGAAGAGCACGGTCGAGGCGTCCTTGAAGGAGTGCGCGCCCGGCAGCACGGCGTCGGCGCCCACGCGCACGTCGTCGAGCGCGATGTGCGCCTGGTGGATGCCCCGCAGCGAGAGCTTGCCCGTGATCACCGTGCCCGTGTAGCCCGGGGTGTCCTGCTCCACGAGGAAGCAGCGCACCTGCCCGTGATCCGGGTCGTCCGCCCGGTCGATGCGGGCCCACACGAACGTCACGCCGCCCGAGGCGCCGTTGCCGATCCACTTCTTGGCGCCGCGGAGCACCCATCCGTCGTCGCTCCAGCGCGCCGTGGTCTCGAGCGACGTGGAGTCCGAGCCGTGGTCGGGCTCGGTCAGCGCGAATGCGCCGGGGACCTCGCCGCGCGACAGCGGGCCCATCCAGCGCTCCTGCTGCTCCGGGCTGCCGAACAGCGCGAGCGTCCGCAGCGCGAGCCCGCCCTGCACGGCGAGGATCGTGCCGAGCGACCCGTCCACGCGCGAGAGCTCCATGTTCACGAGGCCGGCCGCGAGCGGCGACATCGGCGTGACGCCCGGGTGATCGACCCCGTCGGCGTAGAGGTCGGCCTCGCCCAGCGCCGTGAGCGCCTCGAGCGGGTACTCGGCGCGGTCCCACGCCTCGGCCATGCGGGGCGCGAGCGCCTCGCCGACCTCGCGGGCCCGCGACCACTGCGCCCGGTCGGGTCCGCCGACGTCGGCGAACACGGCGTAGTAGTCGGTGTCGAGAGGGGATGTCACGTCGTAGGCGAGGACGTTCTCGCCCGGGAAGAGCTCCGATGCCATGCCGCCAGGCTAGGCACGGGCGGCCGCGCGGCACACGTCGTTTGGAGGTCTCCGCCATCCGGAGCCGCCGGATCCGGGGTGCGGATTGCCCTAGACTGGAAGCGGTTCCCGACAGCGCCTTCACGGAGGTCCTCAATGTTCATCATCTCGCTGCTGCTCTTCCTCGGCGGCATGGCGCTGTTCGGCGTCGCGCTGAACATCGAGGCCTGGCAGGGTGTCGTCTTCACGGCGGGCATCCTGGCGATCTGCCTGGCGATGGCGCTGCCGATGCACTTCAGCAAGACCTCGAAATAGCGGCCCGCACAGACTTCGCGAACGCGGCTCCGGATGATCCGGGCCGCGTTCGGCGTATCCGGGGACCGCATGGGCCGGGCCCCTTCGGGCTCGGGCGCCCGGAACGCGGTAGTAGGCTGGGATCTCGGTCGAGATCTCTCGACGTCGAGACGTCCAGTCTCCTCCCGTGGCCCCACCGAAGGATTGCAACGTGGACCTGTACGAGTACCAGGCTCGAGACCTTTTTGAGAAGTACGAGGTGCCGGTGCTCGCCGGCATCGTCGCCGACACCCCCGAGGAGGTGAAGGCAGCGGCCGAGAAGATCGGCGGCGTCGTGGTGGTCAAGGCCCAGGTCAAGACCGGCGGACGCGGCAAGGCCGGCGGCGTGAAGGTCGCCAAGACCCCCGACGAGGCGTACGAGGCGGCGAAGGCGATCCTCGGCCTCGACATCAAGGGCCACGTCGTCAAGCGCGTCATGGTCGCGCAGGGCGCGGACATCGCCCGCGAGTTCTACTTCTCGGTGCTGCTGGACCGCGCCAACCGCTCGTACCTGTCGCTGTGCAGCGTCGAGGGCGGCATGGAGATCGAGCAGCTCGCGGTCGAGAAGCCCGAGGCGCTCGCGCGCGTCGAGGTGAACCCGCTCACGGGCATCGACAAGGAGAAGGCGATCGAGATCGCCAAGGCCGCGAACTTCGACGAGGACCTCGTCGAGAAGGTCGCCGACGTCTTCGTGAAGCTCTACGACGTCTACAAGGGCGAGGACGCGACCCTGGTCGAGGTGAACCCGCTCATCCTGTCGGGCGCCGGCGACATCATCGCCCTCGACGGCAAGGTCACGCTCGACGACAACGCGAGCGAGGTGCGCCACCCCGAGCACGAGGAGCTCGAGGACAAGGAGGAGGCCGACCCGCTCGAGGCGAAGGCCAAGGCCAACGGCCTCAACTACGTCAAGCTCGACGGCCAGGTCGGCATCATCGGCAACGGCGCGGGTCTGGTCATGTCGACCCTCGACGTCGTCGCCTACGCCGGCGAGAACCACGGCGGCGTGAAGCCCGCCAACTTCCTCGACATCGGCGGCGGCGCCAACGCGCAGGTCATGGCCAACGGCCTCGACGTGATCCTCGGCGACGAGCAGGTCAAGAGCGTCTTCGTGAACGTCTTCGGCGGCATCACGTCGTGCGTCGCGGTCGCGGAGGGCATCGTCAAGGCCCTGGAGATCCTGGGCGACCACGCCACCAAGCCGCTCGTCGTCCGCCTCGACGGCAACCAGGTCGAGGAGGGCCGCGCCATCCTCGCCGCCGCGAACCACCCGCTCGTCACCCTCGCCTCCGGCATGGATGAGGGCGCCGACAAGGCCGCCGAGCTGGCGAACGCCTGAGCCCCGGATCGGATAAGGACTAGAGAGATGTCGATCTACCTCAACAAGGACTCCAAGGTCATCGTCCAGGGCATCACCGGCGGCGAGGGCACCAAGCACACGGCGCTCATGCTCAAGGCGGGCACCAACATCGTCGGCGGCGTGAACGCGCGCAAGGCCGGCTCGACCGTGACGCACGAGACGGCGCACGAGGGCGAGGTGGACCTGCCCGTGTTCGGCACGGTCGCCGAGGCCATCGAGAAGACCGGCGCCGACGTGTCGATCGCGTTCGTTCCCCCGGCCTTCACGAAGGACGCGATGATCGAGGCCATCGACGCCGAGATCCCGCTGCTCGTCGTGATCACCGAGGGCGTGCCGGTCGGCGACACCGCCGAGGCGTGGGCCTACGCGCAGTCGAAGGGCAACAAGACCCGCATCATCGGCCCGAACTGCCCCGGCATCATCACGCCGGGCGAGGCGCTCGTGGGCATCACGCCCGCGAACATCACGGGCAAGGGCCCGATCGGCCTCGTGTCGAAGTCGGGCACGCTGACCTACCAGATGATGTACGAGCTGCGCGACCTGGGCTTCTCGACCGCCATCGGCATCGGCGGCGACCCGGTCATCGGCACCACGCACATCGACGCGCTCGAGGCGTTCGAGGCCGACCCCGAGACCAAGGCGATCGTGATGATCGGCGAGATCGGCGGCGACGCCGAGGAGCGCGCGGCCGACTTCATCAAGGCCAACGTCACCAAGCCGGTCGTCGGCTACGTCGCGGGCTTCACGGCCCCCGAGGGCAAGACGATGGGTCACGCCGGCGCGATCGTGTCCGGCTCGGCCGGCACCGCGCAGGCGAAGAAGGAGGCCCTCGAGGCCGCCGGCGTCAAGGTCGGCAAGACCCCGTCGGAGACCGCCGCCCTCATGCGCGAGATCATCTCGAGCCTGTAAGCAGCAGCTTCACCCGCGAAGGCCCCGTCCGCTCGGACGGGGCCTTCGTCGTCCCCGGGGCCCGCCTGACCCGGCATGTCTCAGTTCGGGTCGGAATCCGGCCCGGATTCCGACCCGAACTGAGACATGGGATCAGGGGACGGGGGTGATCGCGAACACCGGATGCCGCGGCGCGACCGCCGCGAAGGCCGAGAGGTCGGCGTCGGGAGCCGCGGCGACGTGCGGGCGCACGATCGGGACGAGGCGGACGTACTCGCGCAGGACGGGGGCGGCGGCCTCCGGAGGGAGCTCCTCGACCCGGATGCGCTCCGCACGGCGCCCGCGCTCGAGCGTCGCCTCGCCGGCCGCGCGGATGTTCTTGACCCAGCCCACGGGGCCGTAGGGCGCGACGATGTAGCGGCGGCCGTCGACCGTGATCGGGGTGACCGGCACGGTGTGCGGCAGGCCGCTGCGGCGCCCCACCACGGTGAGCGCCGAGATCCCGGCGGGCGCGAGGCCGCGCCTGCCGAGCGCCGCCATGATCCGGTCGATCCGCCGGCGCAGGGGAGTGGTCTTGTACGTGCCCGCCATGCCGCCAGGCTAGGCGGGGCCGGTCCGTCCGCGTAACCCCGGCCCCCGCCCCCGCGATCGGCAATACCCTGGTGCCATGCCGCTGAACGGGGAGTACCTGCCGAGCACCGCCGAGTGGGCGCGCACGCAGGCCGAGACGTACGAAGCAACGAACGGCGCCGAGGCGAACACGCTGCGCGGGGTGCCGGTGATCGTCCTGACGACGGTCGGCGCCAAGAGCGGCGGCCTGCGCAAGACCGCCCTCATGCGCGTCGAGCACGACGGCCGCTACGCGGTCGTGGCGTCGAAGGGCGGCGCGCCGAAGCCGCCGCAGTGGTACTACAACCTGCGCGCGAATCCGCACGTCGAGCTGCAGGACGGCGCGGTCAAGCGCGACTACGTCGCGCGCGAGCTCGACGGCGCCGAGTACGACGAGTGGTGGGCGCGCGCCGTCGAGGTGTGGCCCGACTACGCCGAGTACCAGAAGAAGACCGACCGCCGGATCGCGGTGTTCGTGCTGGAGCCCACCGAGGCCTGAGCCTCGGACATGGGGGAGCTGGCTCCCCCCCCCCCGTGCTGGTTGAGCGAGCGAAGCGAGTCGCAACCCACGAAGCCGCCACCGGCCTCGACCCCGGAGAGCCGCAGGGCTCACGCAGGCCGCCGCGGGTAGGGTCGATCCGTCATGCATCGCCTGCTCGTCGCCCTGCTCGCTGCTCTGGATGCCGCCGTGGCGGCGATCGTGGGGCTCGCGGCCGTGCTCGTGCCGCTGCTGCTGATGTGGGTGTTCACGTTCGGCGGCGTCGCCGACTGGCAGGGGCTCTGGCCCGCCACCGTGCGCATCTGGCAGCTGGGCAACCTCGTGCCGCTGGCGCTCACCCTTCATGACGACTTCCTCGTCGAGACCGGCCTGCCGGAGGGCGCCGGATCGTTCGTCCTGTCGCTCGCGCCGCTGGCGTTCGCGGTGCTCGTCGCGGTCTTCGCCGCGCGATCCGGACGACGCGCGCTCGGATCGGGGCGCTGGCTGACGGGTGTCGCGGCCGGCACCGGCACGACCGCGCTCGCGGCCCTGATCGCGAACGTCACGGCCGGCAACCCCGTCGCCGCCGTCGACCCGTGGCTCGCGGTGCTGCTGCCCACGCTCGTGTACGCCGTCCCGATGCTGCTGGGCGCCGTGACGGGAGCCTGGAGTGAGGGCGACGAGGGCCTCGTCGATCGTCTGCACGACCTCGCCGACCGGCTGCCGAGCGGATGGCGCGAGCTGCCCGCGCTCGCGGCCCGCGGCGGCGGGATCGCCCTCGCGGGCGTGATCGGCTTCGCCGCGCTCGCCATCGCGGTCGCGGTCCCGCTGCGCGGCGGCGAGGCGATCGCGCTGTACGAGGCCTCGCAGGTTGACCTGCTGGGCGCCATCCTGCTCACGCTCGCGCAGCTCGCCTACCTGCCCACCATGATCGGCTGGGCCGTGGCCTGGATGGCCGGGCCGGGCTTCGCGCTGGGGGCGGGCACCGGCGTCACCCCGGTCGCCACGCAGCTCGGAGTGCTGCCCGGCGTCCCCATGCTGGGCCTGCTGCCGGAGAACGGATCGCCGCTGCTGCTGCTGTCCGTGCTCGCGCCGGTCGTCGCGGGCGCGCTCGCCGGATGGGGCGTGCGCACGGCCTTCCGCGCCGAGGCCCGCGCCGAGGGCGCCGACCACGAGCCGGTGGCCCCGCGAGCGCTCCTCGCCGCCGGCATCGCGCTGATCGCGGGCGCGGGCGGAGCGCTCATCGCGGCGCTCACGTCGGGCTCCATGGGCCCGGACCGGCTGGCGCACGTCGGACCCGAGCCGGGCGCCGTCGCGCTCGCCGTCGGCCTCGAAGTGCTCCTCGGCGCCGCGACCCTGCTGCTGACCCCGCGCTCCTACACCTCCCGCCTCGACCGCCTCGCCTCCGGCTGGGCGGACGAGGACGCCGACCACGCCCGCACGCGCTGAGGGGCCGCCCCGGCGGGACGACCCCTCGCATGCGCGGGCGGTCAGAGCGCGGCGGCGCCGGCCTCCGCGACGGTCTGGTCCTGCTCCCCCGAGCCGCCGCTCACGCCGACGGCGCCCACCACGACTCCGTCGCGGCGAAGCGGCACGCCGCCCGCGAAGATCGCGACCCCGCGGCCGTGCGCGTTCGTCGTGTGGATGCCGAAGAACTGCTGCGTGGGCTGCGCGTTGTCGCCCAGGTCCTTCGTCGAGATGTCGAACGCCCGGGACGTCCAGGCCTTGCTGATCGAGATCTCGATGCTGCCGATCCACGCGCCGTCCTGACGCACGTGCGACACGAGATTGCCGCCGGCGTCGACGACCGCGATGTTCATGGGCTGGCCGATCTCGTCCGCGCGCGTCTCGGCGGCGGCGATGATGCGACGGGCGTCCTCGAGGGTGACGGACATGGACTCTCCTTCTGGGTCAGGCGGCCTTGATGTAGCCGTTGGGGTCGAGCACGAACTTCTTCGCCGCGCCCTGATCGAACTCCGCGTAGCCGCGGGGTGCGTCCTCGAGCGAGATCGGCGTGGCGTTCACGGCCTTCGCGATCTGCACCTTGTCGTGCAGGATGGCCTGCATCAGCTTGCGGTTGTAGCGCATCACGGGGCACTGCCCGGTCGTGAAGGACAGGGACTTCGCCCAGCCGAGCCCGAGCCGCAGGGACAGCGAGCCGTGCTGCGCCGCCTCGTCGATCCCGCCCGGGTCGCCCGTGACGTAGAGCCCCGGGATGCCGATCGCGCCGCCCGCCGCCGTGAGGTCCATGAGCGAGTTGAGGACCGTCGCGGGCGCCTCGTGCGATGCGTCCGCGCCGTGGCCGCGCGCCTCGAAGCCGACGGCGTCGACGCCGGCGTCGACCTCGGGCACCCCCAGGATCTGCTCGATCTGGTCCTTCGGATCGCCCTGCGACACGTCGACCGTCTCGCAGCCGATCGCCCGCGCGGCGGCCAGCCGATCGGGGTTCAGGTCGCCGACGATGACGACCGCGGCGCCCAGGAGCTGCGCCCCCACGGCCGCGGCGATGCCGACCGGTCCGGCGCCCGCGATGTACACGGTCGAGCCGGGGCCGACGCCGGCCGTGTACGCGCCGTGGAAGCCGGTCGGGAAGATGTCGGACAGCATCGTCAGGTCGAGGATCTTCTCGAGCGCCTGGTCGCGGTCGGGGAACTTCAGCAGGTTCCAGTCGGCGTAGGGGACGAGCACGTACTCGGCCTGCCCGCCCACCCAGCCGCCCATGTCGACGTACCCGTACGCCGAGCCGGGGCGATCCGGATTCACGTTCAGGCAGATGCCGGTCTTGCCCTCCTTGCAGTTGCGGCAGCGCCCGCAGGCGATGTTGAACGGCACCGACACGATGTCGCCGACCTTGATGAACTCGACGTCGGGGCCGACCTCGACGACCTCGCCCGTGATCTCGTGGCCGAGCACCAGCCCGGCCGGGGCGGTCGTGCGGCCGCGCACCATGTGCTGGTCCGAGCCGCAGATGTTGGTGCTCACCGTGCGCAGGATCGCGCCGTGCGGCACCTTGCGGCCCACGTTCGCGGGGTTGACCCCCGGCCCGTCCTTCAGCTCGAACTCGGGGTAAGCGGTGTCGACGACCTCCACCTCTCCCGGACCCTTGTAGACAACAGCTCTGTTCCTAGGCATCTTCGCCCTCCGATCTGTGTGCGGGTGGTTGCATGACGAGCCTCTCGGGCCCGCCCAGGGGACACGATCACCCTGACGGGCCGTTTCCCCCACCCGAACGGGTAGGTCTAGGCTCGTGCCCCGAGGAGGGGATGCGGATGGAGACGCTTCGTGAGCTGTCCGAGGTGATCCACGGGCCCATCAGGGAGCTGCCGGCGGCGCTGTCCCGCCTGCTCGCGCCTGGCGCCGGCCACCGGGCGCTGACGATCCTCGCCGCGGATGTCGATGGCGGGCATCGACGCGGCGCCGGAGAGTCGTCCGTCCTCGATCAGGTCCCGTATCTCGATCTCGTCGAGATGCGCCGCCGTATGTCACCCGGCACGGTCCGGCGCGACACGATGGTTGCGGAGGGCGCTGCCGAGGAGGTGCTGCTCGCCCTGTCGCGCAACGGCGCGCTGCTGGCGCTCGCCGGCCCCACCTGCGACGCGGAGGGCGAGCGGGCGGTGCTCGACCTCTGGAACATCGTGAGCCTTCGGGTGCAGCGGCTCGCGGACACCGCTCCGCCGAGCTGGCTGCGCCTGGCCCGGATGTCGGCGGGAGAGCGGATGGAGGCTCTCACCGAGCTCGCGGACGAGTATTCGACCACTCTCGAGACCGTGCTCGCGGCGCTGCGCTCGCGGGCGCTCGACGACGCCGCGGCGCGCACGACCGCGACCGGCATCGCGGCGGCGGGGCTCGTCCACCTGCGCACGGTGAGCGACCGTGTCCGGACGGTCGCGGAGGAGCCCGTCACGACGGCGTTCGAGCGGCTGCGCGACGATCTGGGCCCGCTCGTGCGCTACCGCGAGATCGACATGCAGTTCGTCGAGCCGCCGCTCGACGGGCGTCCTCTCCCCAGCGAGGTCGCGCACGGGGCGCGGGCGGTGGTGCGCGGGACGATCCTGGCCATGCTCGACGACCCCGAGGTGGGGCGGGTGCGCGTGCAGTGGGACTGCGACGGCAAGAACCTCCTGATCGACATGCGCGACGACGGCGAGGGAGGACTGTCCCGCGAATCGATCCAGTACCAGCTGGTCGAGGACCGCATCCAGGCGCTGCGCGGGCGCATCGCGCTGGACGCGACGCCCGGGTGGGGGACCGACCTGTCCATCGTCATCCCGCTGGATCCGCCGCACGCACCGGCCGGACTCCCCGCGGATTGGGCGCTCGGGGCGCGCGAGCAGGAGATCCTGGTGCGGGTCGCAGCTGGCCTGCGCAACCGGGAGATCGCGGCGGAGCTGACCATCAGCGAGAACACCGTCAAGTTCCACCTGGCCAATGTGTACCGCAAGCTCGGCGTCTCGAGCCGCGCAGAGGCGACCGCCCTCTACTTCGCGCAGGCCCGCCAGGATGAGCCCGCGGCCCGCTGAACCGCACCCGCGCCCGGCGCAGCGATGGTGTGGCTCCGCAAGGGGAAGCAAAGACAACCCTTGCCCGAGCGGATGCGTCCGGCGTGAGAAACTAGCACCGTGCTGTCGGTCGCCGTTCTCATCTCGGGCACGGGCTCGAATCTCCGTGCCCTCCTCGAGGCGGCGGAGGACCCCGGATACCCCGCCCGCATCGTCGCCGTCGGCGCCGATCGCGACGCGGCGGGCCTGGCCCACGCCGAGGAGTTCGGCATCCCGACCTTCGTCGTGCCGTTCCGCGACTTCGCGTCGCGCGAGGAGTGGGCCGCCGAGCTCGGGCGCCGGCTCGACGACATCCGGCCCGACCTGATCGTGCTGAGCGGCCTGATGCGCCTGCTGCCCGCCTCTCTGGTGGCGAAGTGGCAGCCGCGCATCATCAACACGCACCCGGCGTACCTGCCCGAGTTCCCCGGAGCGCACGGCGTGCGCGACGCGCTCGCGGCCGGCGTCGCGCAGACCGGCGCGAGCGTGATCGTCGTGGACGACGGCGTCGACACCGGCCCGATCCTGGCGCAGGAGCGCATCCCCGTCCTGCCGGGCGACACCGAGGACACCCTGCACGAGCGCATCAAGCCCGTCGAGCGCCGCCTGCTGATCGACGTCGTGCGCCGCATCGCGACCGGCGAGCTCGATCCCGCCGCGCATCCCTGATCCCGCAACCCACCCGCCCGATCCACAAGGAGCACCCATGGCCGGCCCCCGTCACGACCCCTCGCTGTATCGCGATCGCGATGTGGTGCCGATCCGGCGCGCGCTGATCTCCGTCAGCGACAAGACCGACCTGCTGGTGCTGGCCGAGGCGCTCGCGGGCGCGGGCGTCGAGATGGTGTCGACCGGATCGACCGCCGCCACGATCCGCGACGCGGGCTACGACGTGACGGATGTCGCGAGCGTCACGGGCTTCCCCGAGATGCTCGACGGGCGCGTCAAGACGCTGCACCCGAACGTGCACGGCGGCCTGCTCGCCGACCTGCGTCTCGAGAGCCACGAGGCGCAGCTGGGCGAGTTCGGCATCGCGCCGTTCGAGCTCGTGGTCGTGAACCTGTACCCGTTCGTCGAGACCGTGCGTTCGGGCGCGCAGGGCGACGACGTGGTCGAGCAGATCGACATCGGCGGCCCGGCCATGGTGCGCGCGTCGGCGAAGAACTTCGCGAACGTCGCGATCGTCGTCTCGCCCGAGTCGTACCCGTCGATCATCCAGGCGGTCGGCAAGGGCGGCACGTCGCTGTCGCAGCGTCGGGAGCTCGCGGCGCGCGCGTTCGCGCACACGGCGTCGTACGACACCGCCGTGGCGCAGTGGTTCGCCGAGGAGACCATCGCGGGCGAGGTCGACCTGCCCGACCACCTGACGATCCAGGCCGAGAAGCTGTCGAACCTGCGCTACGGCGAGAACTCGCACCAGCGCGCCGCGATCTACTCGCGCGTCGGCGGCCACGGCATCGCCCAGGCCACGCAGCTGCAAGGCAAGGAGATGTCGTACAACAACTACGTCGACGGCGACGCCGCCCTGCGCGCCGCGTACGACATGGTGCTGCCGGCCGTCGCGATCATCAAGCACGCCAACCCGTGCGGCATCGCGGTCGCCGCGCCGAGCGCGCTCGACCCGATCGCCAGCGCCCACCTGCGCGCGCACGAGTGCGACCCGGTGTCGGCGTTCGGCGGCGTGATCGCGGCGAACCGCCCCGTCACGCTCAAGATGGCCGAGAACCTGCGCGACATCTTCACCGAGGTGATCGTGGCGCCCGACTTCGAGCCGGCCGCGCTCGAGGTGTTCAAGGACAAGAAGAACCTGCGCCTGCTGAAGCTGCCGGAGGACTGGCAGCAGGAGCGGATGGACGTCCGCCTCGTGTCGGGCGGCCTGCTGCTGCAGGATGCCGACCGCTTCCCCGAGGACGACTTCGAGTCGGTCGCGAAGGACTGGCAGCTCGTCGCGGGCGAGGTGCCCGAGGACGTGTCGGTGCAGGACCTCGTGTTCGCGTGGAAGGCGTGCCGCGCGGTCAAGTCGAACGCGATCGTGCTCGCGAAGAACGGCGCCACGGTCGGCGTCGGCATGGGCCAGGTGAACCGCGTCGACTCGTGCCGCCTGGCGGTCGAGCGCGCCGGCGACCGCGCCGCCGGATCGATCGCGGCGTCGGACGCGTTCTTCCCGTTCTCGGACGGCCCCGAGGTGCTGATGAACGCCGGCGTGAAGGTGATCATCCAGCCGGGCGGCTCGGTCCGCGACGAGGAGACCATCGCCCTGGCCCGCGAGCGCGGCGTCACGATGTTCTTCACGGGCGAGCGCCACTTCTTCCACTGAGCCGGCTCCACCCCGCGAGGTTGCACTCCTTCGAGTGCAACCTCGCGGTGTTTCGCCGCGCAAGCGCCATGTCCGAAAACCGCCAGCCGTTCGCCGTCCGGCGTGTCAGGATCGAGGCATGGCCCCGGACATGACCTTCGCCGAGCGGTACGCGGCGATCTCGTCGCGCGATGTGCGGTTCGACGGGCAGTTCGTGACCGCCGTGCGGTCGACGGGCATCTACTGCCGGCCGTCGTGCCCCGCGCGGACGCCGAAGGAGGAGAACGTCACGTTCTTCCCCACGAGCGCCGCGGCGCACGAGGCCGGGTATCGCGCGTGCAAGCGGTGCCTGCCCGAGGCGGCGCCCGGGTCGCCCGACTGGAACGTGCGCGGCGACGTCGCGGGCCGCGCGATGCGGCTGATCGCCGACGGCGTGGTCGAGCGCGAGGGCGTGTCGGGCCTCGCCGGCCGGCTCGGGTACTCGTCGCGCCACCTCACGCGGCTGCTCGCCGCCGAGCTGGGCGCGGGTCCGCTCGCCCTCGCCCGCGCGCACCGGGCGCACACCGCCCGGCTGCTGCTCGTCGGCACGGACCTGCCCGCGGCGGATGTGGCGTTCTCGGCCGGCTTCGCGAGCGTGCGGCAGTTCAACGACACCGTGCGCGAGGTGTTCGGGATGACCCCGACCGAGCTGCGCGCGCGCCGCCGCGGCGCGGCCGTGGACGCGCCGACGGGCATCGACCTCGCGCTGCCCTACCGCGAGCCGTTCGACCCGACTGGGCTGTTCGCGTGGATGTCCGTGCGCGCGCTGCCTGGCGTGGAGGAGGGCGACGAGGCGTCGTTCGCCCGCACGCTGCGGCTGCCGCACGGCGCGGCGTGGTTCCGTCTGAGCCACCGCGGCGGTCGCCTGCGGCTCGAGGCGAAGCTCGAGAGCCTGGCCGACCTGTCGACCCTGGTCTCCCGTGCCCGCCGGCTGTTCGACCTGGACGCCGACCCGCTCGCGATCGACGAGGCGCTCCGGCGCCATCCGGAGCTCGCGCCGCACGTGGCGGACAGCCCGGGCATCCGGCTCCCGGGCACGGCCGATCCGCACGAGCTGCTCATCCGCGCCATGGTCGGCCAGCAGATCTCCGTGGCGGCGGCCCGCACCCACCTCACGCGCCTCGCGGAGGCGCTGGGCGAGCGCATCGAGCTGGCGGGCGAGCAGCGCCTGCTGTTCCCCACCATGGCCGCCATCGCCGAGCGGGGTCCCGAGGTGCTGCGCGGCCCGGCCGCGCGCATCCGGGCCATCACCGGGGCGGCCGCGGCGCTGGCCTCGGGCGACCTCGCGCTGACCACCGGCGACGACGCCGTCGCGCAGCGCGCCGCCCTCATGGCCCTGCCGGGCGTCGGCGCCTGGACCGCGGACTACGTGCGCATGCGCGTGACGGGCGACCCCGACGTCGTCCTCACGGGTGACGTCGCCCTGCGCACCGGCGCCGCGCGGGCGGGCATCCCCGCGGAGCCGCGCGAGCTTGCCGCGTGGGCCGCCCGCACGGCCCCGTGGCGCTCGTACCTGTCCATGCACCTGTGGCGCCTCGCCGCCGGCCCCGCCGGATCCGCGCCGACCACCCCGCTGAGACTGGTCCCGGGCGTCGAGACTGGCGCCGGGAGCACCAGTCTCGACCCCCAAGACCGGTCAAAGCCGCTCAAGCCCGCCGAGGAGGCATCATGACCGCCACCATCCAGACCCTCGAGACCGCCGACGGCGCATTCACGCTCGTCGTCGACGCGGACGGCGCCGTGCTCGCCTCGGGCTGGACCGCCGACCCCGACGCGATGCTCGCCCGCATCCACCCGGCGCTGCGCCCCGCGGACGTCCGCGACGGCGAGACCGGCGCCGCCGACGCCGTACGCGCGTACTACGCGGGCGACCTCGCGGCGATCGACGCCGTGACGGTGCGCCAGCGCGGCACCGAGCTGCAGGCGGCCGGATGGTCGGCCCTGCGGCGGATCGCGCCGGGCGCGCCCCTGACGTACACGGAGTTCGCGGCGGCGCTCGGATCGCCCCGCGCGGTGCGGGCTGCGGCCTCGATCTGCGCGCGCAACGCTCCCGCGCTGTTCGTGCCGTGCCACCGCGTGCTGCGCGGCGACGGGACGCTCGGCGGGTTCGCGTGGGGCCTCGACGTGAAGCGGGCCCTGCTCGCGCGCGAGGCGGGGGAGTAGGGGCCGCGGGGCGGTTCCTGGGTTTCGACTCGGTCGCTGGCGCTCCCTCGCTCAACCACCACGGGTCGGTCGCTGGCGCTCCCTCACTCAACCACCACGGGTCGGTCGCTGGCTCTCCCTCGCTCAACCACCTCGGGGATGGTGCGCGACGGAGCCGGTGCTCCCACACAGCGGTAGCGTCGAGAGGGGCGCCGCGCCGCCTCATATCGCCATTGCGGCGCGCGCTCGAAGCTCAATAGGCTGGAAGGCTCCGCCGATCCGGCCTTTCTCTGACTCCCACGAGGAACATGTCCAGTCCTTCCCCGCGCCCGTCCGCGCCCCGTCTGTCCACGGCACGGGCGCTGCTCCGCCTGCTCGAGTTCGCCCGTCCCGTGCTGCCGCGCCTCGCGCTCGGCGCGGTGACCGCGCTCGGCGCGGCGCTCATGGCCCTGATGATCCCGATCGCCCTCGAGTGGGTGGTCGGCGGCCCCATCGCCTCCGGCGAGACCACGGCGGTCGTATGGGGCGCGCTCGCCGTGCTCGGGCTGGGCCTCGCCGAGGCGCTCATGGTCTACCTGCGCCGCTGGCTCGTCGTCGCCCCGGCCACGTACGTCGAGTACGACCTGCGTCGCACGTTCTACGCACGCCTGCAGCACCTCCCCGTCGCGTTCCACGACCGGTGGCAGTCGGGTCAGCTGCTCAGCCGCATGATGCAGGACATCGGCCTCATCCGCCGCTGGCTCGCGTTCGGCCTCATCCTGCTCGTGGTCAACGTGCTCACGGTCGTCATCGGCGCCGTGCTGCTGTTCCAGTGGCACTGGGCGCTCGCCGCCGTGTTCGTCGCCTCGGGTATCCCGATGTGGATCCAGGGCTTCCTGTTCGAGCGCGAGTACGGCACGCTCACGCGCCTCAGCCAGGACCAGCAGGGTGACCTCGCCACGAGCGTCGAGGAGAGCGTGCACGGCATCCGCGTGCTCAAGGCCTTCGGGCGCGGCCCGCACGCGCTGCGCCGCTTCACGGGCCAGGCCCAGACGCTGCGCGACACCGAGATGCGCAAGGCCGGCGCGATCGCGCGCATCGAGTTCTGGCTCGTGTTCATGCAGGAGTTCGCGTTCGCGGTCAGCCTCATCATGGGCATCTGGCTCGCATCGCTCGGGCGGATCGGCGTGGACCAGCTGTTCGCGTACTTCGCGATGGTGACCATCCTGCGCTGGCCGATCGAGTCGATCGGGTTCCTGTTCGCGTTCATGATGGACGCCCGCACGGCCACCGACCGCATCTTCGAGGTGTTCGACGCGCAGAACACGATCACCGACCCGGAGCGCCCGGTCGAGATCGCCGAGCCGCGCGGCGCGCTGGCGTTCGAGGGCGTGCACTTCCGCTACCAGGACGCCGGATCGGCCGAGCCGGACCTGCTGAACGGCATCGACCTCGAGGTGCGCCCGGGCGAGACCATGGCGCTCGTCGGGCTGACCGGATCGGGCAAGACCACGCTCACGACGCTGCCCACGCGTCTGTACGACGTCACGGGCGGCCGCGTCACGATCGACGGCGTCGACGTGCGCGACCTGCGCCTGGTCGACCTGCGGCGGATCATCGCGACCGCGTTCGAGGACGCGACGCTCTTCTCCGCCTCGGTGCGCGACAACGTCCTGCTCGGACGCGACGACCTCGACCCACGCTCGCCGGAGGCGGACCGTGTGCTGCGCGAGGCGCTGGACGTCGCGCAGGCCGCGTTCGTCGACGACCTGCCCGATGGTGCGGACACGCTGATCGGCGAGGAGGGTCTGTCGCTCTCGGGCGGACAGCGCCAGCGCCTGGCCCTGGCCCGCGCGGTCGCCGCGCGCCCCGCGGTGATCGTGATGGATGACCCGCTGTCGGCGCTCGACGTGGACACCGAGGAGCGCGTGCAGGCCGAGCTGCGCCGCGTGCTCGCCGGCACCACGGCGCTGATCGTGGCGCACCGTCCGTCGACGGTCGCGCTCGCGGACCGCGTCGCGCTGCTCGAGGGCGGCCGGATCACGGCCGTCGGCACGCACGCCGAGCTGATGGCCCGGTCGGCGCACTACCGCTCCGTGATCTCGAGCTTCGAGCGCGAGGTGGAGCAGGAGGAGGCGTGGCGCAACGACAGGTCTCCCTTCGACGATCCAGGCCCCACCGCGGATCTCGACGTGATCGCGGGCGAGAAGGACGAGGAGGCCGCGCGATGAGCAGCACCGTGCAGGGAACCGCGGGCGAGGACCGCTCCGACTACACGCGCGAGGAGAGCCGGGCGATCCGCCGCCGCTCGCTGCGCCTGCTGATGTCGCTGCTCGCGCCGCTCAAGGCCCAGGTCATCCTGGTCGCGGTCGTGGTCGTGGCGCAGACCGGCGTGCGCGTGCTCGGCCCGGCGCTGCTCGGCATCGGGCTGAACACGGCGCTGCCCGCCGTGATCGAGCGGGCCGACTGGGGCCCGGCGTGGCTCGTGGGCGGCGCGTACGTCGCGACCGCGATCGGCGGCGCCCTGCTGCTGGCCTGGTACGACATCCTCGCGGCGCGCGTGACCCAGAACGTGCTGCTCGACCTGCGCACGCGGGTGTTCCGCCACACGCAGCTGCTGAGCCTCGAGTTCCACGAGTCGTACACGTCGGGCCGGATCATCTCGCGCCAGACCAGCGACCTCGACACGATCCGCGAGCTGCTCAACGGCGGCCTCACGCAGCTCGTGAACGGCGCGCTGTACGGCGCGTTCACGTTCATCGCGCTGATGATCGTCGACTGGCAGTCGGGCCTCGTGCTGGTCGCCGCGGGTGTGCCGCTCGCGATCCTGATGCGCTGGTTCTACCTGTCGTCGCAGCGCACATACCGGGTCTCGCGCGTGGTGAGCGCCAAGGTGATCGTGAAGTTCGTCGAGACCATGACGGGCATCCGCGCGGGCAAGGCGTTCCGCACCGAGCCGCGCAACGAGAAGCAGTTCGGCGACCTGGCGCTCGAGTACCGCGACGTCAACATGCGCTCGATCCGGCTGTTCGGGGTGTTCGAGCCCAGCCTGATGTCGATCTCGGCCTTCTCGATCGGCCTCGTGGTGCTGTGGGGCGGCATCCGGATCACATGGGGCGAGTTCTCCGTCGGCCTGCTGCTGGCGTCGGTGCTGTACGTGCGCAACTTCTTCAGCCCGCTGCAGGAGGTGGCCATGTTCCTGAACTCGTTCCAGGCGGCCTCCGCGGCGCTCGAGAAGGTGTCGGGCGTGCTCGAGGAGGAGCCCACGGTGCCGGATCCGACCGCGCCGGTGGAGCTGCCGGAGGCGCGGGGCCACGTGCGCTTCGAGGACGTCACGTTCGCGTACGGGACGGGCCGGATCGTCCTGCCGGAGTTCTCGCTCGACATCCCGGCCGGGCAGACGGTGGCGCTCGTCGGAACGACCGGCGCGGGCAAGTCGACGCTCGCCAAGCTCGTGTCGCGGTTCTACGACCCGAGCGTGGGCCGCGTGACGCTGGACGGCGTCGACCTGCGCGATCTGCACCCGCGCGACCTGCGCCGCGCGATCGTCATGGTGACGCAGGAGGCGTACCTGTTCAGCGGCACGGTGGCGGACAACATCGCGCTCGGGCGGCCGGATGCGACGTTCGACGAGATCGTGGAGGCCGCCAAGGCGGTCGGCGCGGACGCGTTCATCCAGGGCCTGCCGGACGGGTACCACACCGACGTCAACAAGCGCGGCGGCCGGGTCTCGGCGGGGCAGCGCCAGCTGATCTCGTTCGCGCGCGCGTTCCTGGCCGACCCGGCGGTGCTGATCCTGGACGAGGCCACGGCGTCGCTGGACATCCCGTCGGAGCGGGCGATCCAGGATGCGCTGCAGACGCTGCTCGCGGACCGCACGGCGATCATCATCGCGCACCGCCTCTCGACGGTCGCGATCGCCGACCGCGTGCTCGTGATGGAGCACGGCCGCGTGATCGAGGACGACGCCCCGGCCGCCCTGATCGCGGGCGACGGCAAGTTCGCGCAGCTCCACGCCGCCTGGCGCGAGAGCCTGGTGTAGCGGGCGGACGGAGCGGCTTCGACTCGCTCCGCTCGCACAGCCCGTTTCGTCTCCGCTTCGCTCCGCTCAACGACCGGGGATCCCTCCTGCGGTCGTTGAGCGGAGCGACGAAGGAGCGGAGTCGAAACGTGACTGAGCGTCCCCGGTCGGCTGGGTCGGTTCGGCGCCGTTTCGACTCCTCGCTGGCGCTCGTCGCTCAACGACCACGGGTGGCGTGCGTTTCGTCTCCGGCGCTGGCGCGCCTCCGCTCAACGACCGGGGATCCCTCCTGCGGTCGTTGAGCGGAGCGACGAAGGAGCGGAGTCGAATCGTGGCTGAGCGTCCCCGGCCGGCCGGGAGCTTCGGCGCCGTTTCGACTCCTCGCTGGCGCTCGTCGCTCAACGACCACACCCAGATCCCACATCTACCGTCGTGCGAGCGAAGCGCTGCCGAACGGAGCGTCAGCGACGTTCTCGCTCGCGAAGGGCGCCCGCACGCGTGCGACCGCTTCTGAAAAAGAGGATGGCGACGGGGTCTCGATGGGGGAGGGGGATTCGAGACCCCGCCGCCGGCATGATTCAGCGCAGACGTCTTTGGCGGCGCCGACGATTCAGTCGAAAAGCGTGTGTTCCCCCGTGGCAGGCGCGTCGATCAGACGCGGATCTCGGCCACCACCTCACCGTACTCCGTCTCACCCACGGGTGTGAAGCCGACACGGTGGAAGAACGCCTCGGGTCCGCCCTCACCGGCCTCGTACATGACCGTGATGTGGTCGAGGCCGCGGCGGCGGACCTCGTCGACCAGCGCCTCGACCAGGAAGCGGCCGATGCCGCGTCCCTGGTCGTCGGCGTCGACGTTGATGCGCAGCAGCACCGACTTGAAGTGCTCGTGCGGTGCGTCCTCGTCGAAGCTCGCGCTGATGAAGCCGACGACCTCGTCGCCGTCGACGGCCACGCGCTGCCACGCCTTGGCGGGGTCGATCACCGTGGCGGCGATGCTGTAGGAGATCGGGGCGAGGAACTCCTCCTGGCCGGGCTTCAGCGACATGGTGTTGACCGCGACGATCGTCGCGGGCGAGAGCTCGACCAGGTTCAGCGTCATATCGTCAGGCTAACCGCTCGGGTGGGCACGTGCATCCGGGAACTCCCGGATGACGATCCGCTCAGTCGTGCACCCACACCTCGGTGCCGGTCTGCGCGAAGTAGTACATGTGCTCGGCGGCCGCGCGGGTCATGTTGACGCAGCCGTGGCTCATGCGGGCGCCGGCGCCGAAGTTGTTGTGCCAGTAGGTGCCGTGGAAGCCCTGGTCGCCGTTGAAGTAGGTGACGTGAGGGACGTCCGCGGTGCAGTAGCCGAACTTGCCGCCCTCCTTGACGGTGCCGTCCGGGTTGCAGGAGCCCATGTCCTGGCTGGTCAGCTGGCCGTAGACCGTGAAGTGGCCGGTCTGCGTCTCGGTCTGGATGCCGTCGTGCACGCCGCCGCGGCCGATCGCGACCGCGTACGAGGCCACCAGCTTCTCGTTCTCGTACATGTAGGTCATGCCGGCGCTCTTGTCGACCTCGACGCGGCGGAACAGCTCCTGGGTCTGGAACTTCACCACCTCGCCCTCGAGCTCGAAGCGCAGGTCGCCGCCCTTGAGCGAGTCCGCGATCTGGCCCGAGACGCCGTCGGTCGACGTGATGCCGAAGCCGTCCTGGCCCTCCTGGATCACGCGCAGGTGCTCGCCCGCCGAGTTGGTGACGACCTTCTCGTCGACGACGTCCTGGTTGACCTGCTCGGGCAGGTTCTTGATGGCCTCGTCGATCGCGGCGACGTCGGGCGTGACGACGAAGTCTCCCGTTGTCGGGTCGGCCTGGATGTCCATCCAGCCGGCGATCGTGCGCAGCGGCACGCCGTGCGCGCGCTCGTCCTGCAGGTAGAAGCCGGCCGTGTCGGCCTGCTCGTTGAGCTTCGCGGCGAAGGCCTCGGCCTCCTCGGTCGTGGCGGCGGCCTCGACCTCGGTCTGCTGCGGCTCGATGGTCGTGGTGCCGGCGGCGATCGCGTCGGTGGCGCTCGCGGCGATCGCCTCGACGTCGATGCCCTGGCCGGGCTCCGAGGGCGTGACGGTGAAGCGGCCGCTCTCCTCGTCGAGCACGACCTGCGCGTTGACGGAGTCGGTGTACATCGCGGGCAGCGCCTCGCGCAGCGCGACGGCGGCCTGCTCGGCGTCGATCGTGACGGCCGCGGCGGTCTCGCCGGTGCCCCACGCGCCGAGGTTCCAGGCGGGGTAGGTGTCGAACGTCTCGGATGCGAGCGCCTGGGCGTCGATCGACAGGCCCAGCTCCTCGCCCGTGAGGGTGGCGTCGCCGACCGTGAACTCGGTCGAGGCGAGCTCGGCGCTGATCGCCTCGGCGGCCGCGCCGGGCGTCATGCCGCCGACGGGCACGCCCGCGGCGGTCACGCCGGGCGCGATCAGGACGAGCGAGGCGGCGACAGCGCCCGCGGCGACGACGCCGGTCGGGATGCCGAGGCCCAGCCAGAGACCCAGCCGACGCTTCTTCTGCGGCTCGGCCGGCGCCCATTCGACGCGCGGCTGCTCCGCGATCACGGCGGTGGCGGCGGCATCGCCGCCGTCGTCAGTGGTGCCCTCCGGCCTGGTCGCCACGTCCGTCACGATTAACCCCCTGGTTGGCTCGACAAGCCGAGTCGGCAGAATGAGCCGTCATATCAGGGTACGGTCGGGCGACGCGCCCGGGCGGCGGGATTCGTTACGAAGTCACTACGATGCGCTGAGCATCCGCCGATCCGGGCCCGGTCAGCGGGCGCGCCCGATGCTCAGTGCCAGTCGATCTCGGGGCTGCGGTGGAACGCGATCGCCGCCTCGGCCCATGCCGGTCCGAGGCCCGCGACGCGCTCGCGGAACGACTCCCATGTGCGCTGCTCGGTGCCGGCGGGGGCCGACCATCCGGCCTCAGCCGCCGAACCCACGCGCGGGAACATCAGGGTGTCGATGTCCGCGAGGTCCGCGACGGTCTCGCTCCACAGGCATGCTTCGACGCCCAGGATCGCCGACTCCGGCACATCCGAGATCACGGCCGCCGGGTCCCACGCGTACGAGCGCTCGACGCTGGTCGGGCCGTCGGCCCAGGTCAGCCCGATGCGCGTCTCGGCGTCGTACTTCATGTCGAGGTAGATCGCGTCGGCGGGCGACAGGATGAGCCGGCCGCCGCGCTCGACGAACGCGCGGGCGCGCTCGGCCTGTTCGTCGCCCGGGCTGCGGAAGCCCCAGTACTGCGCGACGGAGCCGCGCGGCAGGTCGGCGGCGCTCGCCTCGTGCCACGCGATCGGGGTCTTGCCGTTCTCGGCGATGATGCCCGCCGCGAGCTCCACGACCGCGCCGAAGTCGGCGGGGTCGGTGCCGAGCGCCTCGTCGCCGCCGAAGTGCAGATACGGGCCCGGGGTCATGGCCGCCATCTCGCCGAGCACGTCGCGCAGGAGATCCTCCAGGCCCTCGGCGTCGCGCCGCAGGGACGAGAACCCCACCGCGGCGCCCGTGTAGGGCGTGCCGTTCGCGGGCAGCCCGCCGCCGGACTCCTCCGCCACCCGACGCACCTCGTCCGTGATCACCGGCTCGGCCACGAGCTCCGGGTGACTGAGGCCGACGGCGTGCGTGTGGCCGGGCAGGTCGAACTCGGGCACCACGATCATGTGGCGGGTGGCGGCGTAGTCGACGATGCGCCGCCAGTCCTCGAGCGTGTAGGAGCCGCCGGGGCCGCCGCCCAGCTCGCTGCCCGAGCCGTGCTCGGCGAGCTCGGGATGCGAACGCAGCTGCAGCCGCCAGCCCTGGTCGTCGGTGAGGTGCAGGTGCAGGGCGTTGAGCTTGAGCGACGCGGCGCGGTCGATCACGGCCTCGACCGTCTCGACCGGATGGAAGTGCCGCACGACGTCGAGCATCAGCCCGCGGTAGGCGAACCGCGGGGCGTCGCGGATCTCGACCGCCGGCAGCAGCGGGCCCTGCTCGTCGAACTCGATCAGCTGCGCGAGGGTCTGCCGCGCGTAGAACGCGCCGGCCTGGGTGGACGTCTCGACGCGCACGCCGTTCGCGCTCACGAGCAGCAGGTATCCCTCGAACCCGTGCCCCTCGGCGAACGTGAGCTCCGCCCGATCCGCCAGCCGGTCGGCGATCTCGCGCCGCGATCCCGGTGCGGTCCGCAGCGGCGGGCCCTCGACGACGGTCACGGATGCGGGCCACGGCAGCAGTGCGAGAGGCATGTGCGCGACGCTAACACCCGGTCGCGACCGGCCGAAGGGGGTTGCGCGGCGGCTTTCGTTCGATCATCGGGACGGCCGCGAACGGGACACGCGTGCGCCTCCGCCCTAGGATCGGGGCGTGCGCGCCGGGCGCTCGGCTCGCGTCATCCCCACCCGAAAGAGGCGTGCTGCATGGCTGAGATCGTCATCGTCCCGAACAAGACCGCCGCCGGAGAGCTCGTCGCCGACGAGATCGCGAAGCTCATCGCGCGCCGCCCCGACGCCGTGCTCGGCCTGGCCACCGGATCGACGCCGCTCCCGGTCTACGAGGCCCTGCGCCCGCGCCTCGAGGGCGTGGACCTGTCGCAGGTGCGCGGCTTCGCCCTGGACGAGTACGTCGGCATCGACCCGGCGCACCCCGAGAGCTACCGCTCGGTCATCACGCGCGAGGTCGTCGAGCCCCTCGGCCTGGACCCCGCCCGCATCCGCGTGCCGGACGGCTCGCTCGAGGGCATCGAGCACCACGGTGAGGACTACGAGGCCGCGATCGCGGAGGCCGGCGGCGTCGACCTGCAGATCCTCGGCATCGGCACCGACGGCCACATCGGCTTCAACGAGCCCGGATCGTCGTTCGCGTCGCGCACGCGCGTCAAGACCCTGACGCAGCAGACCCGCGAGGACAACGCCCGCTTCTTCGACTCGATCGACGACGTGCCGATGCACTGCATCACGCAGGGCCTGGGCACCATCCTGGAGGCGCGCCACCTCGTGCTGCTCGCGTTCGGCGAGGGCAAGGCCGAGGCCGTCGCCGGCGCAGTGGAGGGTCCGGTCACGGCGTCGCTGCCCGGCTCGGCGATCCAGCTGCACCCGCACGTCACGGTCGTGGTCGACGAGGCGGCCGCCTCGCGCCTCGCGCACGCCGACTACTACCGCTACACCTACGCCAACAAGCCCGCCTGGCAGGGCCTGTAAGCCGTTT
Source organism: Microbacterium sp. MEC084 (assembly GCF_004514465.2). Taxonomy (NCBI): domain Bacteria; kingdom Bacillati; phylum Actinomycetota; class Actinomycetes; order Micrococcales; family Microbacteriaceae; genus Microbacterium; species Microbacterium sp. MEC084. The sequence goes on along the minus strand of NZ_MYFP02000011.1, from coordinate 7,804 downwards.
CGTCTCCGCTTCGCTCCGCTCAACGACCGGACGTCACCCCCCCGGTCGTTGAGCGGAGCGAGCGCCAGCGAGCGGAGACGAAACGGGTTGAGCGAGCGAAGCGAGTCGAAGCCCGCCCCGTGGTGGTTGAGCGAGCGAAGCGAGTCGAAACCCGCTGAGCCTCCCCGCGGCGCACACCGTTGCGGGACGGTCCGGGCGGTTTCGACTCCTCGCTGGCGCTCGTCGCTCAACCACCACAGGGGGGCGAGCCCCTCAGCGCTCCTCGAACACCTTCCCGGGGTTGAGGATCCCCTGAGGGTCGAAGACGCGGGCGATGTCGCGCTGCAGGCGCCACTGGTCGTCGCCCAGCTCGTCCGCGAGCCAGCGGCGCTTGAGCAGGCCGATGCCGTGCTCGCCTGTGAGCGTGCCGCCCAGGCGGATCGCCGCGCGGAACAGGTCGTCGGCCGCGTCCCAGATGAGCTGAGGCACGTCCTCGCCCTGGAACACGAAGTTCGGGTGCAGGTTGCCGTCGCCCGCGTGCGCGACGGTCGGGATGGCGACGCCGTGCTCGCGCTCGACGCGCGCGATCTCGTCGAACATCGCGGCCATCTGCGACCGCGGCACCGAGACGTCCTCGATCAGGGCGTTGCCGAGCGACTCCATGGCCGGGTGCATGGCGCGACGGATGGCGAGCAGGCGCTCGCCCTCGGCGCGGTCGTGCGTCAGCGCCACGGTGCCGCCGGAGGCGCGCAGCACCTCGGCGATCGCGTCCGCCTCGGCCGCCGCGGCGGGCCCGTCGGTCTGGATGGTCAGCTGCGAGGCGCCGGGCGTCGGGGCCGGCAGCGCGAGCAGGCGGTGGACGGCCGCGAGGCTCGTGGCGTCCATCAGCTCCATGATCGACGGCTGGATGCCCGAGGCCGTGACGGCCGACGACGCGGCCGCGGCCGCGCGGACGGTCGGGAACGTCGCCGCGATCGTGCACACCGTGCCGGGCACGAGGCGCCGCAGCTTCAGGGTCGCGCCGACGATCACGCCGAGCGTGCCCTCGGAGCCGATCATGAGCGACGTGAGGTCGAGGCCGGTGACGCCCTTGACGCTGCGGTGGCCCATCCGGATGAGGCGCCCGTCGGCGAGCACGACATCGACGCCGAGCACCGCGTCGCGCACGACGCCGTATTTGGCGCACAGCAGCCCGCCGGCGCCCGTTGCGATGTTGCCGCCCACGGTCGAGATGTCGCGGCTGGCCGGGTCGGGCGCCCACCACAGCCCGTGCTGCGCGAGGTGCGCGTTCAGCTCGGCGTTGAGGATGCCCGGCTCGACCACCGCGAGCAGGTCGTCGGGGGAGACCTCGAGGATGCGCGTCATCCGGCGCACCGAGAGCGCGATCTCGCCGCCGCCGGCGTTGGCGGCGCCCGCGAGCCCGGTGCCCGCGCCACGCGTCACGACCGGCGTGCCGGTGGCGCTCGCGATGCGGAGGGTCGCCTGCACGTGCGCGACCGACTCGGCGTGCACGACCGCGATCGGGGGAGCCGCCGCGCGGTGCCCCGATTTGTCGGCGCGCGCGTCGTCGAGCGCGGCGGGAGAGGTGTCGACGAGGGGTCCGAGCTCGGCGCGCAGCAGCTCGAGGGCGTCGGCCACGGCTTACGCGGCCAGCTCGCGGCGGCCGTGCAGCACGCCGATCACGACGCTGACCACGCCGATGCCGAGGCCCAGCCACGGCTGACCCAGCGCCCACCACGCGACCGTCGCCGACAGGAACACCAGCAGTTCGACGAGCGCCCGGATGAACGGGTGCACCGAGAACACGGCCTTGGGTGAGACGAACAGGGCCCACACCAGGATGGCGAGGGCGGGCGCGCCGAGGCCGAAGACGATGTTCCACGGGAAGTCCCACGCCGCGAAGCCCCACACCGCGAGGCTCGCGATCGCCACCAGCTCCGACGCGAATCGCAGGATGTCGAGCACGGTGATGCGGGGCGGACGCACGCCGGCCGTCGCCTCGGAAGCGTTGTGGGACATGGGTTCCAGTCTAGGCGCGGGGCTTCAAGGCGTTTCGTCTCCGCTTCGCTCCGCTCAACGACCCGCGCATGTCCCCCGGTCGTTGAGCGGAGGCGACGAAGGAGCCGGAGACGAAACGCCCGCGCTCAGTCCGCCGAGCGCGAGAACGGCTCGTCCGAGTCCGGCAGCTCCGACTGCGCGTACGAGCCGGCGTCCGCCGACTGGCCGTCGGCCGACTCCTGCGGCAGGCCGAACGACTGCTCCGCGTCCTCGTCCGACGAGTCCTCCACGAAGGCCTCCTCCGAGGCCTCGTCGGCGAGGCGGTCGTCGGTGCGCTCGACGCCGTAGCCCTCGCGCGGGGTCTGCGGCGACTCGCTGTCGGGCGGGCCCCACTGCTCGGCCTCGTCCTGCCGGCCGCGGTACTGCTCGTCCGGTCGCTCGACGCCGTACCCCTCGCGCGGGGTGTCCGCGTCCTGGTCGGGAGTGCTCATGTCTTCCCCTTCGTGTTCGCCCGGGGTCCGCCCGGGATCCGGCGGGGCATGGCGCCCCGAGCGAGGGCACCGACGGGCGGGGAGAAGGAAGCGCCGTTTCGATCCCCGCCCGCCGGGCCGGTCTCACAGGTTGCTGCTGGTTCCGGGCTCGCCCTCGTCGACGTCGGTCGGGGCGCTGCCCGAGACGATCTGTCGTGAGAGCTCCTCGATCTGCTCGACGTCGGCGCTGATGCCCGCCTGGGTCAGCCGCTCCTCCAGCACGTGCTGCACCTCCGACTCCGCGAGGCGGTCGGTGCCGAGGTCGCCCTGCATCTGCACGACGATGCCCTGCACCTGCTGCGCGATCGTGGCGTCGTTGAGGTCCTGCCGCGTGCCGGTCTGCAGTCCGCTGCCGCCCGGGCCGACGGCATCCGGAACGCCCGCGATGCTCGGATCGGCCGAGCCGTGTTGCGTCGGGGCGTCCTCGACCGCCTGGGGGTCGGAGCCCGGCTCCGCGGCGGCGTTGGCGCCCGACGGCTCGTAGCCCGACGGAGCGGCCTCGCCGCCGCCCGACGCCGCGTCGCTACCCGAGGCCGGGCCGACGCCCGCGATGTCGTTCTGGCTCGAGCGCTCGACGTCGGGGCTCGAGGTGCCCTCGACGCTCACGCTGTCGACCGCGCCCGAGTCGGCGCCCTCGCGCCCGGCGGGAACCGTGCCCGCGCCGCCGCCGCCCGTATCCTGCTCGGTCTCGGGAGCGTCCGGCGTCCATCCGTCGGTCGCGTGCGAGGGGTCCATGCCCTGCTCGAGGCTGCTGCCGCCGGTCGCATCCGGGGCGGCGAGCTCATCCGGATCCGGGCGGAAGTCGTCGGCGGGGTACGGCGTGGTGTCGACGTTGTCGCCCTCGTAGACCACGTCATCCGGGCCCGGCGCGAGGCCCGCATCGCGGTCGGGCGAGGTCGTGAGCACGGGGCCGCCGAGGGCCTGGTCCTCGTTGATGATCGAGGCACCGATCTGGTCCGAGCGCTCGGGCCCGTCCTCGGGGGTGAGATCGCCCTGGCCCTCCTCGCCGAGCTCCGCGTCGAGGGGGTCGGTGCCCTGGGTGTCGGGCTGGTCGTCGTACGTGCTCATGTCCGCCTCCTGCTCGTGGATGGGATGGGTTCGCGCCCATCGTCCGCCGCAGTCGGCGCGCACTGAACGGGGTTGACGCAGGCCCGGGAACGCCCTAGGCGCGGGGTCCGCACGCTCTCGGGCGATCCCCGCGCCCGGCCCGGTCCCGCGCCCGGGTCACAGGCGCCGGCTGGCGCCCGGCTCCCCGTGCTCGACGTCGGTCGGCGCGGCCTCCGACGTGATCTGCTCCACCAGCCGCTGGATCTCGTCGTCGTCCGCCTCGATGCCGGCCTGCGCGAGGCGCTCCTCGAGCACGTACTGCACTGCCTCCGGCGCGAGCCGGCGGGTGGCGAGATCGGCCTCCATCTGCACGATCAGGCCCTGCACGCGCTGCGACGGCGTGGCGAGGTTGAGGTCCTCGCGCACGGCGCCGACGTGCGGGTGGATGACGTTGTGCACGTCGGCGGGGCCGTCGAGGTGGCCCGAGCGGCCGGCGGCGCGCGCGTCGGCGCCGGGGATGTACTCCTCGACGATCCGGCCGCTCTCGCCGATGCCGCTCGGCACCCAGTGGCCCGGGGCGTGCCGGGTGTCGGGCTCATCCACCTCGGCGGGGCGGTACTCCTCCGCGGAGTGCGGCATCGTGCCCATGTTCTCGCCGATGTACATCACGTCGTCGGGCCCGGGGTTGTGTCCCACGGGCGGCACCGGCGGGATCCCGGGCGGCAGGCCCGCCGCGGCCAGCCCGGCCTGCGTCTCGATCATGACCTCGTCGGGGTCGTCCCCGAAGCGGTGCGGTCGCCGTGCGTCCTTCTCCTCGGTGCTCATGTCCGCCTCCTGTTCGTGGTGGGGATGTGATGAGCTCTGCCTTCAGTGTCCGCCCTCCGGGTCGTGGATGGAACGGCCCGGCTGACCCCGGGTGTCCGCCGACGGCACGATCGTGTCGAGGTGGAACTCGCCGCCCTCGGTCCCGGTGGGCGTCCAGCGCCAGTGCGGACCCTCGCGCGGGTCGTCGTCGACCCACTCGCCCGGACGGAACGCATCGGCGGGGACGGGCAGGCCCCAATGTCGGGAGGAGCCGTAGTCCACGTCATCCGGGCCCGGCAGGTGGCGCTGGATGCGCTCAGGCGAGGTGAAGTAGTGGTCGTTGCGAGGGTCGTCCGTGGTGCTCATGTCCGCCTCCTGATGCGGAAGGGTCGGTTGGTCACCATCGTCCGCCCAATCGGGGGCGCCCGAAAGGGGCTCGACCCTCGGTCAGCGAGCATCCGAACCGATGAATCGCGGCAGGACACGCCGCAATGTCCGGGATTCGTGTTAACGTCGAAGGACGACGAGCCGGTTACCGGAGCGTTGTCCGCCGGAGGCCCCGCATCGCGGGGCTTTCGTGCTTCTACGGATCCCACCGTGAGGCGTGTCGGCAGATCGGCTGCAGGAGCTTCCAGAGGCGTTCCACCTCGCGTGCCGTCCGCGGATGCGTCTCGGTGTGAGCGTCCAGGCGTCGGTATAGGTAGACCGCCAGATCGGCGAGCTGGATGCCTGGAGACTCCGCTGAGGACCCGAACACGATCGGCATCTGGATCTGCGCAAGCCGACTCGAGCGCGATCCACCCGTCCCGTTCTGCTGGTACCAGGCGGCGCGCGCGATGTGATCCGCCTGATCCTGGATCTCGTCGGCGATCACGGTCACGACATCGCCACGCGAGCGCGCGAGGTCGTCGATTCGCTCGAGAAGGTGACGCAACGTCAGCTCGTGCGGGCGCTGCGGATACCGGTAACGCGCGTGCAGCCGGGGGATATCGACGCCTCGGATGATCAACGTCGCCGGCAGTCGGGCCATGCGGGTCAGGGCGTCGCGGTAGATCGCGAGCGCGGCGCGGGTCTTGCCGCGCACTGGTTCCCATCCGCTGCGTCCGGTCATCAGCGCGTGAGCGTGGAACTCGATCTGGGCCTCGTCGACGCCGAACGTCTTCGCATACGCTCGAGCTTCCGTGAGCGCGCGGCTGACCGTGCCGAGGTGCTCTTCCTTCACGACGACGGCCGCCACGTAGTACCGGTCCGCAGTGTAGGACTCGTCGATGAAGGCGTAGAGCACGGGATGACCCTACGCGTGGCCACCGACGCCTGGACCCACTACCGGGCCTGACGCCGCGTGTCAACCGGTGGAAGTCGGTGCACTTGTTTCGCACACTAAATGCGGAGGTGGTGACTCACCATGGACAACTATCGCCAACTCGAGCTCGTTCCCCTCGGTGAGGGGGCCTGGCGCGTGTGCGACCGCAGCGTGGCGTCGTGCGATGCAGCCAGTGTGATCGCGTACGTGGAGCAGATCCCGACGGACGACCACGAGCCGAGCTATGAGGCCGTGTGGGTGCAGGGCGCCCGCGGCACGACCAGGCACACCTCGATGCAGAGCGTGCTGCTCATGGCCGCCGACCTGCTCGCCGCGAGCGCGAGCCGCGCCGAGCGACCCAAGCCGATCGCGCACTTCCCGCCCGGCGGACGCCGCGGGGTCTCGCGCGCGACCACCCAGCCGCCGCTCGCGGCCGCGGGAGCCGGATGACGGCACCCCAGTCCCTCTGGCGGCTGACGTCGCCGCCCATCCAGACCGACGCCCAGCCGCCCGCGAACACCGACGTGGTGATCGCGGGCGCCGGGCTGGCCGGACTCGCCACAGGCGCGCTGCTCGCACGACGCGGGCAGCGCGTCGCCGTGTTGGAGGGGCGCGACGTCGGCGCCGCCACCACCGGCAACACCACCGCGAAGCTGAGCCTGCTGCAGGGATCGGTGTACTCGCAGATCCAGTCGCACGCCGGGCTCGAGGCGCTGGAGGCGTACGTCGAGGCGAACCGCGCCGGGCAGGACTGGGTGCGCCGCGAGCTGGCCGGCGAGCACGATGCGATCCAGCAGGTCGACGCCGTCACCTACGCCACCACCTCCGAGGGCGAGCGGGCCGTCGACCAGGAGGCCGAGGCGATGGCCGCGGTCGGCGTGGACGTGGACGTGCTCGCGCAGGGCCAGGACGCCGGGCTGCCGTACCCCGTGACGCGCGCGCTGCGCATGCACGGCCAGTCGCAGATCCATCCGATGCGCCTGCTCGCCAAGCTCGCGGCCGAGATCCGCTCGCACGGCGGGACCATCGTGACCGGATGCCGCGTGCAGGGCGCCGAGGTCGAGGACGGGGGAGTGGTCGTCCAGACCACGGCCGGCGAGCTCGACGCCGAGACCTTGGTCGTCACCACCGGATCGCCCGTGATCGACCGCGCCGCGTTCTTCGCCCGGCTGGTGCCGTCGCGCTCGCTCGTGGCCGCGTACCGCGTGGTCGGGCCGCTGCCGCGCGGGGTGTTCCTGTCGCTGGACCCCGAGGGGCGGTCGCTGCGCACCGCGCGCGGCGAGGACGGCCGCGAGCTGCTCGTGGTCGGCGGCGGCGCCTTCACCACCGGGCGCGAGCGCGAGACCGACCGGCTGCTGCGCGAGCTCGACGACTGGACCGGCGACAACTTCGCCGGCGCCGTGCGCGTCACGTGGTGGGCCGCGCAGGACTACCGCACCGTGAGCCGCGTCCCCTTCGCGGGCGCGATGCCCGGCACCAACGGCCGCATCTACGCCGCCACGGGCTTCGACAAGTGGGGCATGACCAACGCCCCCGCCGCCGCGCTCACCATCGCCGGCGACATCCTGCGCGAGCCCGTGCCCTGGGCCGAGGCGCTGCGCTCGCCGCATCTGCGGCTTGTGGATGGGGTCGACTTCGTGGCGGCCCAGGCCTCCGTCGCGGCGTCGCTCGTTGGCGGGGTCGTGCGGACGGTGACCGGATCGGGGGATTTGGCCGAAGGCGAGGGGCATGTGGTGCGGGACGGGCGGCATCCCGTGGCGGAGGCGCGGATCGACGGGGTGGTGTGCCGCGTGTCGGGGGTGTGCACCCACATGGGCGGGATCCTCGAGTGGAACACGGCCGAGCGGTCGTGGGACTGCCCGCTGCATGGGTCCCGGTTCAGCCCCGAGGGGGACGTGAAGCGTCCCCGGTTCTCTGCCGCTCCTATGCGGGTGCCAGCACCGGGTGGGATGGCGTTTCGAGGTCAGCGTAGTAGACGGCCTCGAACTCGTCGGGCGGGACATCGCCGAGCGTGGAGTGCAGGCGCCGGTGGTTGTACCAGTCGACCCATTCGGCGGTGACCCATTCCACGTCGTCGACGGTCCGCAGCGGCCCGTTGCGGAATGGGGAGTCGTCGCGGATGGCTTCGTTCTTGAACAGCCCG